>JAHDVH010000001.1:429610-729610 GCA_023382385.1 bacterium | reverse complement strand
GTGGGAGAAGATTCTGGGCGAAATCGGCATTCAATTGGATGATCTCTATTTTCAGCTGAATGAAGGTGAAAAAGCAGAAGACACGATATCACGGCTGTTGTCTGAGCGGGGTTATGAGTACTCTGCGGAACAGCAGGCCCAATTGATCGAGCGCAAGCGGGCACTCTACCGGTCCTCCGCCCCGAAAGGATTGATTCCCGAAGCTGCAGAACTTGTCAGAGACTTGCGGAGCCGAAACATCGCTTGCGATATTGTCACCGGTTCCATTCGCAGCAATATGGACGCTGTGCTTTCAGAGAGTGAGTTTGGGTTGTTCCGAAGTATCTTTACTCCCGCCGAATATGGCAAAGGCAAACCTGCGCCGGACCCATATCTGACGGCACTGCATCACTCCGGGCTAGATGCGTCGGAGTGTCTGGTGCTGGAAAACGCTCCGCTGGGAATCCGCTCGGCGCAAGCCGCGGGATTGCGCACTGCAGCGATTACAACCACCTTGCCTCCTCGCTATTTGAGTGAGGCGGATCATGTCATCCACCGTTTTGCCGATTTCTTGAACTTACTTTAGCATCGAGGTTCCGATGAGTGCCGAACGCACCTGCACGATTGAACGTCACTTCATAGATCAACAGTCAAAACATCCCGAGGCAACAGGTGAATTGACACGCCTGATGCACCTACTCGCATTTGCCGCCAAGCAGATAACCAAAGAAGTTCGCAGTGCTGGACTCTCGGATATTCTGGGTGTGGCGGGCCATACGAATATTCAGGGGGAAGTCGTTCAGAAGCTTGACGAGATTTCCAATGACATGATCTATCGAGCCATGGATCACGCCGGAGTATTGTGCTGCATGGCCTCCGAAGAGCGGGAGAAGATGATCTCAATTCCTGCAGAGTTTCAATACGGCAAATATACTCTTGCGTTTGATCCGCTTGACGGAAGTTCGAATATTGATGCCAATATCAACGTTGGAACAATCTTCTCGATTCACAAGCGGATTTCGCCGGACGGCACGCCCGGCACGGAAGCAGATTTGCTGCAGACGGGCAGGGAACAGGTGGTGGCGGGATACATCGTTTACGGCAGTTCAACCATGATGGTTTACACCACCGGGCACGGTGTCAACGGGTTCACTCTTGAACCCTCTATTGGTGAGTTCCTGTTGTCACATCCGGACATGCGTATCCCTGAGCATGGCAAGTACTTCAGCATTAACATGGGTAATTACCACTACTGGAGTGAGGGTGTAAAGCGGTACATAGACCACATCATCACACCAGATAAAGAGCGCGGTACTCCGTATTCCTTGCGTTACATCGGGTCAATGATTGCAGACGTGCATCGCACTTTGCTCTACGGCGGAATTTTCATGTATCCCCTTGACTATAAGGACCCCAAGAATCCCAAAGGGAAACTGCGCCTGCTGTATGAGGCCTCGCCGATGTCGATGGTGATCGAACAGGCAGGAGGTCTTTCAACCGACGGAAAGCAGTCCATCCTCGATGTTGTTCCCAAAGGTCTGCACGACCGAGTCCCGCTCTTTGTTGGAGCACGAAGGAACGTCGAAGAGCTGCTCCATTTTCTACGGCAGTATGATAGCTGAGTAGTCTGACAACCGATGGACGACAAAGGCCCGGATTGTCCGGGCCTTTCTATTCTCGTTGCGGGCAGATAGCGGCTACTTCTTCTTTAACTTGATCAGTGCGACGGCACCAATCATCAGGCCTCCAACCCAGTACGGTGCGGAAAGCCCGACGAATTGAAACAATGCCGTTCCGCTTGGCGGGCCGAACACGCGACCGAGCGCGGCAATCGATTGGGCCGTACCCATCGTGAGACCCTGTTTGCCCGGTGGAGCAGCCTTTGAAATCAGTGAATTGATCGTGGGATTCATGAGAGCAGAGCCAATCGCAAGCAGCGGGGCGACCGCTACCAACTGCAGCGTTGACTGCACGAATCCCATAACTCCTAAGCCAAGTGCCATGAGCAGTAGTCCGGTTCTGGCCAAGGGGGCCTCGCCGAACGCACGCACCAGTTTGCCCATGAGCGCTCCCTGCACGATTGCTGAGATGATTCCGACTTCCGCGAGAATCCATCCGACGTGCACCGCGTCAAGCGACAGTCGGTGCTCGCAGAACAGCGCGAAAGTCGCTTCCATCTGAGAAAACGCGTAAACCTGCACGAAAAATACTCCAATCAGGACTCCGAGCATGGGAACAGAAAACAATTCTCGAAGTGAGCTGATGGAAAGCAATGAGCGGTGAGCTCCAATACTGTGTTCAGACTGAGTCTCAGGCAGTTTCCAGTATGCCCAGATGAAGTTCAGAGCCGACATACCGGATGCGACAAGTGCCGGAAATCCGTAACCGTATTTGGTCAAGATGCCGCCTACAGCCGGACCGAAAATGAAACCTAAGCCAAAGGCCGCACCTATCAGCCCCATTCCTTTGGCGCGATCCGCGTCAGATGTTGTGTCGGCGATGTAGGCCTGTGCAGTCGGCAGCGTTGCACTAGAAAGAATTCCAGCCAGAATGCGTGCCACAAACAGCATGAGCAGGCTTTCTGCTAAGCCAAACATCAAGAATGCTATTGCAGATCCCGCCAGGCCAATCAGCAAAACAGGGCGGCGTCCGAGACGGTCCGACAATCGCCCCCAGAGCGGTGAGAACAAGAAGTGCATGGCGCTGTATGACGCCGACAATACTCCAATTGTGAGGAAGCTCGCACCAAAACTCTCCGCATAGAAGGGCAACGCCGGAATGATCAGCCCAAAACCGAGCAGATCGATGAAAATTGTCAGGAACAGAATCGCGAGTTTGGAGTTCATTACTCACCGGTTGCCGTGAATCGCACAATGTAAGGATGTTCCTATCCAGAGTAAAGGCGTTCCCATGCTGAAAGAGCTTGCTTATTCGAGGGTTGCACCTTTGCGCATGGTTTTGTATTATGGCATGTTAGGCGCGAGAGTGGCGGAATTGGCAGACGCGCCAGATTTAGGTTCTGGTATCCGGAAGGATGTGGGGGTTCGAGTCCCCCCTTTCGCACGAATTTCTAAGTTTTGGAGCAAAATTGCAGCTAACAGTTGAAAACAATAGACTTAATGATGTTCAGCATGAGCTGAAGGTCGCCGTTCCTGCCGAGTTCATGCGAGAGGAGCTGGAGCGGGGGATGGAGGCCATTAAGTCACATGCAAAAATCCCGGGATTTCGTCCGGGGAAGGTCCCCAGAAACGTTCTTGTACAGAGGTATGGTCCGGCGGTCACCGAGGACACGATCCAAAGAGTGCTTCAGGACGCCTATCGAACGGCGCTCGATCAGGAGAAGCTCTATCCGATTTCACCGGGGGAAATGAGCGAAATCAACTTTGAGCCCGGACAACCGCTGACATTCAGAGTGGTCGTAGAGATACTGCCTGAGATCCCGTTGCCCGATTTGGCGACTATCGAGGTGGAGCTGAAAGAACCACAGGCCGGTGACGAAGACGTGGTCACGTCGCTGGAGAGTCTGCGCGAGTCGCAAGCCGTGCTTGTGCCCACAGAGGATCCGATTGACGATCACTCGGTGATTACATTTGATTTGCAGGAGCTTGACGACTCGGGATTTCCACTCGTGGGCCGCTCCCAAAAGGACATTACGATTGACATGAGCAGGCAGCAGTTTGGCGAGGATTTTGCTTCGCGAGTCAAGGGGCTGACTTGTGATCAAACCGCTAATGTCGAGTTCAGGCGCGCTGGCGCGGAAGAAGGCAAGCCGATGCGCGCACAACTCACTATTCGCAATATCCAGCGGAAAGAGTTGCCAGAGTTGGATGATGCCTTCGTCCATTCGGTCAATCCCAATCTTGCCACACTGGACGACCTGAAGAGCGATCTTCGCAGATATATCGAAGCCCGTGCCGGTCATGCTGCGCGGCAGCAAATGTTCCGAATGGCTGCCGACGAATTGCTGCGCAAATCGGACTTTCCCGTCCCGCCGCGCATGTTGGAGAACTACCTTGATCGCATGACCGAGGAAGCCGAGCAGCGATCCCATAGCAAAGGCGATGAGTCTGCTCGCGAGAAGTTCCGGAAGGATTATCGTGCATCTGCAATTTGGACCCTGCGATGGTACCTGATGCGCAATCGCCTGATTCAGGAGTTCGATCTCAGGGTGAAGGATGAAGAGATCAATCAGGAAATCGCAAATCTGGCGACACTCGAAGATGAAATGGCGGAAGACTTTAAGCAACGCCTGACACCGGATCAGTTGCAGCAGATTCAGGACGATGTTCAGGAACGCAAAGTCTTGAATTACCTCGAAAACAACATTACAATCAAGAGAGTATCGGTGCCCCTTGCAGAGTTTGAAGGACGCACCGAATCCTCGAGAATCGTTACGGTTTAAGCATTACTTACGCTACAGGAGAACAGATTTCCATGGCCTTAGTCCCCATGGTCGTAGAGCAGACGGGTCGCGGCGAACGCGCGTTTGACATCTATTCCCGTTTGCTCAAAGAACGCATCATCATAGTCGGAACTCCGATTGACGATCACATCGCCAGTCTGATTATCGCGCAATTGATCTTTCTCGCGGCTGAAGATCCGGAAAAGGACATCAGCCTCTACATCAACAGTCCCGGCGGTATTGTCACATCGGGAATGGCGATATATGACACAATGCAGCATGTGAAACCCGACGTTGCAACTATTTGCATCGGTCAGGCTGCGTCGATGGGTGCTTTTCTTCTGGCTGCAGGAGCCAAGGGTAAGCGCAGCATTCTTCCGAACGCTCGGGTCATGATCCATCAGCCTCTTGGCGGCGCGCAGGGCCAGGCCACTGACATAGATATCATGACCAAAGAGATCCTTAAGACACGGGCAAAGCTTAATGAGCTGTTGTCGTATCATACGGGACAATCCCTCGAGCGAATTGAGCAGGACACGGATCGAAACTACTTCATGTCCGCCGAGCAAGCCAAAGAATACGGCATAATTGACGAGATTATCTATCCTCGCAAGCAAGTCAAGAGCTAAGGCACCATCGTGACAGAATCCCGTTTGGAACAGGCATGCTCCTTCTGTGGCCGCAACGAGGCGCAGGTCGCAACTCTAATCAAGCATCAAGACGGCATCGCCATCTGTGATGTCTGCGTTGAGCACGCCCATCAGATTGTTGCGATGTCGCGGGCAGGCCGCAAGAGTGTCAATCTTGCTGATTTCCCGACGCCGCGTGAATTAAAGCGTAAACTCGACGAATACATCATCGGACAGGACGACGCGAAGCGCAAGATTGCTGTGGCGGTCTACAACCATTACAAGCGAATCACTACCGTAGATCAGGCGTCGGATGTCGAAATCGAGAAAGCAAACATCCTGCTTATCGGTCCGACCGGAACGGGCAAGACTCTGCTTGCGCAGACGATGGCACGCTTCCTTCATGTCCCTTTTGCGATTGCCGACGCTACCACACTTACCGAAGCAGGCTACGTGGGGGAAGATGTCGAGAATGTGCTTGTGCGACTGCTGCAGAATGCTGATTATGATGTTGCCCGCGCGGAAATGGGCATCATCTACATTGACGAGATTGACAAAATTGCGCGTAAAGATCCGAATATGTCGATAACGCGTGATGTTTCAGGTGAAGGAGTGCAGCAGGCGCTGTTGAAAATCCTCGAGGGCACTAACGCCAATCTGCCGCCGCAGGGCGGACGCAAGCACCCCGAACAGAAGTTCATTCAAATGAACACGCGGAATATTCTGTTTATTCTTGGCGGTGCATTTGAAGGACTGGAGAAGATCGTTCGGAGTCGCGTGGCCAAGTATCCCATGGGTTTCGGCGCTACCGAGGCGATTGAAAGTGCGACCAAGGAATACGTCGTAAAGCAAGTCAGCTTTGAGGATCTGAATATGTTTGGGCTGATCCCTGAGTTGATCGGCCGCTTGCCCGTAGTTTCGGTGCTCGAACCGCTCTCGGACGAGGCCATGATGCGGATCCTTCTTGAACCGAGAAACGCACTGGTCAAGCAGTATACCAGGCTGTTCGAGATGGAGGGAGTCAAGTTGACGTTCGAACAAGATGCGCTACTCGCAATTATTAGTGAAGCTCGGCGCCGCAAGACGGGAGCGCGGGCATTGCGGGCGATTGCCGAAGAAGCGTTGATGGAGGCTTTTTTCGAAGTTCCAAGCCGAAAAGACGTTAGCGAGGTCGTCATCAATGCGGAAACCGTATTAGACAAGAAACCTGCCCGCTTCGTTGAGTTGAAGAAGAAAAGCGCGTAGACTACTTCGCGCTATCTCTTTCCGGCGTGGCGACGATTTTCTGTTGTCACGCCTTTCTTTTATGTCCCTGCGAGAATCCTCTTTCCTATTTCTCCTGCTGACGTTGTTTGGCATACTGTCCGCACGTGCCAACGTTCCGGCTCCGCCACCTCCGACTTCGCAACAGGATTCAGTGGCCGCGCGCTGGGAAGGCGGGTCCGAACTGACTCGCTGGCTTGGAGGTTATCGCGTGGATGCCGGAAGTGACACGGCTTGGCGGGTGTCATCGAACTCAAGTTGGGTGACTGGTCTGACTCGCGGCCAATCGTCTGCAGGTCGAATTCGGCATGACGCTCGATGGGCGCTCTCTGCTGCGCGTCCGCTTGCGGAACACGTTCGACTTTGGGCAGGTGCCACCGGACAGCATTACAATGACCGTCCGCGAGCCGGAGCGAGCACATTTGCAGGTCAAGACAATCGTTCGCATCTGATTCGTGGTGGAGTTGGTCCGCAAATCGAGTGGACACGCTACCTCTCCACAACTCACAGTATCGGTGCAATTCAGGATTCGCGTGATGACTATGCGGACAACGGGATTGCGAGCTGGCAATCAGCCTTGCTCCAGCATAGAACACTGCACAATCAACACGACGGAGCTCTCAGTTTCGACCATGAAAGACCGGGAAGTCGAGTTGGTTCGGACGGCCGTTTGAACTACAGCCTCGCGCAGAACTATGAGCAGGCGGCTAACCGGGTGCGTTTGCAAACGAGTTGGACGCGACGGAACATGCTTACCGCGCCATCTTTGCCGGATCAGTTTCGAGAAGAAAAAGCGTTGCAAGTCGCTGATGAACTGAATTACGAGGTCGCAGGAAATACCCGTTTGCGTGGTGGTGGAATCGTCCGCTACTCAGACACGCGTCTCGATGATCGGATGGGGAACGTTTCGCGGCTTGAAGAAGTGGAGTCAGGTTTGAACGTCGCGCTTGACATGGTTCAAGGCAAGCGCGAGGGCACGCTCTCCGCCGAGTTGCGCACGGTTTCGCAGAACGTCAGAGGGGAAATTCTGTCCGGCCGCAAAGTTGTCCTCGGGGCATTGGGAGCGACTGATACAGGACCCTCGAGGTTGACTTTGCAGGCTACTTTCAGTAAGTACTCGCTGGATACACGATCGGAGTTGAATTACGACGACCGTGATGAGCTGTCGTGGCGGTTTGACGGCGGGGTTAGGACACGGCATTCGCCCGCGCTGACCTCGCATGTTCAGGCTCTGGTTGACCTCAATCATCTGGTCTATATCTTTGCAAGAAACAGCGCGAATAATCGATGGACGAGATTACTTGTCCTGTCAACGCGATTCGTGCACACTCCTTCCTCCTCCGTTATCCACGTGCCCGATTTCCGAATCAGTGCAAATTATCAGGCATACGATTTCGAAACGAATCCGAGGCAGGTTCGTTCGACCGTCTTCCGGAAACTTGCTTTAGGTGATAGCGTGGCATGGATGTTTCGTGCTCCATGGAGCGTGACGCTTGCCGCGAGCGCTTCGCGTGAAGAGTTGGGCCGCCTTTACTGGCAGGAATTCGAACAGGAGCGCAGTGATCAAACTGACGTGTTTTTGTCCGTGATTGAGTTTTCGAGAAAGTTCCCGAAAGGCGGTGTAACAGGCTTGGGTGTGGCTTACAGTACTCGCCGTGGCGACCGCTTTGAATTCGAGAAACCGCGAACCCGTGTTCAGGACATAAGAACGTGGGGACCTACGGCGCGAGTTAATCTGAATTCGCGAGGGTGGTTCTGTCAGGGTGCTGCGCAATGGGTGATGCAATCCGAACTCGGCCGCGCAGACCGCGAGTTTATCTCCGGGTCGTTAACTGCAGGGCGCACATGGTAAAGCTAATGCACGGGGAGTTTGTGTATGTGGGCGACGCGCAGCGCGATGGTGACGTCTTCACGATTCCTGCTGAAGAAGCGCATCACTTAATGCGTGTACGACGCAGAAGGGTGGGGCAGGAGGTCTATGCTACCGATGGGAGCGGGAACGTCTATCGGTCACTGATTGAATCTCCGGAGTCGATTCGCGTCATCGAGACGCTTGCGAACTTTGGTGAATCGTCCCTTAGAGTGACGCTCGTTTGCGGGTGTTTGCAAGGTGATGCATCGCGCGAGGTCGTCAATACAGCCGTTCAGTTCGGTGTCAGCGATTTGATTTGGGTGAGAATGATGCACAGTCAGGAAGTGTATACCGCGAATAAGCTCGAAAGACTCAGGCGAGTGGCCATTCAATCCTTGAAACAGACAGGCCGGGCACGCCTGACTCCGCAAGTTCAGCATGAAAGCCTTCAGGAATCCCTTGAGCCTGTCTCCGATCATCAACTCTGGGTCGCGCATCCTGCATCAGGAACAGGCTCGCTTCCACAGTCGCTGCCAACTTCACCCTGTGCCCTAATTGTCGGTCCGGAGGGAGGCTTTGCGGAACAGGAGATCGAGTTCCTGAATCGCGCTGGCGCGCGATTTCTGACGCTCGGTCCTCGCAGGCTGCGGACGGAGGCTGCCGTGTCTGCAGGATTAGCGTTTCTGTTGACCCGGTCAGATGAATTCCGGTGCTGATCCATTCTTCATGAGATGCAGAAGGCCGAACTTCCGTTCGGCCTTTTACTTTTTGGGATCTCTTGATAAGATGTAGGCGATGTCACGCAGGACTCTTGCAGAATTGTAATACCCTTCGTCTATTCGCTTGCGAATCTTGCGATACAGCAGGCACTCGTTGCTCCGATTCTCCGGGACTAACGATAAATCGACATCTTTAGGTCTGTCGCCTTCGCGCCTTGGGCGGTATTCGTCGTGTTCATTCATTCGCGTACATGGCCTCCACTTCAAGTATCGGCGCAAATCATGCGAACTTGACGAACTAAAAAGACCGGTCATTACCGGTCTTTGGGTCCCAGAATGCTGATGAATTGTTTTAACAGACCCTTGTCAATCTCTTCATACATCTTGTCGCGAATGAAAGTTAACGCTTCATACCCACGCATCGCGGGCTTGTAAACGCGATGTGAAGTTAGTGCGTCGTAGATGTCTACCAGCGAACAAATACGGGTCTCCACAGATATTTTCTCGGGAGGCAGCCTCCTCGGATAGCCACGGCCATTCAGTTTCTCGTGATGGGAGTGGATGATGTCAAGAGCGACCTCGCCCACTTCAAGATGTGGTCGCATCAACCCGACGCCATGTTCCGGGTGTTTCTCAACTTCCTTCATTTCAGATGTAGTCAAGACCCCTGACTTGCGCAGAATTTGAGTGGGGACTCTGCATTTGCCGATGTCATGAAGTAGAAACCCCATGGCCGCTTCCTTAACGCGGGCCTCCGGTCCGTACAATTCAAGAAGCAGAGCTGTCGCCATTGTTGCCACATGCACCGCATGCGAATATAACGAGTAGTCCAGTGAAAATTCTGCGGCAAGGGTCCGCAGAAGTGCAGGCTCCAGTGCAAGAGCCTCGACGGTGTGTTCAACCATCGTGCGGTTAGTTTTCATGAGCATTGGCGACTCAGGACGGGTAAAAGTCGCTTGCACCAATGCCGTGGTGGTCTTATAGAGCACGGCTGACCGCTGTGCGGGTGAGGCTCCCTCGTCGCGAAGCGCTTCCCCTACTGTGCGGTCCACGAAACTGAAATACGACCCCGCATCCTCGTCCGTCACGTACAGAAACTGTACCCCGCGCTCAATCAGCTCCTGACGCTTCTGTTCGGTTAAATCCAGGTCTGCGGACTTGAACAGTACGTACTTCTGCCCACCGCGCGTAGGCACGCCGAGGAACAGGTCGAAGTGCGCACCCTTATCCGCACGCAACGTTGCCAGCGGAGCAGGATGATAGATTCGCGTTAAGCTGTCAGTTTCCGTATCCAGCAGGTGGGTCGCCATTGCTCGCCTTTGGTTCATAGCAAACAACTCTAAGCGCGCAAAGCCTGTGCCCTTAAAGCGAAAGGCCCACAACAAGATTGCTGTGGGCTGATCTGTGAGAGCGGCGGGATTCGAACCCGCGACCATCGCCTTAAAAGGGCGGTGCTCTACCTACTGAGCTACGCTCTCCTCCCTGATAACATCATGCACTCTGCACGAAGTCATCTGCGAGGTTTTCCTATCGCAACACTATCGTCTGTTCGCGCGATGCTCCTACAGAGACGATTGATACCGGTACGCCTGTGAATTCCTCGATGAAGCGCAAGTAGTCCTGTGCGGCGCGGGGAAACTCTTCCCATCTCGTCGCCCGATCCAGACTCTCTGTCCAGCCCGGAAGTTCTTCATAGACCGGCTCAATCGTGCTTAGTATGCGGCTGTCAGACGGAAAGTTCCTGTAGATTCGTGCGCCGTCGTCATAGGACGTGCAAACCTTAATGGTTGGCAATCCGGTCAAGATGTCGAGTTTTGTGACCGCCCAGGAATCCACACTATTAACACGTGCGGCATAACGAGCGGCTACGCCGTCAAACCAACCGCAGCGCCGCGGTCTTCCGGTTGTTGCACCGTATTCGTCACCCTTTTCACGCAGCCGATCCTGCTCATCGCCGTCCATGATTTCAGTCGGAAATGGACCTTCACCGACACGCGTCGTATATGCCTTAACGATGCCTATCACGTGATCGATTCGTCTCGGGCCGATCCCCAATCCTGTGCAGGCTCCCCCAGCCGTAGGATTGGAGGAAGTGACGAACGGATAGGTCCCCATATCTACATCAAGCAACGTTCCCTGAGCACCCTCCAGAATTACGTTCTTTCCGGCCCGGATGGTCTCATCCAACAATACGGAGACATCCTTCACGTACGGATCGATACGCTGATCGAAAGCGACGTACTCTTCGACAATTGCTTCGACATCGAGCTCCTGAGTCGCATAGACCTTCGAGAGGAGCCGGTTCTTCTCTTCAACATTTGCACGAATCTTCTTGCGCAACAAGTCACGGTCAAGCAGGTCCACAATTCTAATACCCACTCGTGCGACTTTGTCCACATACGCCGGGCCGATTCCGCGGCCGGTCGTACCGATCTTCACACGCTCGCCCTGAGACTCGTGAATGCTGTCAAGAAGCTTGTGATAAGGCATGATCAGATGCGCCTGATGACTGACGAACAGTCGGCCTGTCAAGTCTATCCCAGCCGCCTCGAGCAATTCAATTTCGTTCAGGAGAGCCGCAGGGTCTACCACCACTCCGCCGCCAATCGCGCAAATGGTGTTCGGCCGCAGGATACCGGCGGGCAACAGGTGCAACACAAACTTCCGGCCATTCTCAATGATCGTATGGCCGGCATTTGCGCCGCCCTGAAAGCGGCACACCACGTCGGCACGCTCGCTCAGGTAATCTACTATCTTGCCTTTGCCTTCGTCGCCCCACTGAGCGCCGAGTATCACTGTTACCACGACTCGTTCCCTTCACAAAAACAAAGCCCCGCTCTCGCGGGGCTCGCGAGATATGTCGAGCAGGTTACTTTTTCTTGCCCTGAAGTGCTTTGCGCTCTGCCCACTCCAACACCGCAGGCGCCGCAACGTATATTGATGAGTATGTTCCTGTCACGACTCCGACCAGCATAGCAAAGCTGAATCCTCTCAATACCGGTCCGCCGAAAATGAACAGCACGAGGATAGTCAAGAACACTGTGAGCGAGGTAATAATTGTGCGCGACAGCGTCTCGTTGATGCTCTGATCCATGATTTCCGACAGTTTTGTTTGCCGGAGCTTCTTCAAGTTTTCGCGAATCCGGTCAAAGATTACGACCGTGTCATTCAGGGAGAATCCGATCAAAGTCAGAAATGCTGCAAGGACCGAGAGGCTGATTTCATAGCCGAAAAACATGAAGAATGCCCATGTGACCAGCACGTCGTGCAGCGTCGCGATGATCGCTCCTACTGCATAGGCGAACTCGAAGCGCCAGCTAATATAGATGAGCAAAAGCACAAGCGCAACTGCCGCGGACAACATGGCCTGCTGACGCAATTCCTTGCCAACTTTAGGGCCGACGACCTCTATGCCGCGCACTTCCCAGGCATTGCCCGGAAACGCCGAAGTCAAACGCTTGCCAATGGTATCTTGAAGCGCCTGTACAGACTCGGTGTCCTTCATGCGAATCAAGATGTCGTCCCGCTCGCCAAGACTGGATACGGTCTTCACTTCTCCCACGTCGAGCCCTGACAAGGCCGAACGCACTTGACCGTCGGTCACGGCCTGCGCAAATCGAACCTGAACGTCCAAACCGCCACGGAAGTCAATTGACCAGTTTGGACCCTTCACCACCGTCATGACCAAACCCGCCACTATTATCGCGATGGATACCGATATCGCTTTCCAGCGGTGCTTGACGAATTTGTAATTGCTGTCCTTGAAAAACTGGATCATTAGATGCTTAAGGTTTGAACTTGACGGCGGCCAATCCACAGGTCATAGACCAAACGGGTAAAGAAGATCGCCGCAAAGAGATTGATGAGAATACCAATGGTCAATGTCAACGCAAAGCCCTTAATCGGACCCGTGCCGTAAATCAACAGCACGACACCCGCGATAGCCGTCGTTACGTTGGCGTCAATGATCGTGACAATCGCGCGCTCGAAACCGGCGTCAACTGCCGCCCGCACCGTCTTGCCCAGCCTGAGTTCTTCTCGAATGCGCTCGAAGATCAACACGTTTGCATCCACCGCCATACCAATCGTGAGGATAATACCCGCTATCCCCGGCATGGTCAAAGTGAACTGGAATAGCGCGAGCGCGGCCAGCAGCAAGAAGATGTTCAGAATCATAGCAATGTCGGCAATTCCGCCGGACATCCGGTAGTAGAACAACATGAACAATGTTACCGCGAGGAACGAGAGCATCAAGCTGAGCTTGCCCGCCTGAACCGAGTCCGAACCTAATGACGGGCCTACTGTGCGCTCTTCCACCACGTTGACCGATGCGGGAAGCGCACCGGCACGAAGAACAATAGCGATATCGCGAGCTTCCTCCACATCATCCAAACCGGTGATGACTGCCGAACCTCCCGAAATCTTCTCTCGAAGGTTTGGTGCCATGTAAATCTTGTCGTCGAGCACAATGGCCAAACGGCGACCCACATTGGCACCGGTTACGCGCGAAAAGACTCTGCCGCCTTCGCGGGTGAATTCAATCTGCACAATCGGCTTGCCCGCTTGATCCGGATCATAGCCGCTGCCCATCGTAGAGCGCGAGTCTGCAAGCTTGTCGCCCGTCATTTCGGCGCGCGACTTGACCAGATACAAACGCCAGTAGTCCTTGGCGTCCGTGCCGACTTTTTCCGGCCGCGCAGACCACACGAACTTCAAGTCGCGGGGAATGTATCGTTGATTTTCAATCGCGTTGATGTATCGCGTGACCTGTCCGCGATTCTCTGCTGGAACCAGAATGTCCCCGGTTCCGCCGACGAGTAACGACAGGAATGGGTTCTCTTTGTTCAGGGCCGTGTCGCCCGTTTGAGCCTCGGTCTCTGCGAACAAATCTTCAGCGGAACGCGACGTGTCGGAGGAAGCAGTATCCTTCGCCAAGGTGTCGGTCGATGCAACATCAGCAAGGCTGGTGTCCACGGATGTCGTATCCACAAAACTCGTGTCGCCGCGCATCCGACGGGCGATCGCATCGTCCAGCGCCGTTAAAACTTGTTGCGTGCGATCCGTCTCGGCAAGCAGATTGAACTCCAACAACGCAGTACGGCCGACAAGCTGCCGTGCACGCAGGGGGTCCTTGACGCCCGGCAATTCCAGCGCGATACGCTGTGAGCCGAGTTTGCTGATGGACGGCTCGGACACGCCAAACTGGTCCACACGATTTCGCAGAATCTCGAGAGAGCGGTCAATGGCATCGCTGGCAGTGGAGCGAATCTGCGACAACACGTCGTTGTCTGACTGCCCCGGCTCACCCCAATAGCGGCTGAGCGAAATGTTCATGCTGCGCGCCGTCTTCTCGAGCGCATCGAACACTTCAACATCCGGGTCTTTGGATGATGCCCGAACTTGTCGCATTAGCGCCTCGTATTGGTCGTCCTTGCCTTTGGCGCTGTTGTCCAAGAGCTCAGCGAGGTCCACCTCGAGAACGAGATACATACCCCCCTGCAAGTCCAAGCCACGCTTGATGGCAAGACTGCGGTTGGCTTGCAAAGCACTGGCAAAATCGCCGCGCAAGTAATTCACTTGCTCGATGGCCGACGCTTTGTCTGCTTCCGGAAGGTCAGATTGCTGAATCTCTCCAATGAGGTCCACCTCATCACGATAGATGTCCAGCGCAAGTCGTGACACAGGGATGCCAGACGTTGATGCGAGCTGCATCAGCAACTCGTCTTCTTGCTCGCTCAACTGCTCATATCGCATTGTCGGATACAACATGTATCCGGCCAACACAATGAGAGCAAGTATAACGATGATTCTAAACCGATACTGCTTCATAACTTATAAGGGGCAAACCGAAAGGGGGTTAAGTTTGCAAAGAACATTAATATACAACGTTCTGTCCTATTTGTCAAGCTCCAGCATTGCATCTTTTCTTAATAAATCCAATATCTTAGAAAACAATTCCGGCGGTTCCACGGCAAAAGTAAGAGCAGTGCCAGTGATAGGGTGGACGAATCCAAGTGTCCGCGCATGCAGCATAAAGTGTTCTGAACCCTCCAGAATGTCCATGTAATACTTCTTCCGAGTCCCCCCAAAGTTCCCCATTCTCTTCAATCGTCCCCCATAGGACGAATCACCGAACACAGGATGGCCCGCGTGCTCAAGATGGACACGGATTTGATGCGTTCGGCCTGTTCCCAGTCTGAGACTGAGATATGAGGTATCCGCAAACGATTCGAGCACCCGGAAGGTCGTTATAGCCTCTTTGCCGCCG
Organism: bacterium; assembly: GCA_023382385.1. Taxonomy (NCBI): domain Bacteria; species bacterium. The sequence continues at coordinate 714,498 of JAHDVH010000001.1, read as the reverse complement.
CGCTTGACCACAGCAAATCGTTTGCGGTCGCCCGGATGTCTGGCAAGTTGAGTTTCAATCCTGCCCTCGTTCTCACGAAATCTTCCCCAGACGATGGAGCGATACTCGCGTTCTACGGTCCGTTTGCTGAACTGCTCGGTCAGCTTGCGGTGCACGCGTTCCTCCTTTGCGACCACCAGTAGCCCTGATGTCCCCTTATCCAACCGGTGCACAATCCCGGGCCGCAGATTCTCGGCTTCAGACGCGATGCCGAGATGGTGCATCAGTGCATTCACCAGTGTGCCGCTGAAGTTGCCGTGCGCAGGGTGCGTGACCATTCCCGCCGGTTTATTCACAACGAGCAGATGCTCGTCTTCAAAGTGAATGTCGAGCTGAATCGCCTCCGGCAGGATGTCGCTCGGCTCCTGAGGCCGAAATAGCACCTCCACCGTGTCTCCTCCCACTACACGCCATGACTTGCGAACTTGTTGTCCGTTGACAAAGACCAGCCCGGAGTCGATCAGGTTGTGAACCTTATTTCGGGAGATTGACGGAAGAGCCTGCGTCAGAAAGCGGTCCAGCCGGAGGGGCTTCTGACCCGCTGCTGCTTGCAGCCGAAAGGGAGGATGAGTCGAGTCGGTCACCAATAGGGAGGGGGGGAAGGGGTGTTGAATGTCTGACAAACAGAGACTGCCAGAGGAGAATGGCAATGCCGATCGTCACGCAGGAGTCCGCGACGTTAAACACCGGCCAGCGATGCATAATTAAATCGGGAAAATCCGAATCAACAAAATCAGTCACCGAACCCAGCAGGGCGCGATCGATGGAGTTGCCAATGGCGCCACAGAGAAACAGGAAGACCGGCCAGCGCAGCGAATCATGTTCGCGGATCAATCGGATCAAGTAATAGATAAGAGCGAGAGTGGCCAGAGTTCCGAAAAGTAAGAGCACTTTGGGAGGCATAAGCTCCAAACCGAAAGCCACCCCGGGATTCTGCACGTAAGTCAGCCGCAGAAGGTCCCCGATCAGAGAAATCGATTCTCCTAATTCAAAATTGGCACGGACCAGAATCTTCGTGACCTGATCCAACCCGACAACCAACGCAACCGCAAGAAACCACGGCCATAGACGCGGGCGCGCCTGCATAGATTCGGTCATTCGACGTTGTTCTTTGCTTCTTCCAATCTGCGCTTCGCTTCAATGCACAGCTTAGCGTGGGGGATCGCCTCGAGCCTGCGGAATTCGATCGGTTGACCCGTGTCCATGCAGTAGCCGTAGGTTCCTTCCTCAATGCGATCCATGGCTTGCTCAAGCAACGTCAACATCTTGCCTTCACGGCTCGCGAACAAGAACGCCTTCTCACGCTCCTGGGCGTCTGTGCCTTGATCGGCCATGTGATAGCTGTATGTTGAAGAATCACCGGAATAGGTTTCCGTCGTATGCTCAAGCGAACTCTCGCGAAGGTAGCCCAGCTCGCGCAGAATCTCCTTCCGCTGCTCAATAATCAGGTGCCGGAAATACTCCTTCCACTCGGGCGAATAATGCGTCGGTTTCGGGCCGTCCGGCCACGGATTCTGTGGCGCTGCGGGAGATGTGTTATTCGTGGACTTCTTGTTCTTTTCGTTTGCCATGTCGGGTGATCCTCAAGCCTGTGTCTCAACTGCTGTATGGGCCGCCTTGCGGCTAACCGCCACTCCAAATTCGTACTCGCCAGCCCGCTGGTCGCCGTGACCGGCAATGATCGTCAGCTCCAATGCAAGGGTCTCGCGACAGATGTACTCAGCAAACTGGTTAACGGCATCTTCAAGCTCTACTGAAAGTGTAGCCAGTTCAATGGAAATTCTATCGGTTATCTCAAAGCCTGCGTCTTTGCGTGCTGTCTGAATAGAATGTACAATCTCGCGCGCCAAGCCTTCGGCTGTTAGTTCCTGCGTCAGGTGCGTATCGAGAGCGATCGTCATGTGTCCATTAGACTTCACGGCAAAACCCTCCAGTTCGTCCCGTCGCACCAGCACGTCCTCCGGCGTCAAGAGAACGTCGGAAAGGGTGATGTTGTTCCCGCTCTCAAGTTTGGCAATCTCCTCGGCAGGAAGCTGCTCAATCAACGCAGCGATTTCCTTCATGCGCGGTCCGACCTTCTTCCCCAAGACTTTGAAGTTCGCCTTGGCTGACAGCGTCACCAGCCCCTCATCACTGGAGTGAATCTCAATCTGCTTGACGTTAATCTCTTCTGCGACCAGAGCAAGATAAGGTTGCAACTCACGGTCCGCGTTCGCGTCCGGCACGACCCATGTCATGCGTGCCAGCGGCTGCCGCACCTTAATCTTGCGTTCTTCGCGAAGTGCACGTGCCAGCGAAACTGCCTCCTGCACCCGCGACATCTGCCGCTCGAGAGTTCTATCCCGCATGGATTCATCCGCAATCGGATAGTTCGTCAAATGCACGCTTTCAACGGCATTGTGACTTAATCCACGCACGAGATTCTGGTAAATGTGTTCAGTAATGAATGGCAAGAAAGGTGCCAAGAGTCTAACTAACCCTTCCAAAACATCATAAAGCGTTGCATATGCAGACTGTTTGTCCGCGTCACTCTCTGACTTCCAGAATCTCCGACGCGACCGGCGAATGTACCAATTGGTCAGTTCATCGAGAAAAGACAGCACCGCCTGCGAAGCACGTCCGACATCGTATTGCTCAAGGTTAGTGGTTACGTCTCCAATCAAGCGATTGTATTCTGAAAGTATCCAGCGGTCGAGCTCTGTCCGTTCGACAGGTTCGCCGCCCGGCTTCCAGCCGTCAATCACGGCATAAGTCACAAAGAAGCTGTAACTGTTCCACAAGGGCAGGATCACGGCACGTACCGCTTCACGAATTTCCTCTTCGCCAAAGCGCTTGGCCAGCCACGGATTTGTCGCAAAGAAAATCCAACGCACCGGGTCCGCGCCAAACTTGTCAAACAACTGCATCGGATCAACCACATTTCCCAGAGATTTCGACATCTTCTGGCCCTTCGGATCGAGCACGAGTTCCGTACAAATGACGTTCTTATAGCTCGACCAATTTACCGGATTGTTCCAGAATTTCTGCTCCGGCTCATTGCCACTCTGCTTTGCACTCTCCTGCTTGGCTTTCGCAACCAGACAAGAGCAGGCCAATAGCGTGTAGAACCAACCCCGCGTCTGATCCTGACCTTCACTGATGAAGTCGGCCGGATACTGCGACATGAAGAGCTTCTCAGAATCTGGTTCGGCGGGATAGCCCCACTGTCCCCAAGGCATCAGCCCCGCATTAAACCAACTGTCCAGCACAAAATTTTCGCGCCGCATTTCACGTCCATCCTTGGCGCGCAGAACGATTTTATCAATCGCCGGCTTGTGCGGATCAAAGTCGGCAGGCAAATCGCTGCCTGACTCCAATACCAGCTCGCGCAACTCGGCAAGACTTTCCACGCATACCGCCTCGCTGCCGTCCTCCGTCATCCATACGGGCAGGGGAGACCCCCAATAACGTTCGCGTGTGACATTCCAGTCCTGCACGTTCTCCAGCCAATTGCCAAAGCGTCCGTCGCGCACGTGATCGGGCTTCCAGCCGATGTGCCGGTTTGCTTCGAGCATCATCTCTTTGAGTTCAGTCGTCCGGATGAACCACGCCGGACGCGGGAAATACATCAACGGCGTCTTTGTCCGGTAGTCGAACGGATACGCGTGTGTGTATTTCTCTTTCCCAAGCAACAACCCTTTCGCCTGCAAATACTTCAAGATGTCGACGTCGAGGCCCTCTTCGCGAAACTCACGCCCGGCAAAGGGCTTGGCATGTTCACCGACAATTCCGTTGGAATCCACTGTCAACACGACCGGAATCTCCATCTTACGCAGAATACGGAAATCGTCCTCGCCATAGTTTGCCAAATGCACGAGTCCCGTGCCGTCCGAAGTCGTGACATAGTCGTCGCATACGACAGAGCACGCGCGCGTTCCTTCAATATTCAGCCAATCGAAGAGAGGCTCGTATTGCATGCCCTCAAGCTCCCGCCCGCGCCTTGTGCCCAAAACCTTATATTCGCCGATGACCGGTTTCAAAGCTTCAAGTCGTTCCGAAGCGATGATCAGGTGCTTGCCGCTGTATTCCCGTTCGATGACGGAATACTCGATGTCTGGACCTACCGCCACCGCCAAGTTGGACAGCAGCGTCCACGGAGTGGTTGTCCATGCCGTCAGGTAAAGGTTTGCTTCGCCGAGAACTTTGAACTTGATGTACAGCGTCAAGTCCGTGACTTCTTCATAGCCCTGCGCAACCTCGAAGTTTGAAAGGGTTGTCCCCGTGCGCGGGCTGTAAGCCATGACGCGATAGTCTTTGTAGAGGTAACGCGGCATTTGACCAAGCCTGAGCGCGCGCTCGCGTGACTCGCCCGTCAGCTCAAGATTCCACGCCTGCTTAAGTGTCCACCAATCGGACTGAATGTAATACGGCTCATAGGTCGCATAAGCGTTTTCCAAGTCGAGGAATCGCCCGATGCGCTTGATGGCGAGTTCCCACTCTCGCTTGAAGCGAAACACGGTATTCCGGCAGTAATCAACGTATTCTGCCTCGCCATATTTCGCCACATCGAGTTTTGATGTGAACCCGAGTTCCTTGTCGGCCGTCAGCTCGATTGGCAGGCCGTGCGTGTCCCAGCCCGCCTTGCGCAGCACGCGATGACCTTGCATCGTCTTGAAGCGTGGCCACAGGTCCTTCAATGCAGACTGCATCATGTGGCCAATGTGCGGCAGACCGTTGGTTCCGGGAGGCCCGTCGAAAAACACATAGTCCGGCTTGCCCTCGCGTTCCGAAATGGTGCGCTCGAAGACCTTCCGTTCTTCCCAGAACTTCATGATCTCATGGTCAACGGCCGGCAGGTGCAGTTTCTCGGATACAGGTTTCAGCATATGAATCAGAGGCGCTCAATAAGCCCTGTCATGATCTTGGTCATTTTCGGTTCAGCTTCGGCGGCATTTCTCAAAATGTGCTCGATGACCGCAGGTTTCAGGCAGTCGGCGAAGCCTTCGTCGGTGATAATGGACATGCCGAATACCTCCATGCCGCAGTGATTGGCAACGATAACTTCAGGTACCGTGCTCATGCCTACCACATCCGCTCCCATTGTACGCAGCATTCGATACTCGGCGCGTGTTTCCAGATTCGGGCCTGCCACCGCGACATACGTACCGCGCTGCACCTTAATTCCAAGGTCCATCGCGACCGCTTCCGCGATCCCAATCAAACGCCGAGAGTACGGCTCACTCATATCCGGAAAGCGCGGCCCAAGCTTGTCCTCGTTCGGTCCAATTAGCGGATTATCGCCGAGCAGATTGATGTGATCATCCATAATCATCAGATCGCCCGCCTTGTAAAGCGGATTTACGCATCCACAGGCATTTGAGACCAGCATGGCACGACAGCCGAGTGCTTTCATCACGCGCACAGGGTAGGTTATCTCCTGCATTGTATAGCCTTCATAGTAATGAAAGCGCCCCTGCATGGCTATCACCTGTTTACCGCCCAACGTGCCAAAGTGCAACTTGCCGTGGTGAGTCTCCACTGTGGACTGAACAAAGTGCGGCACGTCTTGATAATCCACAGTCACGGCAATTTCGATCTCTTTGGCCAAGCCGCCAAGCCCGGTTCCCAGGATGATGCCGACTTCCGGGATGTGATCCAGTTTCGACTTCAAAGCCGACAAAGTATCATCAAGTTGCTGGAGAATTTCACTCATGTAAGTGTGCACACAGTTCGGTTTCTTGTGTTCCTTGCGTGGCCAGGATTAGTTGAAAACTGAAAGACTCATTGCGACGTACTTCCCCGTTTTCTGCTCCCGGAAAAGAGGCTGGCAACTAGGACCGGAATCTGCACTTTGCTATGACAAGCGGGGACCCCAGAGGACAGTACCAAGCCGGATTTCCGTCGCGCCCTCCTCGATGGCCCATTCAAAGTCACCACTCATGCCCATGGACAGTTCGGTAGCCTCTTTCAGTTCGGGTTCCAACAAGGCCAAGTCCCTGATTTGTCTCAGTCTGCGAAAACTTGCACGGATAGCCTGTTCATCTCCCTCCAGAGGCCCAATCGTCATAAATCCACGTAAATTTATATTTGACAATTGTTTAATAGCATGCGCAAGAGGTATCGCTTGATCCGGCGTGCAGCCTGACTTCTGAGCTTCGCCCGAAGTGTTGACCTGTATGAGGATTCGCAATCGTTTGCTAATTTCGGATGCACACTGATTCAGGTGCTCTGCCGTGGCGATCGAATCCACAGTGTCTATGCTGTCGAATAACTGCACGGCTTTGCGCACCTTATTCGTCTGCAGATGGCCTATGAGATGCAGCGTAGGTCGTGATGGACTACAAAGAAACTCCGTATTTCCATATTTTTCAATAGCTTCCTGTACGCGATTTTCGCCAAGATGTTCGAGGCCGAGGGCACGCGCTTTGCTGACAATTTCTGCCGAGTGGCCCTTTGTAACTCCCACAATAATAACTTCGGCAGGGTCGCGGCCCACTCGGAGGCTTGCCTCCTTAATCCTGTCAAATATTGTAATTAGGGACTTTGTCGCAGCGCTCATCCGTCATCCCCGCAGGGGTGAAAGTAGAGCCCTAAATATAGCGAGTCACTCTTGAACCTGCAAGTAAATGTGGCTCACTAATCCGAATTCTGCCACGAGTGCAAAGTTGGCCTTCGAGAGCGCGAAAAAGCGTAAAATAAGAATTGTCGAATATTTGAGGGTGAGAGAGTTGATTTTCCGAGCGAGAATACATAAATTCTTAAGCTCAAAATGGGTCACTGTCGCACGGCGAGCGACGTTAGCCCCTTGGAAAACGCGCGGAGTGGGAGAACTGCGGCTTCCCTCCAACTGGCGAAACCCTAAAACACTGGATTTGCGCATGACGAGTGGACGACGTTTCTTGCTGATAGCACTTCTTCTGACCCTTGGGTCCCTGATTGGCTGCACCGCCAGCACCCAATCCGGTGTTCGACCACGCAGCGCCGAGTTCCGCGAAAAGCTGGACAAAATTTCGCAGCCCACAAACCGCGAAAAGTGGAGCCTTGCTCGTAAGGCTTACACCTATGCGTTGCAGGCGCAGAAGCAGAATCAAAGCGAAGAGGCTGCATATTTCTACGAAGCATCGCTCGCTCTGCTTGGTGAAATTGACCTCGCTTCGATAGACGTCGAGATGCATCGTGTTGCAAGCTTCAATCGGACCGTGCTTGAGAGCTACGATCTGTTCATCGCCGACTTGAAGAGCCTGCCCGCAGCGAGCGGCTTGGTTGCGGTGATCGAGGCCGGACGCGTTCAACATTCCGGCGAAGAAGATGAAGATGATGCTCCCGATGAAATCGAAGTCTATCGTCCATCCGAAGTCACAATTGCCCGACCTGAACTTGACATAAAGCCCTCCAAGCCGATGCTCCCGCCTGTGCCGGTCGAGATCAACGGACAGGTGCGGAATCAGATTCACTTCTTCCAAACCAAGGGCAACAAGGTCATGCAGCGCTGGATGGAGCGGTCTGCGACGCTCTTTCCGCGAATGCGACCGATCCTCAGGGAAGAAGGCATTCCAGACGAATTGCTCTATCTTTCGATGATAGAGTCCGGTTTGAATCTGAATGCCTATTCATACGCGCATGCCGCCGGACTTTGGCAGTTCATTCCCGGAACGGGAAGAATCTACGGACTGCACATCGATCGTTCCTATGACGAGCGCCGTCATGTCGAGCTCGCGACCCGTGCCGCTTGCGCATATCTGCGCAAGCTTTACGAAGAATTTGGTGACTGGTATCTTGCAATGGCCGCCTACAATTGCGGCGAAGGTCGGGTAGCGCGTGACATCAAGCGTTGCAATACGCGAGACTACTGGAAGATGCATCGGTTGCCCGCTCAGACTCGAGGCTACGTTCCGACATATCTGGCTGCGCGCTTGATCTGTGAAAACCCCGGTAAGTACGGATTCCCGCCTTTGCCGCCCGAACGTCAGTTCGAATGTGAACAGATTTTCGTCAGCGGTGGCTATAAGCTGGAAGATGTGGCACGAGCGGCCGGACATGATCCACAAACTGTAAGAGATTTGAATCCCGAATACCTTAAAGGAATCGTCCCGGATCGCGGACAACCCATGATGGTGCGATTGCCGGGCGCGGCGCAGGAGTCGTTTGATCAAGATTTGGCATCGATGCCGAAGACGATTATCGCGCCGACATCGTCGCACCGCGTACGCAAGGGGGATACGCTTGGCAAAATCGCGTCCAAATATGGCACCTCCGTTAAGGCAATCATGGCCATGCCGGAGAACAAACGACTCAAGCCGCACTCGCTTCGAGTCGGACAAGAGATTGTGATTCCGGTCGCAGAAGTGCGCTACGCCGAAGCGAAGGCCCCGTCAGTCAAAGAGGCTGCCAAAGCCAAGGAAACAAAGTCCACTGAAGTTACGCAGACTACTGACCGCATTACGTATACCGTTCACAAGGGCGAATCGCTCGGAGCAATTTCACGCAGGCTTGGGGTTTCTGTTGATCAGATTTGCCGCGAGAATGGTATCAGCAACCCCAACAAGATTCAGCCCGGACAGAAACTGAAGATCACAGTCAAAGGCGAAGCGCCTCGCTATGCGGATTCTCCGAAGTCATCCAGTCAATCCGCTCAGGCGTCCAAACAAGTGAAACGCTATTACACTGTGCAAAGTGGAGACACAGTTTGGAGCATTGCTCAAGCTCATGGCGTCGACACTCAAACTATCATCAATCTTAATCGCTTGTCCCGCAAAGCAGCAATCTACCCGGGTCAAAGGCTAATCGTCAGTAACTGATGTTGCGCATGAAAGAAAGTGTGGTTCATTAATGTCAAGGGAGGTAGGTTCGTGGGCCGCACTGTAACCAAACAAGAACTGGTGGACCGCCTCGCCGATGGCGTCGGTCTTACCAGAGTCGAAACTCAAGCCGTCGTCGACGGCTTTTTGGCCCTTGTTATGGAGGCCGTTTCGGAGGGCGATCGAGTCGAGTTGCGCCGCTTTGGGATTTGGAAACCAGTTAAGCGAAAGGGCCGCAGCGTTCGGACGCCTGATGGAAAGCACGAAGTCAAGATACCCGATCGTGTTGCCGCCGTCTTCACTCCTGCAGATGAGTTCCGTGAACGGATGCGCCAAGCGTAACGGCGCCCAGACGTTCAATCGTTTTCAATATCTTTCTTTTTTCGTTCATATATTCATTCAACACCCTCCGGTATCACATGTGCCGGAAGAAACGGAGATTCACCCTTGCCCTGTGGAAAGAAGCGCAAACGCCATAAGATGGCCACGCATAAGCGCAAGAAAAGACTGCGTAAGAATCGACATAAAAAGAAACTGCGCTAAGCTGTGCGGAGTGTCCCTCCGCACGGCTCTGCCGTCTTTCGTCTTCGAGTGCGGGCCTTCTCTAAGAGGCCCCGCCGTATTTTGTAGCTTGCCCTTCCCCTGACCGTCTTGCGAAAAAAACCTGATTCTCAAAGTTCTGATTCCACGCGTAGCCTGTCAGTCAGCGAAGTAACGCGTGAAATCAAACGCATGTTTCGGGACGCCTTTGAGCCGCTCTGGATCGAAGGGGAGCTCTCGGGCTACAAGCAGCACGGCTCCGGACATCACTACTTTACGCTGAAGGATTCAGGCGCGCAGCTCTCGTGTGCCATGTGGCGCATGTATACGCCAGGACTGCGCTTCGTTCCGCGCGACGGGATGCTTGTGCAGGCGTACGGACAACTTGAGGTCTACGAACCTCAAGGCAAGTACCAGCTCATCGTCCGTGAACTTCGCGTGTCCGGTGAAGGAGATTTGCAGAAGGCGTTTGACGAACTCAAACGCAAGCTTGAACGTGAAGGGTTGTTTGACTCTGCCCTGAAGCGGCCGCTTCCTGTCTTCCCGGAACGCGTAGGGATTGTCACGTCTCCAACCGGTGCTGCGCTGCAGGATATGCTTACGGTCGCGGCGCGTCGCTGGCCTTTGACAAAGTTTACTCTCAAGCCTGCGCGCGTTCAAGGACAAGGTGCCGCTGAAGAGATTGCGAGAGCCGTGCGCGAGTTTTCCAGTGAAGGATCGGTCGAGATCGTTATCGTGGGTCGCGGAGGCGGATCGCTTGAAGATCTGTGGTGTTTCAACGAAGAAGTCGTTGCTCGCGCAATTTTCGAATGTAAGGTTCCAGTCGTATCTGCGGTCGGTCATGAAATCGATTTCACGATTGCTGACTTCGTGGCCGATCTGCGAGCTCCTACTCCGTCGGCAGCGATCGAGATCATCCTCCCCGACGGCCGCCAAATCGCTCAAAATCTGATCTCACTCGAACGCAGACTGGCACGATTGACACTTGACAGAATTGCCCTGCTCAAGCAGCAGGTGAGAGCGCTGGGTTCGCACTGGGCACTGCGGCAGCCGCTCGATCTGGTTAACGCGGCGAGTCAAAGGCTTGATGACTTAGTCGAACGTCTGCAGGATGGAGCAACAGCGATTCAGCAAAGCGCTGCGGAGCGGCTTCAGCACGCATCAGAACTGTTGAGCGCGGTGAGCCCACATCGAATCCTGAATCGCGGTTATGCTATCGTCCGTGCGCAGGATGGAAGAGTGCTGCGTTCACCGCTTCAGACCAAAACAGGCGACTTGCTCGCAATTCAACTTGCCGAAGGAAGTCTTAAAGCACGAACGACTACTACGGAACCTTTACCTGATCCTTCTGATGACCGCTAAAGCCAAGAAGACCGAATCATCCGTTTTTGTCGAGCCAAAGAACTTTGAAGAAGCATTAGAGCGTCTGCAAAGTTTGGTCGAGGAGCTCGAAGCTGGTGACGTGTCACTCGAACAATCCGTGCAGGCCTTTGAAGAGGGTCAGAAACTGGTTGTTTACTGCCAGAATAAGCTTAAGGCCGCCGAGACGTCACTGAAAGAGCTGGTTGAGCAGTCCACATCTGATTCCGAATCTCCAGACGATGAAGAGTAGTTATTCACGTCCGACGAGTTCGCCGCTGGTGCTCGGGCTGATGGGCAATCCGGCAAAACCGAAATTCCGGCCAGTCGTCTCGGAGTTCGTGGCGTTGTTGCGCGAGCGAAAGATCAAGTTTCTCTTTGATGCAGACAACAAGGCGTGGGTGAACGTCGGACCTGAAGAACTTGCGTCGCACGACATGCTCGCGCAGAATACTGACATTGTCCTCAGTTTCGGCGGTGACGGAACCCTCCTGCACACGGCGACGGCCGTGGCACCGCACGCCAAACCGATTCTCGGAGTGAACCTCGGACCGGGCTTGGGATATTTGACTGATCTCACGCACGACCTGTTGCATGAAAAGCTCGATGATATTCTGAATCACAAATTCGAAGTCGAAGAGCGCATGATGCTTAAAGCAAACGTGGACGGCGATGCCCGGGTTTTTCGAGCTCTGAATGATTTTGTTATCGGACAGCCCGAAGTTTCACGCACACAAGCCTTCGAACTCTTCATTGATAACCTGCCCGCTTCCACGTATCGTGCCGACGGGATGATTGTTGCTTCGCCAACCGGGTCCACGGCGTATTCGCTTTCCGCAGGCGGACCGATAATTGAGCCGACGCTGCATGCGATGATTGTGACACCTGTCTGCCCACACGCTTTGACGATGCGGCCGATGGTGATATCGGAACGACGTACAGTTACGATGCGGTCATTGGGGCCTGCAAGGATGACTGCCGATGGCGAGCAGGTGTATTCACTGGAGTACGGACAGGCCGTGCATGTCAGCAGAGCTCCGATCACCGCACTGTTAGTTAATATCACTGGCCGCGACTTCTATCATGTTCTGCGGGATAAGCTCGATTGGGGCGCTGTTTCCGGAACTCCGAATCACTGATAAGGCGACATGGGACTGTTCAATAAACTCAAGCAAGCGCTAACAAAAACTCGCGAAGCGATTTCCGACAAGTTGGCGGCCGTTTTCAAGCCGGGCCGCAAGCTCGACAAGTCGCTGCTGCAAGAGCTTGAGGATGTCCTGCTCTCGGCGGATGTCGGACTTGAGACTACCGAGCATCTCATTGCGCGATTGCAGGAAGCCGGTCGCAAAGCCGGTCCGGATGCGGATGCGGATACGCTCCTGAGACAGGAAGTGGTCGCTCTACTGAGAGAGGCTGAGGGCCGTGAGCCTGCAGCAGGATGCCCGCATGTTGTGCTGGTCGTCGGAGTTAACGGTACGGGGAAGACAACGAGTGTCGGAAAACTGGGGAAACACGCGGCAAATCAGGGTAAATCGGTGATGTTTGCAGCGGCAGATACTTTTCGTGCAGCGGCAATCGAGCAGTTGAAAATTTGGGGTGAACGAAGCGGGATTCATGTCATTGCCGGACCGCAGAATGGCGACAGCGCCGCCGTCGCGGTGGATGCTTTGCAAGCTGCGGTAAGTCGCGGCACTGAGGTGCTGATTGTGGATACCGCGGGACGTTTGCACAATAAAGTCAACCTGATGCAGGAACTGGAAAAGGTTTCGCGCGTGCTTAACAAAAGGCACGATGGTGCGCCGCATGAAGTGTTGCTTGTGCTCGATGCGACGACTGGGCAGAACGGATTGAACCAAGCCCGCGAGTTTACCCGAACAGCAGGGGTTACAGGTTTGATTCTGACGAAAATCGACGGCACTGCAAAAGGTGGAGTCGCATTGGCCATCGCTCACACCATGAAAATTCCGATTCGCTATGTGGGATATGGGGAATCACTGGACGATTTTGACTTGTTTGACGCCGAGAAGTTTGCGGAGAGTTTGTTGGGTGAACGGACTGAAGCCGCCGCGAACCGATGAACACTGATATCTCAATACTGCCCACTGGGCGAGTGGTAGTTCTATGCTCCCAGTATCATCAGAACATCACGAGGGAATTGCTCGTTGGTGCAAAGCAGGAGCTTGCAAAGGCTGGCGTACCTGAATCCCGCATCGACGTGATTTCCGTTCCCGGCGCCTACGAGCTTCCTGCAGCTGCGTCCATCGTAGCAAAACGTATGAACGTTGAAGTAGTTATCTGTCTCGGTTGCGTTGTTCGCGGTGAAACACCGCATTTTGACTTCATCTGTCAAACCTGCGCTCAAGGAATATCTCGTGTTGCAGAAGCAACGTGTAAGCCCGTCACGTTTGGGGTGATCACGGCCAATTCAGTCGAGCAGGCGTTCGAACGGGCTGGTGGGCGAGTGGGAAACAAAGGACAGGAAGCGACGCGTGCGGCACTGGAACTTTACTCAGCGCTCAAACATTGGGAGAGACAGCAGGCAGCTGGTTGAGACGACTTTCTTGCTTCTATTCATGATGAGAGCCCCCATGTCGTTTTTTCTTGCGCTGCTCGTGCTGACCACCACCCTTTTCGCGAATCCCTTTCGCTGGACAACCTTTACATCGGGAACGAACGTTCGGGATCTGCTCATCATGGATTCCAGACTCTGGCTGGGGACCACAGGTGGACTCGTGTCCTTCGATCTTGAGACCGGAGGTTTCGATGTCTATACTAACACCAGTGGCTTGTCCATGAATGCGACTGTGGGTTTAGGGGTCGATGCGCGCGGCTGGATATGGGTCGTTGCTCCTGATGGCAGAATTACGAGACTGAACCCGGAAACGGGTCAAACAAAAGTCATCTCCGATCTGCGCGAAGAAATCTTCGAAGTTTCCGCTATCGTCGCAAACGGCGACGAAATGTTCCTTGCTGCTAATAACGGCATCTATCGTTTTGCATTTTTTCAAGTCGTAGATAACTACCGCGTTAGTGAACGGGTTCGAGTGCTTGGGAGTTTTCCAACGAGCATCGCAGTGAGCGATATGGCTGTCGTCGGGGACTATCTGTATGCGTCGACGATCGCGGGACTCGCTCGTGCTCCCCTCGCGACGCAACAGTTTTCAGCACCGGCAGCTTGGGAGAATTTTACGATTGCGCAGGGATTGCCAAGAAATAACATTTCTGCATTGGGTGTCGATCGGCTGCAAAACCTTTGGATTGCCTCAGGCAACCTGACGACAATTTTTGACGGCGCCGTGTTCTCATCCCCGGATACGTGCAGTGAGAACTTGCAGGTCCTTCAGCCCTTTGAAGACACAATGTATGCGGCGGGAACAGGTTCTCTTTTCTATTTTGACGGAAGCACCTGGATCTCGACTGGCACCGGACAGCCGGGAATGGCGTCCATGGTTGAAGCTGAAGTTATGGGCGATAACGTTCTGATTGTCGGCGTTGCCGATCGGCACAATCGTGAAGGTGGGGTGCGCTTCTTCGATGGAGAGACGTTAACTCCTGCTATTGCACCTCGTGGCCTGGGCGGGAACTACGTTGCGGCGGTTGAGTATGACGCCCTCGGGAATTTGTGGGCTGCTTCAGGTGACATTCGGCCCGGCGTCTCTAAGTTCGCAAACGAAAGCTGGACCGCTTATACGCGAAGCGACTCGATAGACGGGCATTTTTGGGCGCAGGGCGGTGGAGTATCCGCGGTTGCGGACAATCTTGGTGGAATCTGGTTTGCCGGGAATGGTGGCGGGGTTCTCTATCACAGAGATGGGACATTCTATCGTTACAACCCGGTGGAAACATCAGGTTACGATGAAAACGGGCGGCGCTTGGCAGGCATCGCGAGCGATCCCAGTTATTGCGAGTGCCGAGTTGGCCGAATGCCGTCTGGCGAGATCTTGATCACCAACTTGGGAAGCGCCGCAGGTCGCCCGATTGCGCTGGTGACGAATGATTGGCTGGCGCGCGGCGATAGTCCTGATCCGTGGCTGTATTTTCTTCCCCGGAACATCCCGGGTTTCGCCAATCCTGAACAGGTCGACGAAATTTTTGGAGATCCGTTTGGTCGATTCTTCGTCGGGGCGAGTCGCAACGGCAGCTACACGTTTGCTTGCAATACGCGCGGTACAGTCGCGGACACGTCGGATGACGTGTGGAATGCATACCGACCGGTTGATCTGCAAGATGCCACTACCTGTTTCAATGACATTGCGGCGGAAGTTCTCACTTTCGCCGTAGACCAGCAGAATTATCTCTGGGTCGGTGCGCCGTCTGGAGCATACTATTCACAGGGAGGTTTGAGTGGAAACCTCTCAACTTTGAGATTCATTTGTCTATATGACCTTCCGATTGGTCGGCGCGTCAATGATATTCACGTCGATGCGCAGGACAACAAATGGTTTGCGACTGATCAGGGTGTCGCTGTCCTTGATCCCTCATTCACTTGGGTACATGTCTTCCAGACATCAAGCAGTATTGATTTTGCTTCTGATTTAGCGTCGAACAATGTCCTTTCGATAACGTCAAGCGCAAAGACGGGAGAAGTCTGGATCGGCACGGCGGATGGCCTGTCCAGACTTCAGACTCCCTACCTGTCGCGTGCGCCAAAACTTGACAAGGTCTTTCCGTATCCCAATCCCTTTCGTGCCGACGGAACACAGCGGCTCTTTCTCGATGCAAACGAGCTGGGAGGCAGATTTGACGAACTTCGCGTATTTACGTTGAACGGGCGGCTGGTGCGCGAACTTGCATGGAGTCAAGCTATCAGCGCAGGCTGGGATGGCCGCAATCAGGACGGCGAGCTGATTGCAGGTGGAGTATACCTGATTGTGGCGACGACAAAAGATGGGCATTCGGCAACCGGCAAAGTTGCGGTGATCGGGAAATAGTCATGCTCACGCGACTCCAGATTCGCGATTTCCTGCTGGTTAAGGACATCAGCCTTGACTTTCAGCGTGGCTTCACCGCAATCACTGGCGAGACTGGAGCAGGGAAGAGTATGATACTCGGAGCCTTGCGGGTGCTGTTTGGTGCGACATTGACCGAGCAAATGATCCGTGACGGAGCAGAGCGTGCTATCATTGAAGCGGATTTTCAGCTCGCGGCCGCCACAGATGTACGGGAATTGCTGGGCGACGATTACTGCGACGACGAAACAACGATGATTTCTGTGCGTCGGGAATTGATGCGGGGCGGTCGGGCCCGCGGGTTCCTGCAGGACAGGCCCGCAACCATAGACTTCTTGCGGGCAGTGGGAGAGAGAGTCATGGATTTTCATGGTCAGCGCGACAGTCTTTCACTCTTTAGAGCCTCGAGGCAGCTCGACTTTCTGGATGCATTTGCCGGGACGTCAGAGCTCTGCGAAAGAGTTTCACGCCAGCATCGTATGCGAGCTGATATGCTGCTCAAGCGAAATGAATTGCAAAGTGAAGTGCAAACTCGGCGCAAAGAGCAGGCGCTTCTTGCCTATCAACTCGAGGAGATCGAACGGCTTGGCTTGAAGGAGGGGGAGGAAGAGGACATAGCCTCGCGACTTAAGAAACTTGAGCACGCTGAGAGACTCTCTCTGCTTGCTGGTCAAATCGCCGGATTGCTGGAGCAGGATGATACGTGCGCCATTTCACTGGTAGGTCAAGCCAGACAGCTTGCTGATGATGCCAAAAGGTTTGATGAACACTTCGCACCAATCGCTTCAGAACTTGAGGATCTCGCCATTCGGCTTCGCGACTTAAGCTCAGAAGTCGCACACTTTGCGGAGCAAATAGTCGCCGATCCTGAGGAACTTGAGTTGCTGCGTCAACGAGCCGGAACACTCTCGGATTTGCGCAGAAAGCATGGGATTGATATCGCGCAGATTCTCCAGCAAGCGCGGCGGATGAAGGAAACTCTGGCGGCCCTCGTCGACATGGAACTGCAGTTGGCGAAGACTGATAAGGAACTTGTTAAAGCAGAGTCACTTCTGACAAGCCTCGCGTCTGATCTTTCTGCAAGACGTCACCGCGCGGCCGCACAGTTCTCGCGAACCGTGACAGAGTCTCTCCGACCGCTTGGCTTTGCAAACCCTAAGTTTGAGGTCAAGCTCGATTCGCCGTCTCCGCTGGAAGTAGAACAGATTCGTCGAAACGGCGCGGACCAAATTCAATTCCTCTTTTCCGGTGCATCTGGGCAACCGCTTCTGCCGCTTTCTGACGTCGCATCAGGTGGAGAGTCATCTCGGGTAACACTTGCAATCAAGAGCGTTGTTGCCGAGCGCATGAGCTACCCCTTGTTGGTCTACGATGAAGTAGATCTCGGAATTTCTGGCAGAATCGCAACCGCAGTTGCAAACCTATTGTGCGAACTCGGCCGTGCACAGCAGGTTATTGTGGTAACGCACCTTCCGCAAATCGCTGCTCGTGCAGAGCATCATTTGCAGGTCTCTAAACTGGTAAGTGATTCGTCTACTGTAACGACTGCCTTGATGCTTAAACCCGATGAACGCGCGCAGGCAGTCGCTTCGTTACTGGCGGGTTCGGAAGTCTCAAGTAGTGCGCTCGCAGCAGCTGACGAACTGCTTCATTCACGTCATCCATCTCAAGAACAGGCAGAGTAAATTGGATAGTTTGCTTCTCCGCGGCGGTAATCCGCTCGAAGGGGAAATCCCGATTTCCGGTTCGAAGAACGCAACGTTGCCTCTGCTCGCTGCAACCTTGCTGGCACCAGGATTCTATCGTTTTACCAACGTCCCCAAGCTAAAAGATGTGCGCACGATGTCGAATCTGTTGCGCATTCTTGGAGCAAAGATTGACGAGCTCGATCATGAACTTCTTATAGATACAAGTCATGCCTCGCACATTGAAGCTCCTTATGAGCTGGTGAAGACGATGCGGGCCAGTTTCTATGTGCTTGGCGCTTTGCTTGGTCGCCACGGGGAAGCCAGAGTGTCTTTGCCGGGCGGATGTGCTTGGGGACCGCGCCCCGTCGATCTGCACATGAAAGGCATGGAAGCACTTGGTGCCAAGCTCGAAATCGATGCGGGGTATGTCGTCGCTTCAGCTTATCCTCTCCGCGGATCAACGTTCGAATTCTCGATATCAAGTGTTGGCGCTTCTGCAAATGTCTTGATGGCTGCGGTGCGGGCTGAAGGCACTACCGTGCTAAGAAATGTAGCGCTTGAGCCAGAAGTCACTCAGCTCGCGCTCTTCTTGAATCGAATGGGTGCGAAGATCTCCGGAATCGGGACGCGAGAACTTACAATAAAAGGCGTTGCAGACCTACAACCGGCTGACGCAGTGATGATTCCCGATCGCATTGAAACCGGTTCATTCATTTGTGCGGTTGGAATGACGACCGGCAAAGTTACGCTGACACGTACGGATCCCGCCCAACTTCCAACTGTGCTTGACAAGGCGCGCGAGGCAGGCTTGAGCATCATCGCAGGGTCGGACACCATTACGGTTTCGCGTGCCTCGGGAAAGTTGAAGCCTCTCTTCATCACTACTGATGTCTATCCAGGCTTCCCGACAGACCTCCAGGCACCTTTCATGGCTATGGCGACCATTGCTGGTGGAATGTCTCGCATTAGCGAAACGATCTATTCAGACCGTTTCACGCATGTCGCAGAACTTGCCAGATTGGGTGCACAGATTCACATGGATGGGGGGACAGCGACAATTACAGGGGTTGAGAAACTCATTGGCGCCCCGGTCATGTCAACGGACCTGCGGGCTTCCGTGTGCCTTGTGCTCGCGGGCCTTGTTGCAAAGGGCGAGACCGAGGTGAAGCGAGTGTACCACTTGGATCGCGGTTATGAAAACCTCGAGTCAAAACTGTCCGGCGTTGGTGCGGATATCAAACGCATTGAAGGTGAACTGTGAGCGCAGACTTCGTTCATCTGCATAACCATTCCGAGTATAGCTTGCTCGATGGCGCGTGCAAAGTGACGGAGCTTGTACGCCGCACGGCCGAACTTGGAATGCCTGCAATTGCGCTGACGGATCACGGCGCATTGCATGGTGTTGTCGACTTCTATTCGCTTGCGAAGTCCGCCGGCATTCAGCCCATCATAGGGTGCGAAGTGTACATCTGCAGGGACCGCTTTGATAAGTCTCCCGCTCAGAAGAGTCGCAATGGAGATTATTCAAATCACCTTTTGCTGCTTGCTAAAGACGAAGTTGGGTATAAGAACTTAGTTAAGCTTTCTTCTTTTGGTTACACGGAAGGTTTCTACTACCGGCCGCGAATTGATCATTCGCTGCTTGAGAAGCATTGTGAAGGTCTGATCGCGACATCTGGGTGCATGGCTTCCGAGGTTCCCACGTTACTTATGGCCGGTGATGAGACCGGGGCGTGGGAGCGTGCAATGTGGTACAAAGAGTTGTTTGGTAACGACTACTATGTGGAAGTGCAGCGACACAGTCTTCCTGAAGAAGCACAGTTGAACCGCCAGCTGGTCAAACTTGCTCAAAGGTTGGGGAATAAGCTTGTCGCAACGAATGACACCCACTACCTTGAGCGAGGACATCACGAAGCGCACGATTGCCTCCTCTGCATCGGAACCGGCAAGAATGTCAATGACAGCGGGCGCTTGAAGTTTGATGTCGCTGAATTCTATCTGAAGAGTCCGGAGGAGATGAGCACACTCTTCAGCGACTTGCCGGAAGCACTCCTTAATACGAGAGAAGTTGCCGAGAAGTGTACGATCAAGCTCGACTTTAGCGCAAAACATTTGCCTCGTTTTCCTCTTCCGGACGGCGAGTCGAGCGAGACTGCCTTCTTGACCAAACTGGCGCGCGCCGGCCTCGCGCGGCGGTATTCTGTCATTACTCCAGAACTCGAAGAGCGCCTTGACTATGAATTGAGAGTAATCGACCAAATGGGATTCTCAGGATACTTCTTGATTGTATCCGACTTTGTACGTTACGCAAGATCAATCGGAGTCCCTGTCGGACCCGGGCGCGGATCAGCCGCGGGATCGCTTGTGTGTTATGCGACAGGGGTAACCAGTCTCGATCCGATTAAGTTTGACCTTTACTTTGAGCGTTTCCTGAATCCGGAACGCATATCGATGCCTGATATTGACATAGATTTTCATGATGAAGGCCGCGCACGGGTGATCGAGTATGTCCGCGAAAAGTATGGTTCTGAGTGTGTTGCGCAAATCATCACTTTTGGTCGACTGAAGGCAAAGGCCGTAGTGCGAGATGTCGGGCGTGTGATTGGAATGAGCTATGCGGATGTGGACAAGCTTGCGAAGAAGATTCCTGACGGACCCTCCGCCAATCTCGCCAACGCTACCGAAGGGAACAATGAACTCAATCAACTGTTGAGTGAGCGCGAAGAGTATCGAAAAGTGTGGAACATCGGGCAAACGCTTGAAGGACTCTGCCGTCATGCATCCACCCACGCCGCGGGTGTAGTGATTACGCCGGGTCCGCTCACCGACTATGTCCCTTTGTACCGCCAGTCAGATGGATCAATTACCACCCAGTTTGACATGAATGTGGTGGATAAGATCGGTCTACTCAAAATGGATTTTCTGGGATTGCGCACACTTAATGTCATTGAGCATTGCCTAAAGCTGTTGGCAGCGAAGGGCATCGACATTGAGCTTGACTCTCTTCACGAACATCTTGACGAGAAGACATATGAACTGCTGGGCCGGGGCGATACGACCGGCGTCTTTCAGCTTGAATCCAGTGGCATGCGGGAGTGGTTGACAAAGCTGAAGCCGAATTGCATTGACGACATCGTTGCGATGGTCGCGCTCTACAGGCCCGGCCCAATGAACATGATTGGTGATTACATCGATCGCAAACACGGCCGTGCGCCGATTTCCTACCTGCATTCTGCACTGGAGCCGATCCTTAAACAAACGTATGGCGTCATTGTCTATCAAGAGCAGGTGCTGCGAATCGCGCGCGATATTGCCGGTTTCACGTTGGGAAGAGCAGACATTCTTCGCAAGGCGATGGGCAAGAAGAAGAAAGAGGAGATGGAAAAAGTCCATGCGGAATTCATCTCCGGTTGCCTCTCGCACAGCGGATTGAATAGGAAGACCGCCGAAGACATTTATGAACTGGTGCGCAAATTCTCCGAATACGGCTTTGTCAAAGCGCACGCCGCGTGCTACGCGGTGCTGGCATATCAGACAGCCTACCTGAAGGCTAACTACCCGGCCGAGTTCATGGCTTCAGAAATCGCTTCCTATCATGGCGAGACGAAGCAAATGCCAAAACTTATCAACGACGCGCGTCGAGCCGGCATTCACGTGTTACCGCCGGATGTGAATCTGTCCGGTCGAAACTTTTCGGTGCATGGAGGCGCCGTTCGTTGCGGTCTTGAGAATATCAAGAATATTGGCCAAGGGCCGGTTGAATGTATTCTTGCGGCACGGGAGCAGGGCGGGCCATTCAAGTCCTTTTTTGACATGGCGGCCCGCGTCGATGCACGTGTCGTAAATCGCAAAGTGTTGGAAAGCCTTGTCGGCTCCGGCGCTCTTGATAGTCTACCTGGGCATCGTGGTGCCTTTTTCGCAGCGATAGAGTCATTCCTGTCATATTCTGCTGAAAAGGAGCGTGAGAGGGAATTTGGACAGTCATCCCTGTTTGGCGACATCGCCGCATCTGGCTCGTCGCTCGAACCTGCGTTGCCGGAGGTGCCGGATCAGTCGTTTCAGGAGAAAATCGGCAAAGAGAAGGAGTTGCTTGGATTCTATGCCTCTGGTCATCCGCTTGATCAAGAGCGAGAAGTCATTGACCGCATCATTACTGCAAGTCTTGGCGACACGAGTGAGCTGTCTGACTCTGACAGCGTGCGACTCGGCGGAGTAATAACGGATGTCCGGCGCCTTGTGACCCGCAAAGGCAAGCCAATGGCTACACTTGGATTTGAGGACTTCACGGGGAGTGCGGAAATACTCGTCTTCACGGATGTGCTGGAGAATTACATGCACATTTTGCAGAAGGATGCAAAGTTAATCGTTGTTGCGCGTGTTTCCAAGCGGGATGAAGAGGATGAACCAAAGTTCATTGCTGAGGAATTCTATTCCATTGAAGAAGCAAAGGCTCGCTTCGCCAAGCGGCTGGTTCTTCATCTTGCTCCTCAATCTAATCTCGAAGTGACGTTGAATGCCCTTGAAGATCTATTTTCGCAGCATAACGGAGATGTTGAGATTTTTTTCAGGATTGAACAGGATGGAGAGGACCGATACATCCGGTCACGTCGCTATCGATTGAAAACGTCGCTTGATGTGCTCACGCGCGTTCGTAGCGTGATCGGTGAAAACAATGTGGAGTGCTTGTGGAATTAAAGCGCCATTGCGCCTCTGAATTGCGTCCTCCACGGGTATTCATCCATACTTTAGGATGCGCCAAGAATGCTGTGGACAGCGAGACGCTTGCCGGTTTGCTGAAGCAGGATGGGTTTGAGTTGGTGACTAAGGAAAGTCAGGCCGACAGCGTTGTTGTGAATACGTGTGGGTTTATTGATGATGCGAAAGTTGAGTCGCTTCAAGTCCTCCTTGAGGCCGTGCGGTGGAAACATGCCAAGTACGGGCGAAGAGTCTTTGCAATGGGCTGTCTGACACAACGCGACGGATCAGAGATTCGCGATGAGCTACCTGATCTGGATGGCGTTTTTGGGATAGGCGAGTGGAGCGGCATTCTCTCTGCACTCGGTGCAAATCCCCTGAGCGTAGGTGATTCGGTTAGTACTACGATGTTCAGCGGAAGCGCCGGGCCGGGATCTGCATATCTTCGTGTTTCGGACGGCTGCTCGCATGCCTGCGCGTTCTGTGCAATCCCACAAATGCGCGGACTCTACCGGAGCGAACCAGTCGAGAAGCTTGTTGCTGAAGCAAAGTTGCTTGCCCGCACTGGGATTAGAGAACTTATTCTGATTGGTCAGGAAACCACGAGTTACGGCGTTGACCTTTACCGTAAACGTTCATTGGTCGAACTTTGTAAGTGGCTATCTGATATTGACGGTATCGAGTGGATTCGAATCTTGTATGCTCATCCACCATCGGCCCCTCCGCACTTCATGGCTGAACTTGCGCGCGTTTCCAAAGTGGTCCCCTATATTGATTTCCCAATTGAGCATGCGTCAGACAGGATGCTGAAGTTGATGAACCGCAAGACGTCCGCCGCAAAGATGAGGGATTCCATTGCAGCGTTCAGGGACGGACGTGCAGATGCCTGTGTGCGCACCACCGTCCTTGTCGGGTTTCCCGGAGAGACGGACGAGGATTTTGAAGTTCTTCATCAATTCATGCAGGACGTCCGGTTCGAGCGCGCAGGAGTCTTCACTTACTCGCCTCAATCAGAGACAAAGGGCGCGATCCTGCCGGACAGGGTTGAAGATGGCGTTGCGCTTGATCGGTTAGATCGATTGATGAGGCTTCAGAAGCAGATTTGCGCTGAGCGGCATAAAACTCTGATCGGTATGTCACAGCGTGTGTTGATTGACCGGAATAGTCGCGATGTCTCTTGGGGGCGGAGCACCTGGGACGCACCGGACATTGATGCTCGAGTTCGGGTGCGCGGCACACTTACTCCTGGTGTTATTCATGAAGTGATAGTGACAACTGCAGCGGCATACCAACTCGATGCGGTACCTGCTCAAGCAGACACCTTGAAACGTGGTGAATCATGTGGAACCTTCGCACTGCCTGTCTTGTCACGTTGATCTTGCTTGCTGCGAATGTTGACGCACAGCCTGTAAGAGGCGAATCGCCAGAGGCGCGCGGCTTCCGTTGTCAATCTGGTCAACGTTTGTCGGTCAAGCAGGATAGTGCACTGATATATATTGCGTTGTCAGTTCCGTACGACAACTTGACGTTTGTTCGCGCTGAGCCGGAGGGTTTTCAGGCGAATTTTGAAGCCACCTTCCTGATCTTCGACAAAGAGGGGGGACTTGCGTCTGAGCGTACTGTTGTTATGGATGTAAAGACGCAGTCTTTCAAGGAGACCAACAGCCGTACAATCAGTGCAGTCCGAACTGAAGAATTCTATGTCACTCCCGGTGACTATGATGTTTCTGTCGTTTTGACGGACAGAGAGACCAAAAAGAAGCGCCGTTGGACCGGGGAAATCTCAGCGTCTATCATGGATGCGTTGCTCTCGGTATCGGATCTTTATTGGATGAGCAACGATTCCCTGCAGAAGGAGTTCGGAACTCCGCGCGTGATAGAGACTTTCTCAACTCGCGATGATTCCGCGCGCGCGGGCATCGACCTGGTCTCATCCGCGCACGTTCCTCTCGATATCATGTGGGCGGTTGTTGGCGAAGACGGAAACTCAGTTCATAGTCTCAGTCAACTCGTTGCCCCGACTGGTGACATTCAACACCTGGAGTTTGTTGTGAAAATGACAGATCTTCCGGTGCAGAAATACAAACTGACCTTTGAAGTCGTCGGAAGCGGTCGCCGCGAGTATCGCGAATTGTCATTCTCCGTCAACATACCGGGCGTGCCATCGACGATCAGTGATCTCGGTCTTGCAATTCGTCAAGTGAAGTACATTGCCAGCGCTGAGGAGAATCGACGACTGCGAAGTGCAAGCGTGCAAGATCGCGAGAGACTTTTTCGGGAGTTTTGGAAGCGACGTGATCCGACTCCGGAGACACCCCAGAATGAATTGATGGAAGAGTACTATTACCGCGTTGAGTACTCTAATGAACGCTTTTCCACCCATCGGTCAGGTTGGGAGACTGATCGTGGCCGAATATTCATATTGTTCGGTGAGCCCACGGATATTGAACGACATCCCTTTGAATCCGGATCCCGACCATATGAGATCTGGTACTATCATAATTTGAATCGACGATTCATTTTTGTGGATCATACTGGTTTTGGCGACTATACGCTTGCCGGTCCACAGTGGGGATATTGACCATTGATGCTTCGCCCTCTTCAGCAGGGAGATACTATTGGAATCTGTGCTCCTGCCGGACCCGTCAAGGCAGAGAAACTTCAGAAGGCTGTCTCTCGTCTTGTGCAGAGAGGGTATCAAGTCAAACTGAGTCCGCAGGCGCAGGCCAAACATGGTTTCCTCTCTGCAGAGGATGATGTTCGATTGAGCGAGATCGAGGCACAGTTCGCTGATGCCGAAATCTCAGCAATAATATCCGCGCGAGGCGGAGTTGGCACGTCACGTTTGCTTCCTGCTCTGGATGGTGAATTGATAGCGTCGAGTGGAAAACCGTTCCTAGCCTTCTCTGACGTGACCGCAATGCAATGGGCGCTTTGGGCGAACTTCGGTACCGTGACATTTACCGGTCCCCTTGCCGTTGAGTTTGATGGTTCCTTGACGGAGGCAACCGAAGCATTCTGCTTCGAGATGCTGTCTGGGATTGCACCCGATGACTGGATCGAGCGTTTTCCGGGGGTTGTGTGGGAAGTCGTCCGTACCGGCGCCCGCGAAATCACAGCGCCTCTTTTGCCTGGGAATCTTACGATGATTACCACGTTGCTGGGTACGCCGTTCATGCCAAACTTACGGGGATGTATTCTCGCCATTGAAGACATTGCAGAGCAGGCTTACAGGGTTGATAGATTGCTTTTTCACCTTCGGAATGCGGGCGTCTTGCAGCATCTTGCCGGACTACTTGTTGGTGACTTTGGATGGGGGTCCGAAGATACAGATAGTGCGGCAAGCTTGCGAAAGTCTGTACTTGACGCAACGAGCGGGACAACTTATCCGATAGTATTCGGACTTCCCTACGGTCATGGACCGGAGCGACTTACGCTTCCGGTGGGTTCTCCTGTGCGGTTATCGTTTCTGGAAAGCTCGGTCCGGTTAGGTTTTGCATTATCACCTTTCGCGACTACTACATAGCCTATGCGTCTCGCGTTCTTCGCTTCGGGCAACGGGTCCACATTTCAATATTTGGTGGAAGTTATCCGTAATGAGTCGCTCCCTGCGGACCCTGCGCTTCTGATTTGTTCACGACAGAAAGTGCTCGCAGCGGAGCGTGCGCGCGAGCTGAATGTGCCGGTGGAAGTCATTTCGCGGAAGAGCTACGCGACAATTGACGAACATTCGGCAGCACTTTCAGCGGCTCTCGAAAGGCATCGCTGCGATTACATTCTCCTTGCGGGCTATCTTGAACTTGTTCCCCCACGAATTGTTGCTAAATTTCGCAATCGAATCGTAAACATTCATCCCGCCTTGCTTCCAGCTTTCGGCGGAAAAGGGATGTATGGGCGACGTGTTCACGAGGCTGTCATTGATTATGGAGCACGCATCAGCGGAGCAACTGTACATTTCGTTGACGAGGAATACGATCACGGACCTATACTTGCACAGCAGGCCGTGGTAGTGCTTCCAAACGATACTCCGGATTCTCTCGCTGAACGTGTTCAAATCGTTGAGAAGAACTTGTATGCCGGTGCCCTGCGCCTGCTCGTAAGTAAGCGCCTTGTTGTCACCGGTCGAAAAGTAAAGATTATACCTTAAGAAGTTATGATTCCTATTCGTCGTGCGTTGTTATCGGTAAGTGATAAGACTGGATTGATTGAACTTGCGAGAGTGCTTAACCAGCATTCGATTGAACTCGTTGCCTCAGGCGGAACGGCCCGTGCGCTGACAGAAGCAGGCTTGCCCGTTACGTCAGTTGAGCAGTTCACAGGTCATCCGGAAGCAATGGAAGGTCGGATCAAGACACTTCATCCGCGAATTCATGGTGGCCTGCTGGCGCGACGCCAACATGCAGGTGATCAGAGCGATATGAAGCGATTGAATCTTCTGCCCATTGATCTATTGGTTGTTAACTTTTATCCGTTCGCTGAGGCGCTTGCTCATGGAGAGTCGGATGATGCCATTAATGAGCAGATTGACGTCGGGGGGCCGTCAATGGTCCGCGCCGCTGTAAAGAACCGGAATCACGTGGTCGTTTTGACATCCCCAACACAGTACCCGGAGTTCCTGTCTCAACTGCAGGAGCATGACGGAAGCGTGCCGGAAGAACTTGCGGATCGCTTCGGACGTCACGCCTTCGCTGAGCTGGTGTCGTATGACTCGACGATTGCGAATTGGCTGAATGATGGGGAGTTTCACTCAATTTCTTTGCGGAAAGTTCGTCCATTGCGATATGGCGAGAATCCACATCAGACGGCCGCCTTGTTCGGAAGCTTCGGACAGGCCGCCGAAGGACTCGTTGCCGCTGACAAAGTATCCGGCAAACAACTTTCCTACAATAACCTCCTGGACGCTGATGGCGCATTGTCCCTCTTGGGTGAATTTGAAGAATGTGCCTGTGTTATCATCAAGCACGTTACACCTTGCGGCGTTGGGATTGGAACGAGTCCGGCTGACGCCGTTGAGACAGCCTTGCTCACTGATCCTGTGTCTGCGTTCGGTGGAATCGTAGCCGTCAACCGGACTCTCGATGAGCTTGCGGCGTCTCGTCTATCCGACATCTTTCTCGAGATAGTACTCGCGCCTGAATTCACGGAGGGCGCACGTGAGGTTTTTGCGAAAAAGAAGGCGTTGCGTCTACTTACCTATGACTTCGACGCATTGTCTGCTCGTAAACCGGCAAGTGAACTGCGGGCCATTTGGGGCGGCTACTTGCTGCAGGACAGAGATCACGGGTTTCCGGAGTGGTCGGGTTTTCGCGTAGTCACGAAACGCGAACCGAATGATGATGAACTTGCTGCCATGCTCCTGGGTTGGAAAGTTGCAAAGCACGTGCGTTCAAACGCAATCGTCTTTGCCAATCGCCGTGGCACTCTTGGCATCGGCGCGGGTCAAATGTCACGCGTGGACTCAACCCGTTTCGCAACTCTGAAGGCGGAGGCTGCGGGCATCTCATTGCTCGGATCAACCTGTGCATCTGACGCATTTTTCCCGTTTCGTGACGGACTTGATCTGGTTGCGCGAGCTGGTGCCACCGCCGTTGTTCAGCCAGGAGGATCCGTCCGTGATGAGGAAGTGATCGCGGCTGCAAATGAGCATAATCTTGCCATGATTTTTACAGGTCGTCGGCATTTCAAACACTGAGATCTATCCTAATGAGTAACTGGCCCAAGAACCTCAAACAACCACTCTATGTTCGCCCATCTTCGCGCGTGCGTTACATGGGGAAGAACTACATTGTAAAACGAGACGTGACCGGTGCGATCTATACAATTGTGGGGCGCATGACTCGCAAACTCCCGTCCTTGAAAGAGGCGATTGTGGCCGCCACCAATCAGAAGTTGATTTGCCAGTGGGGGGCGTATTACTCCATCTACGTGCAAGTGGACGTAGAAGAACAGCCGCTGATGCTCGAATACCTCTGGACTGAGGAAAGAAAGCGCGGCATCCAGCCACCAGATGTCACACAAAAAATCGTATTATCCGACGAAGGTTAGATTTCGTCTTTGTATAAACTGAGTAGCACATGAGCCTTTCCTTATCCGGCCTGTTTTCCAATGAGATCGCGATCGATCTCGGCACCCGAAACACACTAGTCTTTGTCAAAGGCAAAGGCATCCTTGTCCGCGAACCGTCCATGGTCGCCATTCGCAAGAGTGATCGCAAAGTCATTGCGATCGGAAGCGAAGCACGCGAAATGGTCGGGAAGACGCATCGCGATCTTGAAGTCATTCGACCCATGCGTGATGGCGTGATTGATGATGATGAAGTCGCCGAAATCATGATTCGTGCTCTGATACGCAAAGCCCAGACAAACCGCCTCTTGCGTCCGCGCGTCATAGTCTGTGTGCCGTCGGGAGTGACGAAGTCTGAGAAACGAATCATCCGTGACTCGGCGGAACACGCGGGCGCGCGTGAAGTGTTTCTTATTGCAGAGCCAATGGCCGCTGCGTTAGGTGTTGGACTTCCTGTTCTCGATCCAATCGGCAGCATGGTCATCGATATTGGCGGCGGAACGACGGAAATAGCCGTGATTGCCTTGGCCGGCATCATAACGGATACGTCCATTCGCGTGGGCGGTGACGAATTGGATGAAGCAATCATTCAATTCATGCGCCGTAACTATAACTTGCTTATCGGCGAGCGCACCGCAGAAGAAATAAAGACTCGCATTGGCTCCGCTGCGAAGCTCGAACAAGAGCTCTCGATCGTTGCAAAAGGCAGAGACCTGGTGGAAGGCGTGCCCAAAGCAGTAGAAATAAATTCGATCGAAATTCGTGATGCAATTGAAGAACCGATATCGCAAATTGTGGATGCCGTGAAGAACGCGCTCGAGAAGACTCCCCCAGAACTTGCCGCGGATATTCGTGATCGCGGGATAATTATGACTGGAGGAGGCGCGCTGATTCGCGGATTGGACGTGCGGTTGCGCGAGGAGACCTCGCTGCCCGTTTTTCTGGCTGAAGATCCTCTCACATGCGTCGTACGCGGTACCGGAAAGGTACTCGACGATATGGAAACGTACCACAAAGTCCTGCTTCCTAACTAAACTCGCATGCCTGAGCACAACCGCAAGGTCAGCGGAAGCATCGAATGGACCGTTTACCTGCTGTGTTTGATCGTCTCGCTGGTGCTTTTGTTGACTAGTCCAAAACCCGGCGTACGTGAATTGAAAGACTCGGCTGCTGAAATTGTGGGAGTTGCTGCCGCGCCCTTGCAGTTCGTCCGCAAGCTGTTCACAGTTTGGTTTGAATATGATCTACTGCAGCGACATGCACTTGAGCTAAGTAAGGAGAACGTACAGCTTCGGGATGCGTTTATCGAAAACCAGCGCTTGCGCGGGATGCTCGGTGTACAGGAACGGCTGTCCTTCCAAACAGTTCCGGCATCTGTTATTAGTGCGGTCGGTCCAGCCCTTGGAGGACAATATCGCATTAACGCGGGTCGCAAAGCAGGGATAATGGTGAATGCCGCTGTCATAACCCCGCTTGGACTGGTTGGAAAAACTGTTGAAGTCACTGACTACACGGCGCTTGTTCAAACCATGATTGGTAACAGTTACGGTGTTGCAGTGATGCTCGAACGAACTCGTATGCGCGGAATCTTGCGCTGGACCGATACTGACCATTGGACTCTCTCTGGACTGCCAACAGGTGTCGACGTCAAATCTGGAGATCTTGTTGTTACTTCCGGTGCCGGGGCAGTCTTCCCGAAAGGGCTGCGCGTCGGGGTTGTGACAGATTCTCCCTCAGCAATTTCGACTTTTGGAGAAGCCTGGACGGTTCAACCGTTTGTGGATTTCCGTAGTGTTGAAGACATGTTTGTCATTATTGAT
The DNA here is from genome assembly GCA_023382385.1 of bacterium. Classification (NCBI taxonomy): domain Bacteria; species bacterium. Next base: position 684,568 of record JAHDVH010000001.1, on the reverse strand, counting down.
ACAGGTTGGTTGGAACCTTCAGCAGGAGCGCGAGACCCTCAGATTGAGGAGAATCCGTGAACGGGCGGCTTTTGCTCACGGGGTTCGTTCTGCTGATTCTGCAGGCAGGACTTGGCCCTATCATGACAATAGGAGAGGCAAGGCCTTCGTTTCTGATACCCTTTGTTGTGTATGTTGGCTTGCGCAGCGGCCCAATCTGGGGAACGCTTGCAGGATTCATTCTTGGGCTGACGATCGACTCATTAGGGCAACTTCCGCTGGGAATTTCAGCAGTCGCGTATTCCACAGCGGGTTTCTTCTCAGGGCGCCTTGGCGCAAACGCACCCTTTCGGCTTTGGTGGCCGTGGAGCGTTCTTGTTCTGGGTTCTGCAGTGTTGCTTGAAGTTTTGCGACTGCTCTTGGTTGCGCGTGCGAATTCGTTGCCATTCTTTCCTGTAGTGCTTTCCAGCGGGCTACCGTCGGCGCTCGGTACGACTGTGCTGGCAATTCTCTGGTTTCTTTCGCCATTGCATAGCCGAGAAGATAGTTCGAGATGACCAAGAGAAGCGAAAACATCCGATTCTTTTCGTTCATCGCGTTTGGAGTATTAACGTTCAGTCTGCTCATATACCGCCTTGTTCAGCTGCAAGTGGTGCAGGGTCCTGAGTTTCGCGAAAAGTCCGAAAGTAATCGCATCCGCTTCGTCGAACTACTTGCGCCGCGCGGCGTGATGCGGGATAGGAATGGCAATCTGCTGGTCAGTAATCGCCCTTCCTACACTTGTTACGGCATTCCTCGTGATTTATATCATGACTCTCTTGCCACGGGCCTCCTTGGTGTGGCCTTGGCCGAAAATCCTGCGGATATCCGTGATAAGATTCTCAAACCGGTCAAGTCTACGTATCGTCCGCAACGAATCCGCAGGGATATGCCTTATACGTTGCTGGCACGCTTTGAAGAGCTTCGTGATCAAATCCCCGGAGCGTATTTGGAGATTGAGCCAAAACGCTTCTTTCCATATGGCGTTGCCCCGCACTTAATCGGATATGTTGCCGAAGTAGCCGAGAGCGAGTTGGCTACTTTCCCGGGTTTGCAGTCTGGAGATTTAGTAGGCAAACGCGGACTCGAACGGCTATACGACAAAGATCTGCGCGGAATAAAAGGCAGTAAACTCTCTGTGGTTGATGTCTACGGGCAGGAGGTTGAAACCGGCGGCGAAATCGGAAGAATTGAACCTGTGCCCGGCAACGAACTTTGGACTACGCTGGATATAGGGGCTCAGCTTCTTGCCGAATCACTGCTCGTAGGCAATATTGGGTCGGTCGTAGCCATGGACGTGAGAACTGGTGGCGTTGTGGTCATGGCCAGTTCGCCGTCCTATGACCCCGATATCTTCGCAGGTTCGATCAGCGCCTTTCACTGGAATGCATTGTTGACGGATCCTGAAAAGCCGATGCTGAATCGAGCAGTGCAGACAATGTATCCGCCGGGATCCACGATCAAACCCGCATTGCTTGTGGAAGGACTTGCCAGCGGAGCAATCTCTCCGTCATGGAGTGTGTCCTGCCCGGGCAGTTTCACGTTCGGCAACCGCACCTTCAAGTGCTGGAAGAAGGGCGGGCATGGCCACATCGATTGTATTCAATCAGTCGCGCAAAGTTGCGACGTGTTCTATTACAAATTGGGACTTCAGCTCGGCGCTGACGGAATTCACCGCGCCATGTCGCGCTTCCACTTCGGTTCGCCAACCGGTGTGGATCAAACCAGCGAAGCCGCAGGGCTGATACCGTCCGAAGAATACTACAACAAGCGCTATGGTCCGCGCGGCTGGACAAAGGGATTCATCGTTTCGGTGGCCATCGGTCAAGGAGAGATGCTGACGACTCCCATCCAGCTTGCCGCGTTCGCAGGTGCTATTGCAACCGGCGTGTGGAGACAACCTCATGTCGTGGACGGTATTTACGACCCGAACAACCGGACGCTAACCAAGCGGGCGGATTATGTTATCGATACGCTCGATCTGACTCCAGAGATACTTCGCTATGGCCAGTTTGGTATGGAACAGGTTGTCTGGGGTCCGTCCGGTACGGCGCGAAGGCAGCAGAACGACAGTCTGAAGATTGCGGGCAAGACGGGCACTGCACAGAATGCTCATGGTGACGATCATGGGTGGTTTATCTGCTATGGGCCGATTGACAATCCTATGTACTCCTGCTGTGCTCTGATTGAGTTTGGCAAGAGCGGTTCTGGAGCCGGTGCACCTGTAGCGGGAGAAGTGCTGCGCGACCTGATCCGTAGGGAGATCTATCCCGATCTCTACAAGAAGAGAGTGAAGGAAGACGAGGAATCCGAGGACGTCGCTCACGCTGGAGACCTGCCGTGAAACAGCCGGGGAGATTCTCTGACCTCTGGTTGCTATTGTCCATTCTGGTATTGCTGGGCATCGGACTGCTTTCGAATTTCTCGACAAGCTATGCCGATGGAACGGGCCTGTATTACTTTCAGCGGCAGTTCTTCTGGATCGGTATTGGCACTGCACTGGCACTCGGCATTCTGTCGATTCCCTTGCGAATCATTGAGATGCTGGCTTACATCATTTATGGATTGTCCGTCGCAAGTCTTATTCTCGTCTTGGCAATTGGAGTGACGCACAAGGGTGCGACCAGTTGGTTTCAATTTGGGACTGTGCAGCTTCAGCCGGCAGAGTTCGCCAAAGTGGCGACATTGCTTGCCTTGGCGCGATTTCTTGCGGAGAACCCGAGAAGTCTGGACCGCATGTGGGTCTTTCTCGCTGCCTGTCTCATGGTCATTGTGCCAATGGGATTGATTCTGGTTCAGCCAGATCTCGGTACCGCGTTGATCTTCCCTGTGATGCTGTTCGTCATGCTGATTTGGGCGGGCGTCGCTCCTCAGTATCTGTTGCTCTTAGTGATGCCCCCCGCTGCTGTTTTGACGTCTTGGTTTGTGCCGCTGCACATCACTGTGCTCGTAGCTTTTATCGTTCTGGCGGTCTTTACGATTCGGCGGATTCCGTGGATTGCATTGTTGACTGGCCTCTATTTGGGATTTGGGGCACTGACTCCCAAACTTTGGAATAAACTGGAGCCGCATCAGCAACGACGCATCACAACATTTCTCGATCCGGAGGCCGATCCGCTCGGTGCGGCCTATCAACTGATTCAATCCAAAATTGCAGTCGGCTCTGGTGGAGTATCAGGTAAAGGTTTCCTGAACGGAACGCAGACTCAGCTTAGGTTTCTCCCGGAGGGCCACAACGATTTCATCTTCTCTGCGTTTGCAGAAGAGTGGGGCTTCATTGGTGCGCTTGTTGTCATATTCGCCTTCTTTCTCTTTTTCTACCGTGGAGTGGTGATTGCTACGAAATGCCACTCTCCGTTTTACTCTTTGATTGCCATTGGAGTCACAGGAACGATCATCTTTCAAGCGCTCACCAATCTGCTGATGACGGTAGGCTTCTTACCGGTCACAGGTTTGCCGCTGCCGCTTGTCAGTTACGGCGGAAGTTCAATGCTGGTCTCACTGGCGATGATAGGATTGCTCTTTAGCACGGCATTGCGGTGGCGCGAGTACTGATCTTTCTGGTTCTCGCACAATTGGCGTTCGCGGCCGATTATCTTTGGCCGCTGCCTGACTCGCGCACGTTGACCGGTGGCCACGCCGATAGTCGGACTGACCACTTTCATGGCGGCATTGATCTTCGTGCACGAACTCCGTTGCCAGTCATTGCGCCAACGGATGGATGGGTTGAAAGAATCGGAATCAGTCCTTCGGGATATGGGCTTACCCTCTACTTCCGCTTGAGCGATGGCAATACTGCCGTGTTCGGGCATTTAAGTCGCTTTGAACCGAAGTTACAGCAAACGGTTAGGGATAGCCAGTTAGTCAGAGGAACCTATCGTGTTGACTTCAGTTTCACAGATAGCATCGTTGCGCCGAGGTACAAAGCCGGCGAAATTCTCTGCTATACCGGTGCGACTGGCCGCGGCCCTGCGCATTTGCACTTTGAGATTCGCAAGGGCGCCGTTCAACTGGATCCGCTACAGTTCTACAAGCCTCCTGACCGTGACAGACCGGTAATCGTGGCGGTGAGTTGGATCAAGTATTCAGATTTTACGCCGACAACAGCAGGCCGGGAACTCGCTCTAAATTCTTCACCTCGAGTGCAGTCCGACGAGCCGGTGGCGTTCTTTATTCGAGCATATGATCCCGGTCCTTGGGGCCGTAATGCTGTGCCTTATGCCGTGCGCGTTTATGAGGGCGATCAGCTCGTGTTCGAGGATTTCTGCGCCGAAATCGATCTCCTCGGCCCGCAGAATATCTATGAAAAACTGGTGTATCGTGAAGTCAAACTGCGCGACCGCGATCTCCGGCGACTCTTTAGCTGGCTCCCGCGCAACCACGAGGCTGATGACCCGCTTGCCTCGGGATGGATTGAGGACTACACCGGTGATATTCGGATTGAAGTTGAAGATCGCAACCGAAACTTGTCCTCGGTGACAATTCAGGCTGTCATTGGGAGTGAACGTCGCAGCCTCCAGCAAAGTTCTTATGTTTCACTCTATGATTATGTGCTGACTGGAGAAGAAGTATCAATGAGTTGGGCTGATTTGAGTGAGCGCTATGGTGAAATTACGATTAACGATGCTGACTTTGCTTTTGCGTCCAAACTCAAACTCACCGCGCATGAATCCTTTGAACCCGGGAAGTACTGGTATAAGCGCAGTGGCGCTGCGGGAAAGTCTCCGCTTTGGCGAATCCCCGCGAGTAGTCCCAGTGAGATGTCTTGCTACATATTGCGCGGCGAAACGTATGGTATCGCGTTGGACGACTCTCCTCCAAAGTTGGTTATTAACGGTAGTAGTGGAAAGCTCAAGTTCACATTGACAGACGACGAGTCATCAATCGATGACAGTAGCGTGCGCTGTACGGTGAATGGTGCCGTTGCCATCCCTGAATTCGAGTACGAAGAAAGCGGTGGTACGATCTGGACCGCTGACAGGCTGAAGTCAGGACAACATCGCGTGATCTTTGAAGCGGCCAATCGCGCAGGTCTTGCTAGAACTTGGGATGTCATGGTCACTATCCCGTGATTCCTATACGTGATGAAAACCCTGCAAGCGGGACACCTTATGTAACGGTTGGCTTGATCACCGCTAATGTACTGGTATTCGTGTTGCAGTTCTTGCAGCCAATTGAAGAGCAGGAAGCGATAGTCTTCGCTTGGGGTGCAGTCCCACGCGACATTACGAGCGGTTTCGAACTGCTGCCCGCTGTTCCGGCAGCGTGGGTAACGCTGCTTACCTCGATGTTCATGCATGGAGGGTTGATGCACCTGGGCGGCAATATGCTCTATCTCTGGATCTTCGGAAACAACATCGAGGATATTCTCGGACACGCAAGGTTCCTGCTGTTCTACCTTGTCGGAGGATTGGTTGCAGCTCTGAGTCACGTTGTTTTTGAGCCGCACTCCACAATCCCTATGGTTGGGGCTTCGGGTGCCATCAGCGCTGTGTTGGGAGCGTATTTGTTAGCTTTTCCCCGTGCGAATGTAGTAGTACTCTTGTTCATCGTTTTCATCATTCGGTTCATTCGCGTTCCTGCCCTGCTCATGCTCGGGTTTTGGTTCTTCATGCAGCTGACAGGATTTGCAGGCGATATGGGTCGCCAAGGTGGCGGAGTGGCTTGGCTCGCCCACATAGGTGGTTTTGTTGCGGGAGTCGTGATGATTCTTCTCGCTGGTGTTCGCCCCAATCGCCCGATTCGACGTTCGAACTCGTTTAGATAGACTTGTGCGGAATATTGCTTTTATACTAACCTCTTCATTCTTGCTTTCCTGATGCCCAAGATAGAACTCGACAAGACTTATTCGCCGTCCTCCACCGAATCCCGACTCTATGCGATGTGGGAGTCGCTCGGTTGCTTCCGGGCGCCAATTCGCAAAGGCCATAAGCCGTACGTTATTATGATGCCGCCGCCCAACGTGACCGGCATGTTGACGCTCGGCCATGTGTTGAATAACTCATTACAGGACCTGCTTGCGCGTTGGCGACGCATGTGCGGAGATGACGTACTGTGGTTGCCGGGTACCGATCATGCTGGCATTGCCACGCAGATTAAAGTCGAGGATCAGCTTGCAAAGGAAGGATTATCCCGTCACGACTTGGGACGCGAGAAACTCGTTGAACGGATTTGGGAGTGGAGAGAAAATTACGGCGGCATAATTCTGCAGCAACTCCGGAAAATCGGAGCATCGTGCGATTGGTCACGCACGCGTTTCACCCTTGATCCTGAACTTTCACGTGCTGTTTCCGAGATATTCGTTCGCCTGTATAATAAAGGACTAATTTATAGAGGCAAGCGCATCGTCAACTGGGATCCGGAAAAACAGACGGCGCTTTCCGAAGAGCAGGTAGAGTACAAGAATATTCATTCGAATCTGTGGCACTTCAAGTATCCGTTAAGTGATGGCAGCGGACACCTTGTCGTGGCGACGACCCGCCCAGAAACCATGCTTGGAGATACTGCCGTTGCTGTTCATCCCGAGGATGAACGTTATCGACACTTGCATGGAAAGAGCGTGAAACTCCCCCTTGTCGGAAGATTGATTCCCATTGTTGCCGATGAGTACGTTGATCGCGAGTTTGGAACCGGCTGTGTCAAGGTCACACCTGCGCACGATCCGAACGATTTTGAGATTGCTTTGCGTCACAATTTGGACTTTGTTGTGGTCATCGCACCGGACGGGACAATGACTGATGCTGTTCCCGTTGAGTTTCGCGGCCTTGACCGCAATGAAGCTCGAAAACGCGTCGTCGCAACGCTCGATGCACAGGGACTTCTGGCGCAAGTACTGCCTTACACACATTCTGTTGGTCACAATGAGCGGACTGGCACCGTGATCGAACCTCTTCTCTCTGAGCAGTGGTTTGTCCGGATGAAGGAACTTGCCGAACCTGCGCTTGCGGCGGTTCGCGAAGGGAAAGTTCAATTTCACCCACCGCATTGGGAAAAGACTTACAATCACTGGCTTGAGAATGTTCGCGATTGGTGCATCTCCCGACAGATATGGTGGGGGCATCGGATTCCCCTGTGGACGGTCAAAGAAACCGGTGAGATCATCTGCTCGCTTGACGACCCGTCACAGGACGTAAAGTATTCAGGCCTGACACTTGAGCAGGACCCCGATGTTGTTGATACTTGGTTTTCGTCTTGGCTGTGGCCTTTTTCCACGCTCGGTTGGCCGGAACAAACCGACGACCTCGCACATTTCTTCCCTACAAGTACGCTCATTACTGCGCCTGACATTATCTTCCTTTGGGTGGCGCGAATGATCATCGCATCGGAGGAAGTGTTCGGAGTGGAGCCATTTAAGGATGTCTACTTCACCGGCTTGGTGCGTGACATGCAGGGACGCAAGATGTCGAAGTCTCTTGGGAACTCACCGGATCCTCTTGAAGTTGTAGAAAGCTATGGTGCTGATGCGCTGCGTTTCACGATTATCTCGCAGACCCCTCGCGGCGGGGACATTCGTTTTGGCGTTGAACTTTGCGAGCATGGGCGCAATTTCGCCAACAAGCTTTGGAATGCGACACGTTTTCTCCTCATGAATATTCCGGAAGAAGGTGAGACGTTCGCCTTTGATCCGATCGAAAGCCTGCCCAGCGCGCCGGACGATGTCATCGACCGTTGGATTACTTCAGCGTTTCTCTCCTGTGCACACGACGTGAATCGTGCGCTCGCAGAGTTTAGATTTTCTGATGCGGCCAAACGTGCCTATGGCTTTGTATGGAATGACTACTGCGACTGGTATCTTGAATTAATCAAGGTCCGCTTACAAAACACTAACAGCGGCCGTCAAGACGCACTGGCGCATGCTCTTGGCGTGCTGCATGGCATCGTTCGAATGCTGCATCCCTTCATGCCGTTTGTTACCGAAGAAATCTATCAAACGTTGTGCAGATTGTCCGCATCCACTTGGCCCGTTTACAGTCGTCACGCAAGCATCATGCAAGCAGCGTATCCGGCTTACGTTGAGGCCCTCGTGGACTCGTCCGTTGAATCTCAGTTTAGCAGGCTGCAGGATGTCGTCACCGCGATTCGCAACATTCGCGGTGAATTGCGTATCGCACCCGCTCTACGCATTCCGGCGGGCTTGCGCTCCGACCACCGACTGACTGCAAAAGAGTGGGAACCGTTGACAGACTTCGTGAATCGCCTCGCCGGTTTATCCGATTTGTCGCTGGATAAGCCGCGCCCGAAAGGCAGCGCCTCTGCCATTGTTCAGGGACTCGAAGTCTATGTTCCGCTCCAAGGACTCATTGATGTTGTCGCCGAGCGCGCGCGGCTCGGCAAGGAAGACGAACGACTGTTGAAGCTTGTTGAATCCACAAAAGCCAAACTCGCGAATTCAAATTTCATTGAACGTGCGAAACCGGAAGTCGTTGAGTCAGAGCGTGAAAAGCTCGCCGAACTTGAGCATGCACATGATCGTATTCGTCACTTCCTCGATGAACTTGATGCTGCGGAGTAGTGTCCGCAAGCCTGCCGATTCGTCTTTTTATTGCGGCATTGTGTTTATGAAACTTTTTGTGAGGGGAAAATGAAGAGTCTTTTTTTTAGCATTCTCGCATTGTCGCTTTTCGTATCTGCAATTGCAAAGCCCGGAGTTTCTGTCACGGTCTACAATCAGGATCTTGCGCTTATTCGCGACGTCCGCGAAATGGACTTTGCCAAAGGCACTGGTGAACTCCTCTTTCGTGATGTTGCCGCGCTAATTGACGCCTCCTCTGTACATTTCAATGCACAGGGCGTTACTCTGCTCGAGCAGAATTTCGATTACGACCTTGTGTCACCTGACAAATTGCTGGAGAAGTACGTAGATCAGAATGTCGAGGTCATTACTGAGAACGGGGATCTGGCTTCGGGCAAACTCATGTCAAACGCAGGGCAATCCATCATTCTTCAGATGAATGACGGGTCCTTGCGCTCTTTGCTTGCCGAGTCGATTCAAGAGGTGCGCTTTCCCAAGCTTCCTGCAGGTCTTATCACGCGTCCCACGCTGCGCTGGCTCGTGAACAGTCCCGCCGGAGGGGCCAGGGAAGCTGAAGTCTCCTACCTTACCGGGGGCATGAGCTGGAACGCCGACTACGTAGCAGTTATTGACGAGAGTAACCGGGCCGATTTCTCAGCGTGGGTAACACTTAACAACAACTCTGGCGCTTCGTACAGGAATGCAATGTTGAAGCTTATCGCGGGGGAAGTGCACCGCGCACAGGCGCCACGACCAAAGTTTGACCGCGCGTACGCTGCGATGGAGATGGCAATGGATGGCGGAGCGCAGTTCTCGGAGAAGTCCTTTTTCGAGTATCATCTTTATACCCTCGAGCGTCCAACGGACCTGCTCGATCGACAGACTAAGCAAGTTAGTCTTTTCCCTGATGCTTCAGTGCAGAGTCGACGCATATACGAGTACGACTATTCCAGGAGCACAGATCGCGTTTCTGTCTCGCTCGAATTCCTGAACTCCAAGGACAACCAGCTCGGAATCCCGCTGCCTGCCGGACGTGTTCGGGTCTTCCAGCGTGACAATGATGGTTCACAAGAATTCATTGGTGAAGACAACATTGAACACACTCCGCGCGATGAGAAAGTCAGGCTCACGATCGGCAATGCATTTGATATCGCTGTCGAGCGTGTACAAAAAGAGTATCGACGTATCAGCGACCGCGTCTCGGAGCAGGATATTGAAGTGAAACTTCGAAACCGCAAGAAAGAGACTGTGACGATTGTCGTAGTAGATCAGGCGTGGGGCGATTGGGAGATTACGAAGTCGAGCCTGCCTGTTCGAAAGGTTTCGGCCAGTAAGTTCGAATTTGATGTGGAAGCGAGACCGGATCAGGAAGTAGTCTTGACCTATACGATTCGCAATCGCTAACCTCTGTAGTGCCCGATCTACTTCATGAACCCGTTACGAGGCTTCGTCAGGTTGGCGAGCATCGTGCCAAGGCTCTCGAGAAGATTGGTATCCGCGAGCTTGGTCAACTGCTTCGCTACTTCCCACGCCGCTACCTCGATCGTTCCCGGCAACTGTTGATTCGCGATCTTGTTCCAACTGAGTACGAAGTCACAGTCGTCGGTAAAGTCATTTCCGCTGATGTGCGCCGTACCCGTACGGGGAAGACGCTGCTGACAGCGCTTATCAACGATCTGTCTGGCACATTGAAGTGCGTCTGGTTTCAAGGTGCGCAATACTGGCAGAAACAGCTCGTCGTGGGTGAGCTTGTGGCAGTTAGCGGGAAACTGACCGATAGTGATGCTCGAGAGTTCTATCATCCCGCGGTGGATCGTCTCGGCGAGGATGGCGATGAGTCCAGAATGTTCAATACAGGGCAAATCGTCGCACTCTACCCCGTAACCCTTGACCTCCGAAAAGTCGGACTGGAGTCGCGGACTTTACGTCGTGTCCAGCAGGAAGCACTTGCTCTCGTGCAGCACGAGTTGGTGGAGTTTCTACCCGCTGAAGACTTAAGAATCATGAGTGCGCTGCCACTCGGACAAGCACTTTTTCAAGTGCATTTCCCTGACAATAGCGAACTTCTCGCTCAGGCCTGGAGGCGCGTGCGGTTTGAGGAGTTGTTTTTTCATCAGCTGCTATTTGCGCTGCGCAAGCATTACAATCGTGTCTTGCCCGGAGTTGGACCTTTCGAGAACATCGGTCCACTCACACGGAAAGTTCTGGACGCCCTTCCTTTTCCGCTTACGGAAGGTCAAAAGGAAGTTCTTACCGAAATTCGGCAGGATCTTACGAGTCCGATTCCGATGCAGCGGCTGCTTCATGGGGAGGTAGGGTCGGGGAAAACCACTGTTGCCTTGCTCGCCGCTGCGATGGCTGCTGATGCGGGATTTCAAACTGCTTTCATGGCGCCGACGGAAATCCTCGCACAGCAACATGCCCGTACAATCGCGCCACCCGCACAGGCCGCTGGATTACATGTCCGCATTCTGCGCGGCAAGCAGACTCTATCGCAAAAGCGTGACGTCTTTTCTGCGGTTGCGGCGGGAGTTGTCGATATCCTCGTCGGAACCCACGCTCTCCTAAGTGAAAAGCTCAGCTTTCCTCGACTTGGATTACTTGTAATTGACGAACAGCACCGGTTTGGCGTTGAGCAGCGCTCGCAACTCGCAGGCAAAGGGAAACGCCCCAATTTGCTCGTGATGACTGCGACTCCCATCCCCCGCACCTTGCGTCTCTCGGAGTTGGGGGATTTAGATGTATCGGCACTTCGCGAACTTCCCGGCGGACCGCGCAATGTCACGACCGTAGTAAGATTTGCGCCGGATCGTGAGCGCGTCTATAAATTCATAGTTGAGCAGGCACAACAGAATCAGCGAGTTTTCATCGTCTGTCCGCTGGTCGAAGAGTCCGACAAGGTGCAGGCCGAAGCAGCAGTCGAGTATCATAAGCGTGTCTCAAGTGGAGCATTACGAGACACGAAAGTCGGGCTTGTGCATGGCCGCATGGACTCCGATTCAAAGGAAGCTGCGATCAAAGCTTTCCGAGATGGTGTAACCCCGGTCCTTGTTGCAACACCAGTAGTTGAAGTCGGTGTTGACGTACCTGACGCGACGGTCATGGTCATCGAAAATCCCGAACGGCTCGGACTTGCCGCTCTGCACCAACTGCGAGGCAGAATTGGACGACAAGGGCAGAAGGCCCTCTTCATCCTCCTACCCGGCCCCAAATTGACCGAAGAGGCAAAGGCGCGATTAAATGCCATCCAATCTACCAGTGATGGCTTTGAAATTGCCGAGTTGGACTTCCAATTGCGCGGCGCTGGTGAACTCTTTGGGACGCGGCAATCAGGTGAATCAGAATACCGCCACTACATTCCGGAACGGGACGAACCGCTCCTCAATTACGCTCGAGAAAGAGCTTTCGACTTGGTCGCACAGGACCCCGAATTGTCTCAATATCCTGCACTTAGAGAAAAATTCCGCGAAACTCACCTCGCAAAGCTCGGCCTTCTGGCAGGCGGATAAGGCCAAAAAGTCTTGCATCTCTCCTCTTGGGGGTCTATCTTACTATTATGCAAACTAAAACCATCGCTATTGCCAACCAGAAGGGCGGAGTGGGTAAGACCACGACCGCTGTACATCTCGCAGCAGGAATGGCCCTTGAAGGCTATCCGACATTGCTGGTTGACCTCGATCCGCAGGCCAACGCAACGGCCGGTCTGGGGGTTACACCTGCAGAATCGCAAAGCGGTGTCTATGATGTTCTGATCAACGAGTTGCCCGCCAAGGAAGCACTTCGCCCGACCAATATTTCCGGTCTCAGCATTCTGCCGGCCGACACCCGCCTGCACGGTGCCGAAATTGAGTTGGTTTCCAAGCTCGCGCGCGAACGTATCCTTGCTGAGGCGCTTGATGATCTTGATGGCGATTTCCAGTTTGTCATTCTGGACACCCCACCGTCGCTCGGACTGCTGACCTTGAACGGCATGGCATCCGCTGATACTTTGATTGTTCCGATGCAATGCGAGTACTACGCGCTTGAGGGTCTTGCACAGCTCATGAAGTCCGTCAATCTCGTCAAACGTCATTTGAATCCCAAACTCGAAATCGAAGGCATTCTGCTTACGATGTACGACGGTCGATTGAATCTGACCAAGCAGGTGGCCGATGAGATTACGGGTGTTTTCGAAAAGCGTGTTTATCGAACAATGATTCTGCGCAATGTCAGGTTGTCTGAGGCACCCAGCTTTGGTCAAACTGTTTATACTTATGACCCGACGAGCCGTGGCGCACAGAACTACCGCGAATTTACCGTCGAGTTCCTGAGCCACCAGCACCTTCCGCCCCGCGAGGCAGTAGCATGAAATCTCACAAGGCTCTCGGCAAAGGTCTGCGCGCGCTGATTACGGACGAAGAAGTTTCCACGTCCACTTCGCCTGCGCCGGAAGTCACGCACCTTGCGATCGATATGATCGATCCCAACCCCTTCCAGCCGCGCCGGATCTTCCGCGATGAAGCGATTGAGGAGTTGAAGAACTCAATCCTCAAACAGGGCATCTTGCAGCCCGTCGTCGTGCGTCCTGCAGGGGCACGATATCAATTGATTCTCGGTGAACGTCGGCTGCGAGCCTCAAAAGCCGCAGGTCTCACAAGCATTCCCGCCCAGATTCGTATGGTCGAGTCCGCCGAAGAGATGCTTGAACTTGCGATTCTCGAAAATGTTCATCGTGAAGATCTCACGCCTATCGAGCTGGCGAATGCCATTGTTAATCTCCAGCAGCAATACTCGCTGACTCAGGAGATTATTGCCGAAAAAATGGGAATGAGCCGTGCACACGTTGCAAATCTGACTCGATTGCTCAAACTCCCGGTGCGAATACAGCAGGCACTGAATGAAGGCAAGCTCACGATGGGTCACGCGCGTGCCCTTTTGTCTGTTGTCGATGAGGGAGAGCAACTGGATCTGTTCGAGCGTTTTCTGGTGGACGGCAAAGTCACTGTGCGTGCCGCTGAAGCAATGACGCGGAAGAAGCCCGTCAAACATAAACCTCAATCTGCGCAGGCCGTCATTGAAGCCCGCGATGCCAAGGCCATTGCCCATGTAGAGTCGGTGCTCAGCCGTCAACTTTCCACGCGCGTCAAGATCAAGCCTAAAGGGCGAGGCGGTACCATCGAAATTACCTACTACACCGTAGACGACCTGAACCGCCTCCTTGAAATCGTTGACCGCTGATTCGCGACGCGTGAGATTCGGGTCCCAGCACCATTCACTTACCACGTCATTCTTCGGATCTCCTACACTTGCCTCGCTCGCACCACCCCTCACGCTCAAAGCCTGATCGCCCGCTCGCCTCGCGAGCTGAACGCCAAATCTCGGAGTCGTTCGTCACTATATTCGGCCGCAATCCTGTGCTCGAAGCGTTGCGTCGGGGACTCGCACAGGAAATTGTGATCGCGCCGGGTGCTCACGGTGCGACAATCGATTCTATTCGCGATCTCGCGCAGCTCTCGCGTATTCCACTGATCGAACGGGAAATTCATGCCGAGGAGAGCGAAGCTCCTACTCAGGGGGTGCGCGCTCGTATCCACGCCCCGCACGTTTCACAGGACTTTGAGGTCTTGGACGAAATCGTGGACCGTAAGCCGGCGCCGCTGGTATTGATGTTGGACGGTGTCGAGGATCCGCGTAATTTCGGCGCGATTCTGCGCACTGCGTACGCTGCGGCGGTGGATGCTGTTATCTTTCGAAAGCATAGACAGTCCCCTTTGACCGATGTGGTGTTCAAGGCGTCAGCGGGCTGTGCGGCCCTGATTGACCTTTATCAGGTCACGAATCTTGATCAAACGATTCGTGCTCTCAAAGAGAGCGGCTGGTGGATTGTTGTTGCCATGGCAGACCCCCAGTCCGTGAAGTACTCTGATTTCGATTGGGATCGCCCGACTGTTCTCGTCTTAGGTGCAGAAGGATCAGGAGTTTCGCCCGTCCTGCAGAAACGGGCAGATGTCTCAATTAAGATCCCATTGTTTAGGGATCTCGATAGCCTGAACGTATCCGCAGCCGCAGCGGTGCTCCTCTTTGAAGCTGCCCAATCTCGTCAGCTTATTCCCGAAGTGTAGTAAAATTAATACGATTCGAGATAAATTGCGAGATTTTTCACTTGACTCCCCACGTCGAAATTCTTATATTCCGGAATTGTTGAAATTGCCGCTTCTTGAGAATCATGCCTGAGCGCAAGTCTGAATGGACTGTGGTTGTCCTCTCCGAAACTCAGGCCCGAATGAGGCAGTTTCGTGTCAAGAAGAGCTGGCTGATTGTCGCTGTGGCGGCGGCCGTCGCTTGTGTGACACTTTTGCTGGTTCTGAGCATTATGACTTGGTCGTTATCTTCGCAAATCGAAGATAACACCGCCATGAAAGCCCGCCTCGTGGAGCTTGAGCAGACCAATGATAGAATTCGCGATCTTGCTCAGAGACTGGCTGAACTAAAACAATTTGAACAGCAGCTGCGCCGAGGCCTGCTTCTGCCCGAAGGGATAGTTCCTCCGGCTGATGCCTTGCTCTCCGATGATAGCGCTGCAACCCTTGAGACTTTGCCCGAAGATGCCACTGTGCTTGGTGTCTATGCCGAGCGCGCCCCCGATGTGGTCGTGGAAAGTGTGCTTCCGTCTGATGTTCCAACGCTCCCTCCCGTGCGCGGTTATGTGACTAGACAATTCGAGCACAAGACGTCGCTTGATGTTGCCGACCACCATGGGCTCGATGTCGCTGCGCGTGAAGGGACGCCCGTCCTCGCCAGCGCTCATGGCCTGGTGCTCTTTGCCGGATGGAGTTATCCCTACGGCAATCTGGTCATTATCGCGCACAAGTCCGGTTATCAGTCTTTCTATGGCCACAATCAGATTCTGTTAGTTCAGCCCGGTGACCGAGTGCTGCAAGGGCAGCCCATTGCCCTTCTAGGGAATTCCGGGCGCAGTTCTGCTCCACATTTACACTTTGAAATTTGGAAAGACGGAGTACGGGTCAACCCCGAATCCGTTCTCGCTCGTGAGGCAGGATAGCATTCTGTACAACCGCATTACGTCCCGCCACATCCCAACACAGGGAGGTCGGATTCATGGCTAAATGGACACGTTTGACATCACCCGACGACAGCGCCGGGGAGATGTCTACTTTGGTCGCCAAAGATGCTGAAATTCAGGGTACGATCCGTACGCAAGGGTCGCTACGTGTGGATGGCAGAATCGTCGGTGACATCATTTGCACCAAAAGCATCACGGTCGGCTCGTCAGGCTACGTGGAAGGCAATATCCTCGCCGAAAATGTCTATCTGTCGGGCCGTGTGAAGGGGTCGCTGGTCGCTAAGCAAAAGATTCATCTTGAGTCAACCGCTGATCTCGAAGGTGATTTGAAAGCAGGCAAGCTCTCGATTCAGGAAGGTGCCCGCATCAGAGGTCACGCAGCGACGGAAACTGATCGCGTCCCGTCTGCAAAGCCTGTTATGAGTGAAGTTGCCTTGACCGATCCTAATGGCTTGGTTCCCCGCAACCGCCCGGTGACTGTTCCTGACGGTGCTTGAAGGTTTTCAGCCCCCGCGGCGGCAGGATCCTCTGCAGATTGGGCTGACCATTGTTGCATCTACCGCGGTGTTTGGATTACTGGGTTGGTGGGTAGACAAGAAGATCGGTAGCTTTCCAATACTGATGAGTCTCGGCGCTATGCTCGGACTCGCACTTGCAATCTACCGCACTGTCCTTGTCCTCCGCCGCGAAGACTCCACAAATGATTCGAAGTGAATTGCTCTCTTGCGCCGCTCAGATCGGAAGGATCTGGAGCCGCAAACAGATATGATGAATTCCTTCCTCTCCGGATTGCTGATTGGCACAGTTGCCTCGCTTCCTCCGCTTGCTTTGGCTTGGATTCGACCCAAGAGTGGAATGTCCGGCTATGTCAAGCTGCGTGCCGCTGGTATGGTTGTTCGGTTTGCGTTGATCGGGATTGGGTTGATTGGGCAGCTGAAGCAGCCTGAAACTGCCAAGGTTCCCCTGTTGCTTGGCGTTGTCGTCGCCTATTTTGTTAGCCTCGGACTTGAATACTTAATTCACCGCAGAACTGCATGAAACTCGTTCGCCTGCTCATCATCTTTTCTTTGACTGTCCTTGTGGGACTGGCTTTTGCGCGTGTGGACAATAAGGTTGCGAAAACCGACCCACACGCGAATACTGCTCCGGCTGATGCTGCGCACGGCGACGGTCACAAAGATGATTTAGGCACGACACTGATTCACATTCTTGAACATCACCTTGTGGACTCCGATCACTTCGAGTTCCTGGGCCTGAGTTTTCATTTGCCGACTTTTAAGATCGGCGGTTTCGAGTTCCTGCTCAGTAAACATCGCTTGTGGTGGCTGATCGCTCTCCTGCTCATGGGGCTGGTGGTCTGGAGTGCGGCACGTCAGAAAACCCCTGTTCCTTCGGGACTTCGCAACGCACTGGAAGCTCTCGTGCTCTTCGTGCGGAATGATGTCGTGAAGCCTAATCTGCATGAAAAGACCGACGCGTTCATGCCCTACTTCATGTGCTTGTTCACCGGCATACTCTTCTCCAACTTGCTCGGACTTCTGCCGTGGGGAAGTTCCGCAACAGGCAACGTGAATGTGACCGCAGGGCTTGCATTGTGCACACTCGGACTCATGGTCGGAATGGGAATCAAAGCAAACGGTGTCGGCGGCTTTCTGCACATCTTCGCGCCTCCCGGAGTCCCGGGCTGGCTAATGCCCCTCATGATTATCATTGAAATCGTGAGCTTCCTCATTCGTCCCTTTGCACTTACCATTCGTCTTTTTGCGAATATGTTGGCTGGACATGCAGTCCTTGCAGTCTTGCTCGGATTGATAGTCAGTCTGTTGTTTGCCGCTCCTGCGATCGCGGTGGCTACCGCTGTGTTCCTGCTCGAAATCATTGTCGCGCTGATTCAGTCCTATATCTTTATCATGCTGACCGCAGTGTTTGTAGGATTGACCATGCATCCTTCGCACTAATCTCGAGTGTTTCTGCCGTCGCGAGTTCACCCGCACTGCAGATCTTGATCAGAATTCACTCAATTCATTCATACACAAGCTAACTTCTCGGAGAACTTCTCTCATGGAACTCGGAAACGGTCTCGCTCTGCTTGGCGCTGGTTTGGGCGCCGGTTTGTTCGCCCTCGGTGCTGGTTTTGGTATCGGTGCGATTGGTAAGAGCGCTATGGAAGGTATTGCCCGTCAGCCCGAAGCCGCCGGTAAAATTCAAGGTGCCGCCCTTGTGATGGCCGGTCTGGTTGAAGGAGCTGCGCTCTTCGCCTTCCTCGTTGAAATTCTGATCTGGACGAAGTAACGATCGGTTCTCGTCAGCGTTCTGACGCTGCCGGACACTCAGTTGTGTCACGCTCACTGCTGGCACGTCTTTCAATCGGTGCTGTTTTGTGTTTTCAAACCTCCACGCAAATCAGCCGGAACCTGTAAATTGGAGCTTGTCTAAGACCTCATGGGCCTGCAAAATATCCTGAATATCGAACCCGGATCGGTCATCTGGACGATCATCACCTTCTTAATTGTCGTCTGGTTGTTCGGCAAGTATGCCTGGAAGCCTATCATCAAAGGACTTCAGGATCGCGAATCATCCATCCGCAATGACCTCGAGACAGCTAAGGCTGAACGCGAGAAGGCGGGCGCCCTGCTTGACGATTACAAAAAGGCCATGGCCAATGCGAAGAAGGAAGCCGCGGAGATTATTCAGCATGCACAAGACCACGCGGCAAAGCTCCGCAGCGAAGCCGAAGTTGAAGCCAAGGAACAGTCGCACAAGCTCATTGAGCGCGCGCGTGCGGACATTGCCCGTGAATCTGAAGGCGCCAAAGCCGAACTCTCGCGCCATGTCGCCGAGTTAACCGCGAGAGCCACCTCCCGTCTCTTGGGTCGCGTCATCGACGACAAAGAACACGAGAAGTTGATTATGGATGCCTTGAAGGAGGATCGTTGAAAGGCTTCCACGGTCCGTTGCCGACGCGCTATGCGCGCTCGCTCTTTTTTGCTGCTCAGAAGGGCAACTGTGTCGTCGAAGTTGAACGGGACTTGCAGGCGCTCGAAGCTGTGTTCACGGAGAATCGTGAACTACCTCATCTGCTGTCCAATCCATCGCTGGGCAGCGCTAAGCTCCGTGGCATTCTTGTCAGTCTCGGGGCCAAACTCGGCTTCTGTTCAATGACCAATCGGTTCATCGATCTCTTGATTGAAAAGTCAAGGCTGGATTTGCTCCCGCTTATCCCTGGCCGCTACCACGAGTATTGGCGGCACTATGAAGGACAGGTCGAAGTCACTGTGCAGACTGCCGTTCCGGTCTCCGAAACTCTAAGAGAACAGATCAAGCAGAGCGTTGCAGCCCGGAGCGGAAAGAAACCTGTCATCACATATCAGGTAAATCCTGCGCTGCTCGGCGGGATCGTGGTGATCTATCCCGATCATCAGCTCGATGGTTCACTTGCCCGCAAGGTTTCTGAACTGCAAAAACATCTCGTCGGCCAGGCATAGTCCGGCAATGTCCTTTGTGCCGCTCATTCTTCGCAGACTTGCTGCCATCTAATTTGTTCAATTGCTGTTGCAGACGTTCGTTTCTGTAACTGCTTCCAGAAGTAACATTTTCAAGTTTTCACCTTCACCATGTCCACCAAACTTAAGCCCGAAGAAATTACCTCCATACTCAAAGAGCAGATCGCGGACTACCAAGCCCTGTCTGCTGTGGATGAAGTCGGCCGCGTCGTCTACGTCGGTGACGGTATCGCCCGTGTCTATGGCCTCGACAAGGTCATGTACGGCGAACTCGTCGAATTCCCCGGCAACGTGCAAGGCATGGCCTTGAATCTCGAAGAGGACAATGTTGGCTGCGTGCTCTTCGGTTCCGACCAGTCGGTGAAGGAAGGCGACATCGTCAAGCGCACCGGCAAAGTCGTACAGGTTCCTGTCGGGGAGGAACTCGTGGGTCGTGTGGTCAACCCTCTTGGGCAGCCGCTGGATGGCAAGGGACCCATTAACGCGAAAATCTTCAACCCGGTCGAAAGGCTTGCAACCGGCGTGGTCACGCGTCAGCCCGTGAAGGAGCCGCTGCAAACCGGAATCAAGGCGATCGATGCGATGATTCCCATTGGCCGTGGTCAGAGAGAGCTCATCATCGGCGATCGCCAGACCGGTAAGACTGCCATTGCCATTGATGCGATCATCAATCAAAAGGGTCAGGGTGTCGTTTGTATCTATGTCGCCATCGGACAGAAAGGTTCCACGATCGCTCAAGTCGTCAAGACTCTTGAGGATCATGGTGCGATGGAGCATACGATCGTGGTGTCTTCTACCGCGGTTGAGCCCGCTCCGATTCAGTTCATCGCTCCGTACGCAGGATGCGCAATGGGCGAGTTCTTCCGGGACAATGGCAAGCATGCTGTGTGCATCTATGATGACTTGACAAAGCATGCCTGGGCCTATCGTCAGATGTCCTTGCTTCTGCGCCGCCCGCCGGGCCGCGAAGCCTATCCCGGTGACGTGTTCTATTTGCATTCGCGACTGCTTGAACGTGCTGCCAAGCTCAATGATTCGCTCGGCGGTGGTTCGCTGACCGCACTACCGATCATTGAGACACAGGCTGGTGACGTCTCCGCCTACATTCCAACGAACGTCATTTCGATCACCGACGGACAGATCTTCCTCGAATCTGAACTCTTCTATTCCGGTATTCGTCCCGCTATCAACGTTGGTATTTCTGTTTCGCGTGTCGGTGGAAATGCTCAAATCAAAGCCATGCGCCAAGTGGCTGGTAAGCTTCGACTCGACCTTGCTCAGTATCGCGCTCTCGCAGCATTTGCGCAGTTTGCGTCGGACCTCGACAAAGCGACACAGGCGCAGCTAACGCGCGGTGCCAAGCTGACAGAAGTCCTGAAGCAAGGTCAGTATGCCCCTTGGCCCGTCGAAGAGCAAGTCGTTATTCTATGGACCGCCGGTCAGGGCTATCTGGATGATATTCCGAACGGAGAGATTGCCGCTTTTCAAGTTGAGTATATGAAGTATCTGCGCTCCGTGGGAACAGCGGTGCTTGAGGGGATTAGGACCAAGAAGGCACTTGACGATGATCTGACGGGCAGGATGAAGTCTCATATTGAGGAATTCAAGATCTCTTACAACAAGGTTCGCGCTGCGTAAAGCGTGACAGTCGGTGAAACACCCACCCGACTGGATTCTTGCTCTTTTGCTGGTCGCCGGAGTCTACCTCTGGCAGCGCACGGCATTCCCGCCCTGGATGGTGGATCTGTTGCCGATTCAATTGGCTGCGCATCAATGGGGTCAGGGAGATATCGAAAATATGTACGCGCCAGTTGACAGGTTCGACGAGTGGTACAAGACTTATGAACCTGTCGCAAGAAGTCTTGGAGGTGAAGGATTTGGCAATCCTTACTTCTATCCTCCGTTCGTGGCTGCAACGCTCGCACCTGCCAGTTCTGTCCACGCAAGGGTTTGGCGCAATGTGCTTTTCGCGGCAAACGTCTGCCTGATCTTTCTTAATGCTTGGTTTGTTCTGCTGCTTACCGGAGCGAACCGTACACTCCGCAATGCATTGTGGTGTGTCTCGCTTGTTCTGCTCTGTTATCCGATGAGCCGTGCGGCGAAACTTGGTCAGATCGTGCCCGCACTCGCCGCTTTGACTTGGGCAGGTCTGCTGTGGCTTCGTGCGGAGAAAGATACCCTTGCTGGTGTGCTCCTCGGTTTCGTGGGTGCAGTCAAATTGTTTCCCATCGGATTTGTGGCGTTGCCGGTCGTGATGAAGCGCTGGAAGACCGTGAAGTCGGCGGCATTGATCTTCATTGCGATTTTCGGAGTTTCGCTGCTTGTGCTGGGTTTGCGTGTACATGAACTCTTTTGGGCGGCAGTTAATGAGTTCCGGACCCTGACCTATCCCTATCAGGGGAATCAGTCGCTCCTTGGCTGGTTCGTGCGACTGGTCTACGACAAATCGCTGGTCGATATCGTTCCATTTAGCGATGCACGCATGGAAACAGCCAAGCTTGCGATTATCGCATTGATTGCCTTGCCCACGATCGCGTGGCTTGTGTTCTTTCGAAGGGGATATGACAAAGAGAGTTTTCCCGCTTTCGCCGGCTTGCTGCTATCAGGAACACTCCTTGCGCTGCCTACGGCATGGGAGCACTATTGGCTTTGGATGTTACCTGTGCTGGGCTGGGCGCTTCATGAAGAATGGACGCACAACGAGTCTCGCTTCCGCTTGACTTGGATCCTCATCGCAAGCATCTTCTTCTTGACAAAGCTCACGCGTTTCTACGACGAGACCGATGTGGGACGCGTTTTCAGCGGCAGTCAATGCGTAGGCATGATTATGCTCTGGTTCTGGCTCCTCCATCGCATCCGCCGAACTGTGCGATGCACCCCGCTTAACATGAATTCTTAGTTCTTCTGATTCCATTTCAACTTCTCGTGAATTGTGGCTGGTCTTAAAATAATCAAACGACGCATTGCCAGCGTCAAAGCAACACAGCAAGTCACTCGCGTCATGAAGATGGTCGCTGCCGCACGCTTGCGTCGTGCGCAGGATGCCATGATGAATGCGCGGCCATACTCGCTCACTCTGCGTGACGCTGTTCGGGACCTCTCCGAACGTGTGGATCGCTCCGCGCATCCGCTGCTGGAAATCCGAGATGTCCAGAATGTAGGGATTATCGTGGTAACCGGTGACCGCGGGCTGGCGGGTAGCTTCAACGTGAACATCATGAAGCGCGCGCAACAATTGATGCAGGCGAATGCGCAGCACGACGTGCATCTGATGACTGTTGGTAAGAAGGGTGCGGAGTTTTTTGCGCGTAGAAATGCCAATGTCGCGCATCGCATGCAGGGATTCTTCAATTCTCTGAGCTTCGATCACGCCATCGAACTCGGCGAATCCGTCACTGCGCAGTTTACGAATCGAACGATGGATCGCGTCTACGTCGTTTACAACGAGTTCAAATCGGTCATTCAACAGCAAGTTGTGGTCGAGCAGTTACTTCCAATTGAATCTGATGGCGAGATTGCCCATCCCGGCACGCAGATTATCTTTGAGCCGAGCGAAGTTGAGGTGCTAAAGGCTATACTGCCGAAGCACATAAACGTTCAGATGTGGCGGGTTCTGCTCGAGTCCTTTGCTTCTGAAATGGCTGCTCGTATGACTGCAATGGAAAATGCCACGAAGAATGCTGGCGAGTTGATTGACAGGCTGACCCTGAATTACAACAAGGCACGTCAGTCTGCGATTACGGGAGAAATTCTTGAAATCGTCGCCGGCGCCGAGGGTCTGAAGTAGATACTTTCGGCCAGCGCAGGTATATTCAGCCTGCATAATCTTGCCGCAATTGCTGCCGTTCTTTGATCTTGAGTCCAGTGCAAGTTACCTTGCCGACCTCCTCGATGGTGTCGAACCGCCCTTCGATTCCGTCGCTGTCTCCGGTCATCACTCCGAAACGCTTGCAAACAAACTGAGAGCGCGTTCCTTCAGAGTCGTGACTGGCGTGAGTCCTGCAGACGTAATCGTTTCGTGGGACGAAATTCATCTGCTGAAGGCTTCTGAGCGTTCCGCACATGTGTCGCGACTTGCAGACTTGGTGCGACGTGAATTAATCATCGCGTGTCCGTTGGGAACAGATCTTCAGCTCACCATCTACAGAAGCCTGGCAAAGTTGGCGCAAGATCTGCGTGAAGAGGTTCCGTCTGAAATCGCGCTCGCCCTTCAATATGGTCTTCCGGATCCTGTCAATGCCGCCTCGTGGGCACACGGGTTTCTTGATATAGATTTGTTCTACGCGGGTGACGTGCTCTACTATCACGAGCAAGCAACTCGCCACTTATATATGGCGCAGATGTCCATACTGCGCAAAGTAATGATGAAATTTTCGGATCCGCATGCTCATTCTGTCCCAGAAGAGCCGCTTCCGCCGGAAACGGTTCCCATGAGACGGCATCGCCGCCTGTTCTTATTAATACGTAAAAGGTAATTTGATATATGCCGCAGTATTGGAAGCGCCGCATCTCGATATTCGTGGATGGCGCTAATATGTTCTATACGCAGAAGAAGGGCCTCGGTTGGTTCTTTGATCCTGCAAAGTTATTGAAAGTCTTACGTGCCGATGATGAGCTGACGGATGCTTACTGGTATATGGGCCTCAAGCAGCCGCCTGATCCCCGTGACGAGAACTTTGTGCGCTTTCTGTCCTACGCGGGTTATGTTGTGCGGACAAAGGGTTTGAAAACGATCTATGACAGCGAAACAGGCGAGACGACACAAAAAGCTAACCTCGATGTCGAGATCGTGATGGACATGTTTAATACCATCGAGAATTACGACAAGGCTATTCTGTTGTCGGGTGACGGCGACTTCGAACGCGCTCTCGAATTGCTACGCTCGCGCGGCAAGAATATCTGTGTCGTGTCAACGCAAAACTGGATCGCTGCGGAACTCCGTCAGGCTATCGGCTCGCACTTCATTGATCTGCAAGACCTGCGCGCTCAAATCGAGCGCACGGCACCTGAGCCGCGTGAACACAGGTTTGGCGGACCGATGCTGGATCACGATCACGAGCATTAACAGGTGACGGAGTCGGCCTCCCACCGCGACGCGCTGACGTCCGCCGTAATTGCCTCTCTTGAACGTTGGCGCGATAAACCAGAAGATGCTGAACTGCATCTTTCCGATTGTGAACAACTGCTCTCTGAGTATTCGGCTGAAGAGTCGTATCGTATTATCGAGCTTGGAAGCTCTGCTGCTGATAAGATCGAACGATCGCCGGAAGTAGCCGTAGATATCACGATGCGCTTGAGCTGTTCTTCGGTCGAAGCGGCACGTGCGCTTGGGTGTGTCTTGATTGCTCGTATCGGACGTTTCAATCCGCGCACTTGGTCATCGCTGATTAAGCAGCTTGCCGATGATGAGAACTCCGGAGTGCGCGACATGGCAGCGATGATCATGGACGACCGGCCGAATTTGTCCGGTTGGGTCGCATTTCATGAGGATTATGTTCTCTCGCTTTGTGAAGAGTGGCGCTCTGATCCAAACTACCGGATTCGTCGTCTGGTGACACGGACGCTGTCGGGCTTTGCTTCGCAGTCGTCCGAAAAGGCGGCGCGCACGCTGAAGCTGCTTGCACCGCTCTACGAAGATTCGGCTGAGTACGTAAGACGCAATGTCGTTTCCGCTCTGCGGGAAATCGGCAGAACAGAATTTGAAAGCGTATTCGAATTTCTGGACGCGCGCATCGCCGAAGGGTCTTCCTACAATTCCGAACTGATTCCGCTCGTTCTCGAAGGCGCGTTCGCCCGCAAGCATCCTGATCTTCGGGACGAGCTGCTGTCCAGGCTCTAAGTCAGCGGTATTCAGGTCAGCATCGAAAAACCGAATTTCTTCTCATAACCAATACATCTGATGAACAACGGTACCATCAAGCAGATTATCGGCGTCGTGATTGACGTCGAGTTTCCAGACGGCGAGTTGCCGCCGCTTTATTCCGCTTTGCACGTCAATCAAGACGGGCGTCAGCTCACGCTCGAAGTGCAGCAGCACTTGGGTGACAACACTGTCCGCGCCGTATCCATGAATCCGACCGAAGGTCTAACGCGTGGCACGCCGGTCATTAATACCGGTCAGCCGATCAGTGTGCCCGTCGGAAATGCCGTGCTTGGGCGTATTTTGAACGTCACCGGCGATCCTGTGGACGATCTGGGTCCGGTTGCGGCCAAAACTCGTTTTCCCATTCACCGTCCCGCTCCGAAAATGACCGAGCTGAATACGAGTGCCGAAATGCTGGAAACCGGCATTAAGGTGATAGATTTGATCCAGCCCTTTTCCAAGGGTGGGAAGATCGGTCTGTTCGGAGGTGCCGGTGTGGGCAAAACCGTCATTGTGCAGGAACTCATCAACAACATCGCCAAGGCGCATTCGGGAATCTCCGTCTTTGCCGGTGTCGGCGAACGCACGCGTGAAGGCAATGACCTGTTGCGTGAATTCGTTGAGTCCGGCGTGGTCTCGTATGGGAAGAGTTTTGACGTGCATTCATTCGACATGACCAAGGTCGAAAAAAGCGCGCTGACTGACTCCAAAGTTGCGATGGTCTTTGGTCAGATGAATGAGCCGCCCGGCTCACGTTCGCGCGTGGCCCTGACGGGTTTGACAATGGCCGAGTATTTCCGCGATGAAGAAGGCAAGGATGTGCTGCTCTTCATCGATAACATCTTCCGTTTCACGCAGGCCGGCTCCGAAGTCTCTGCTCTCTTGGGTCGTATGCCATCTGCCGTAGGCTACCAGCCGACGTTGGCCACTGAGATGGGCGCATTGCAAGAGCGCATTACGTCGACAAACAAGGGATCGATCACGTCTGTGCAAGCCGTCTATGTGCCTGCCGACGACTTGACCGACCCGGCTCCCGCGACAACCTTCTTGCATCTTGACGCGACGACTGTGCTTTCACGGCAGATAGCCGAATTGGGTATTTATCCCGCCGTCGATCCGCTCGATTCTACGTCCCGCATTCTTGATCCGCTTGTCGTCGGTCAAGAACATTACGACGTTGCTCGTGGCGTGCAGTCTACGTTGCAACGCTACAAAGATTTGCAGGACATCATTGCCATTCTCGGTATGGATGAGCTTTCCGATGACGATAAGCGCGTTGTCGAGCGTGCGCGCAAGATTCAACGCTTTCTGTCGCAGCCCTTCCATGTTGCGGAAGCCTTCACCGGCCGTCCCGGCGTCTATGTCAAGACTGCCGATACGATTAAAGGCTTCAAGGGAATCCTTGAAGGCGATTACGACCACATCGGCGAGCAGAGTTTTTACATGTGCGGCGGCATTGAGGACGTGCTCCGCAATCATGAAGCCGCACAGAAGTAACACATGGCCGCGACCTTTCACGTTGAACTGATTACCCCGCAACGGCATCTGCTCTCCGCTGAAGTTGTGCACGTGCGTGCGCCCGGATCAAATGGGGATTTTGGTGTGCTCGCCAATCACTCTCCCATGGTGGCCGGATTAGGTCCGGGTAGGTTGCAAATTGACTTCCCGGACAATAAGAAGGAGGAGTTTGCGGTCAGCGGAGGTTACTTCACTGTAGACAGTAACAAGGTGATTATTCTGGCTGAAACCTGTTACCGTAAGTCCGAAATTGACCTCGAACGCGCACGCAGTGACAAGCAGAAGGCCCAGCAGCGCATTGAGGCCGCCACGCGACCCGTTGAACGGGACGAAGCCCGCGCCGCACTGAGTCGTGCCAATGCGCTGATTCTTGTCGCGGAACACAAGGGAGATTAGCTGCCGATAGGCGCCCAGCCAGTCGCACTTAAAGTCCGAATATCGCAAGGTCGAGCCGCAAGCTCGACCTTCTTTGCTGTGTTCCTTGCCTGACACACGTCACATATACTTGGCTCGCCTAACAGGCACGCGAGTTGCCCCTTACGCAGTAGCTAAAACCGGAGTGTTTACCGTGCGCTACTTTTTGTTGCGATATCTCGCCTGTCTCTGCCTTGTTTCGACGACTTCTATTTCCTGGGCTGCATCAGACTTGCAGCAGCAATTGCAGAATGCACGACTCCTGCTCGATCAGCCGGCGCCGGACTCGACCACTCTCGTGCATATGTTGAGCGGGTTTAAGTCGCTGGTTCTGAGCGGAGACGCAGGACGTTGGACGGACTCAACTTGTGTCACTATTGCAGAAATCTCGCGCGCAACTTCTGGTGACCCGCCGGGCTTCCGCTGGGCACTGAATCTCTGCCTGGCCGATCCGGAGGCGCCGTGGATGAAGCACGTCCTCAAATACGCTTGGCCCCGAAATGATTCACCTGAAGACAAACTTCTGGCGGCAGACGTTCTTCTGGACCGAGCTGATCTGAATCCGCAACAGCCGTGGGCCAATGAGTTCAAAGCCGCACTCTTCCGTGCTTATTCTCAAGATGAACTCTGGTATTCTGCTGCGTTTCTCGGCGCGCAGCTTTTGAAGAAGAACTACCCTCTTCAGCCCGAAGATCAACTCGTGTTGGGCAATACGCTGCTGCGCAGCAATCGTGTCGAGGAAGCGCGTGATCTGCTCTATAAACTCTCGAGCAATGCCGCACCGAATACTCCGCAAGCGCTGCGTGCGGCGGTCGAATTGGGTTTGATTGAACAGGTTTTGCATCGGGATATTCAGGCAAAACAACAGTTCGAACTCGCGTGGGGAGTCTGGCAGAAACAGCGCAGACGCGAGGGCTTTGACTCGCCTGCGGTGGCTAATGCGGCGTCGCGCGCACGCTGGGAACTGCTGCAATTCGAGTTTGCGGCTCTCGAAAAAACACTGCAAGTTTCGCTCGAATGGAGCGCAAAGGAAGCGAAGCGTCGTTGCAGGGAATTGCAGCGCAACAGTCAGGAGCTGCTGGTGCTCGCGCCTGATTATGACGCCGCGGTGGCCGTACTGATTGGCCGTGTGCATCGACTTGAAGGCGATGCACTATTTAAGCTCGGAATGTACTCAAGCCGTCCCGAGGACTTGTCGAAACGCGATCTCCTGCTGTCAGACGCGCTTTCGGCCTACACGCTGGCCGCAGACTTGTTTACGATGACTGCGCAGCGCCCGCAAGCGTCTATTCCTCCGCTTGCCGAAGGTCACTGGTCCACTCTCTCTAACGACTTTAAGGCCGAAGCGGCTCAGCATGCCTATGATGTTTATGTGCACGCTGCAAATCAGCTGGTCATGTGGTCTTCGGCACAGTGGGAAAAGACGCCGCTGAAGAGCTTCGGCCAGAACGGCTATTCTCCTCGCTTTGACGGCATCGTGCACGACGCCTTTCCCATTCTCACGCAGGCTGCCACCTACCGCAAACTGGCACGGCGGTTCGCGTTGCAGCATCGTGAGCTGCAGAATGCTGATGTCTCTATCACCGGTCTCTACGGAGATTTTGTCAGGCCCGTTGAAGAACTACGCAAGCTCTGTGGCAGCCAATGGCATTCGACGGCAGCCACCGCCACACAGATATCTCGGACGCTGGCCGCAACCGCGAACCCCGATGCGGTGGCATCACTAAGCGAAGCCCTAACCGTTCAGATTGGGGAGGCGAAGAAGCTTGCTGCGGAATCCTCGATCGCCCTCGGCGACATGTTCACTCTCCTATTCGCTGCAGTGCCTGAACGGGATTCGCTGGCCTTGTTGGCCGAGCATAAACTCGCATTGCACCGTGACTATGCTGTCATGAACCGGACGTTGCACGAGTCGCTCGAACTCGCAACACATACTCTCGACCGCCGGGATCCGAAGGCAGCAGGCCTTCGCTCGAAGTTCTACAAATTCAGCTCACAGGCTGCGGATGCGGAAATGCAGACGCTCGAGAGCGGACATCAGTGGGCGGAAGTTAACGGCTACTTGCTGCAGGGGGGGAGAGAACTCTACGCGCGGCTCTCTGAACGAGATCCCCAAAGATACCCGCTTAGAGGCGGGGTGTTGCAGGCAGGGAGATAGTTAGCCGTTGCATTGTGCGCGGCCAAGGAACGGCGGCTCAGAAGGGGCCGCCGGCTGTTTATGACGGTGAATGGACCGGTCTAGTCAGCACAAGGTTACGAATGGTCTGACTTGTCTTTAATTCACTGGCTTGCAGATGTTCCTGTTGCCGGGTTGATTTTCCCCCAAATTTGCTCCATATTGTGCTGGAACGCATGACCTGCGCCGCCTGCTTGGCGGCGCTGTTATTTCTAATAATCTTATGCCTTTGCAGGTCTCAGATCTACAAAAGCGGAATTTAAGATGACGACAAGAACTCATACCTGTGGGGAGCCTCGAAAGGGCGACAACGGAAAACGAATTGTGCTGCAAGGCTGGGTGGCGCGCGCGCGTGACCTCGGCGGATTGGTCTTTATTGACCTGCGGGACCGCTACGGAAAAACCCAGGTCGTCGTGCAGCCGGAGGACTCGGCCGAGGTTGCGAAGATTGCCCACGAGCTGAAGAATGAATGGGTGATCGAGATTCACGGGACCGTGCGGTTGCGGCCCGAAGGGATGATCAACTCCGATTTGCCAACTGGTGAAGTGGAAGTTGTGGCGTCCTCCATCGAAGTGCTGAACCGCTGCCCGGAGTTACCCTTCCAGATCGAAGGTGCGGAGAAGGCGTCCGACGAGCTCCGCTTGAAATATCGCTATCTCGACTTGCGCAGACACGAATTACAGGACGTGCTGATTCTGCGGCACAAGGTCGCGAACATAGCGCGCAATCACTTCACAGAGCAGGGCTTCATCGAAGTTGAAACACCGTGTCTGGTCAAGAGCACACCCGAAGGTGCACGCGACTATCTCGTGCCGTCTCGCGTGTTTCCTCATCAGTTCTACGCGCTTCCGCAATCGCCACAGATCTATAAACAGATTCTCATGGTTGCGGGCTTTGACAAGTACTTTCAGATCTGTAAGTGTTTCCGTGACGAGGACCTGCGCAGCGACCGCCAGCCGGAGTTCACGCAGATTGACGTCGAGATGTCATTTGCCACGCGCGATGGCGTATTTGCAGTTGTCGAGTCGCTGTGGGTGAAAATCCTCCGAGAAGTGTGGGGAGTCGAGCTGCCCGTGCCGCTCAAGAGACTGACCTACACAGAGTGCATTGAGCATTACGGCTCGGATAAGCCGGATCTGCGGTATGACTTGCGCTTTGAGAATGTTACCGAGCTTGTGAAAGACACCGAATTCCGGGTGATTCGCGGCGCTGTGGAAGAAGGAGGAGTGGTCATTGGGCTACGAGTGCCCGGGCATGCCGAGATTTCCCGCAAACAGTTTAGCGAAGTCGAAGAACTCGCCAAGCATGCCGGACTCGGTGGTATTCTGCCTCTGAAACTGTCTGCAGAAGGCTTTGGGGGCATGCTTTCTGGTAAGGTTGATGATAGCGCGTTGAAAAAGATTTCTGACCAACTGCGCGGGGAGACGGGAGATTTGCTTCTGTTGGCCGTTGGACAAAAGAGTAAGGTTTTAAAGTCTCTCGGTGTGTTCCGAATCAAACTCGCCGAGTACTTTAAACTGTTTGATCCGGCGGATCACCGCAAAGTCTCGATGTTCTGGGTTGTGGATTTTCCGCTGTTCGAGAGAGATGAAGATACCGGCGAAGTCGCACCTGCCCACCATCCTTTCACTGGATTCGATCCGGCGGATGAGCACTTGCTCGAAACCGAGCCGTGGAATGTGCGAAGCACCTCCTACGACCTTGTCATGAACGGCAACGAGCTGCTGTCCGGCTCCATCCGTATCCATGATCCAGTCCAGCAAGCGAGGATCTTCCAGCTCCTCGGGATTTCGGACGAAGAGGCTAAACTTCGCTTCGGGTTCCTTGTGGATGCCTTGAAATATGGTGCTCCTCCGATGGGAGGCTTTGCGCTTGGCTTCGACCGGATGATCATGGTGTTGACAAATCGTCCGATTCGCGACGTCATTGCATTCCCCAAGACGACACTGGCGCAGTCACTGATGGACGGCAGTCCCTCCCCGATTGAGCGTAAGCTTTTGACTGACTTGAAGATAGACCTTCTTCCGTTGGACACTGGAAAGTCCTAGCAATTCTGGATTTCCGATAAGTCTGGATAAGTCAAGTCCTGAAATCACAATTTCCTAACGGGGTTATCCACAACCTGTTTTTTTGGTGACTGCCCTTGGCTTTGTTGACTTGCGGCCCGTTTTTTGTTAATTTATGTCTGTGGTCAGCCCGAAGAAGTATAGGTAACCGCGACGACCCACGCTTAGTGGATAAGTACCGAAGTCAAACCTCATTTCGCACGTACAAGCTGTACCTCCTGCGGTCCCAGTTGACCGTTGTGAGGTATTTTTTGTTGGATGAACCCAAGGAGGCATGACCTGAATCATAGATCTGCCGCAATGCAACAAGCCCCTCAAGACTTTATTGAAATCGTCGAACTGCCTGTCGAGGACGGGGTTCTGCGCCCGATGCTCGGACCCAACGACGAGAATCTGCGCTACTTACAGCGCATGATTAGCTCCAAAGTCACGGCGCGTCGCGAAAAAGTTCTGATTCGCGGAACACAACAGGACAATCTCGAGGCTGTGGAAGTTATCATGGAACTCGTCGGTATCACGCGCAAGCAGGGGCATTTGACGCGAGGAGATATTGACAGAGTGCTGCGAATTTCCGGTGCTCCGGCGACCGGCGCGCAACGCGAACTCCACGCCGACCCCAGCGCTCCCTTTGCCGCTATGTTCCGCTCCGGAGATCGGACCTACAATCCTCGCACGTCCGGACAGAATGAGTATTGGGAAGCTATCCAGCGCAATGACTTGACGTTCGCGCTCGGTCCCGCGGGAACCGGCAAGACGTTCATTGCTGTTGCCTGTGCCGTGCAGATGTTCCAGGCGGGAAAGTTCGATAGGATCATTCTCGTGCGACCGGTCGTTGAAGCAGGGGAGAGCCTCGGTTTTCTGCCGGGTGATGTGCGCGAAAAAGTGGACCCGTATTTCCGGCCAATATATGATGCATTGATGAAGATGATTCCCGCCGATAGATTGCGCAAATTGCTCGACCGGCAAATCATCGAAATCGCCCCGCTCGCCTATATGCGTGGCCGTACACTCGATAACGCATTCCTAATTCTTGACGAAGCGCAGAATACGACCTACGGTCAAATGAAGATGTTTCTGACGCGTCTTGGAGAAAACTCGAAAGCCGTAATTACCGGCGACATGACTCAGATTGACTTGCCGCGTAAGGGAGATAGCGGTCTACTGGGCCTTGAGCAGATCCTTGAGACTATCCCGGGCATTCAGTTTATCAAATTGAAATCCTCGGACGTTGTGCGCCATCCGCTCGTGGGGCACATCGTGCGAGCCTACGACAGGTATACTAAATCACACCCGGACGAGAGCGAGTCCGCGGCATCAGAAACAGGCGAAGCGCTCGGCAAGCTGCCTTCTAAACCCGGTGAGCCGCACTCCACCTCAGATGAATGACAAACCTCCCCCGCGCAGGCGCGCTCGCGGCTCGATAGAGTTCTACTCCGAGATTCCCCGAGCGCGCGTGCGCAAAAGCTACACCTTGGCATGTGCGGCCGCGGCGATGCGCCGCGTCCCAAACTCCGTCGGATCGATTCGGCTGGTTCTAATCGGCGACCGCAAGATGGCCGCCCTCCACCGTGAATTCCTGAACGTGCCCGGCACGACCGACGTTTTGACATTTGATCTCTCCGAACCCGGCGAAGCGCTCGAGGGTGAGATCTACATTTGTCTCGATCAAGCGCGCAGACAAGCGCGTGACTATCGTGTGCCGCTCTACGAAGAAGTGGCGCGACTTGCCGCACATGGCGTGCTGCATCTTGCAGGCTATGACGATCACACGGACTCCGGCAAAACCGAAATGCGCCGCTTGGAAGACGCTGCGCTGCGCAGAGGGAGGGCGGAATGATTGACGCCTATTCCCTCTGGAGCCTGCTTGCGTTCTGCTTGCTGCTGGTCTTTTCAGCGTTCTTCTCGTCCTCCGAGACGGCTCTATTCTCCCTGACTCGTTCGCAGATTCGCGAACTGATGGAAGAGTCGTCTGACGATCCGGCCTCCAGGGTGCTGGCAAAGCTCCTGAAAGATCCGCGCCGTCTGCTGATCAATCTGCTGATCGGTAATACGATTGTCAACATCATGGCAGCTACCGTTGCTGCGATTGCCACCGCCCGCGTAGTCAGTCATTTCAACGCGAGTCCGTGGATCGTGTTCGTCGTGCAGGGTCTTGCTGTAACGATTGCCTTGCTGGTCTGCGGCGAGATCATCCCCAAATTCGCTGCCGTCCGCAACCCGTTGAAGTGGTCGCGTGCGATTGCTGGTCCCATGACTTTGTTTGATAAGCTGCTCTATCCCTTTGCGTTGGTGATTACCCCGATTGCCGACGGAGTCGCCAAGACCTTCGGTGTCGAAAAACGGAAGCTTTGGATCTCGGAGGAAGAGATTAAGACTCTCCTTGAAGTCGGCGAAGAGCATGGGGCGCTGGAAAAGACGGAACGCGAAATGATTCACTCAATCTTTGAATTGGGTGAAATCTCGGTGCGCGAAATCATGGTGCCGCGGACAGATATGGTCGCCATAGAAGTCCGAACCCCATTGACCAGAGTTCTTGAGATCCTCCGTGAATGCGGACACTCGCGGTTGCCGGTCTATGACGAGCGTGTGGATAATGTCATCGGTATCTTGCATGCGAAAGACCTGATGACATTCTATCCTTTTGACCAAGAAGTGGATTTGAAGAAAGTTCTCCGTCAGGCACACTTCGTCCCTGAGGCCAAGACTATCGATGAGTTGCTCAAGCAGTTTCAGGAGCAGCGCATTCACATGTCCATTGCCGTGGACGAATACGGCGGTACGGCCGGGCTGGTGACACTTGAAGACATCATCGAAGAGATCGTCGGCGAGATTCAGGACGAGCATGATGCCGAACGCCCGCTGTGGACGCGTATCGACGAATATACTATCCTGTTTGATGCTAAAGTCGACGTGGAAACCGTGAACGAAGTTTTAGGCGACGATGTTATTCCAATCGACGACGACTTCGATACACTCGGCGGATTCTTGCTGTCCGAAATTGGCGATTTCCCAGAAGCCCATGCACGAGTTGAATACCACAATTATGAGTTCATTATTGAAGAAGTGCGCAGACACAGGCTGGGCCGCGTGAGAATCATTCGCCGCGAGGCTATTGAGGACTCTTCGAAATGAGTCTGCGTGAACGCATCGGATGGAAGCTGCTCACGTGGCGCACACATGCCAACGAGGATGGACAGGTCGAGTTGCCGGGCCTCGTCCGGAAGACGCAGCGCGCGTGTATTCTACTTCCTGCGAATTTTGACGATTTCGATCTTGTGAGGACCTTTCTGCCCGAACTGCTTGACCGGTTGGATGGGCGGCTGATTACTATCTGGGTGAGGGACAACTTCCGCAGCTGGCTGGTCATCAACGAATATTGCACGGTCATGAGTTATGATCCTGCGGCGGCCACACGTTTTGGCTTGCCCAATACTCAAACGCTGCGCGCTTTAAAGTCGGTGGAGCACGACCTGCTCATTGATCTGTCTCTTAATCCCGAACTATATGTAACTGCTTTGGCCTGCGAACTGCGCGCACGAACGAAGATTGCGCTTGCCCATCCCTGTCGGCAGACTCTCTATCATCTATTAGTGGACAGCAGATCCGGCGATCACGCGCGTCGTATCAACGCGTTGCTGCAATACTTGTAAAGAAAAGCACTTGTGACCAGAGTCTTTCAGCCTACTCCGTTTACTGACCAAGCCGCCGCAGAGTTCGCGCGGCTTGCGCATATTATGGCAGCTCTCCGCGCACCGGACGGTTGTCCGTGGGACCGCGAGCAGACGCATGAATCGCTGCGCCCCTATCTCATCGAAGAGACTTACGAAGTCCTCGACTCGATCGACCGCAAGGCCTACGTCGAATTGAAGTCGGAGCTTGGGGACTTGCTCCTGCATATCGTCTTTCATGCGCGGCTCGCCGAAGAAGAACAACTATTCACGCTCGTGGACGTGCTGCAAAAAATCAACGAGAAGCTGATACGCCGCCATCCGCACGTGTTCGGCGATGCGGTTGTGAACTCGACCGATGACGTGAACAAGCAGTGGGAGCAGATTAAACTTGCCGAGACCCATCGCCCGCAACTCCTGTCCGGTGTCCCCAAGCATCAACCGGCCCTGAATCGGGCTTACCGAGTGCAGGAAAAGGCGGCGGCGGTCGGCTTCGACTGGCCCTCCGATGAACCGGTCTGGCAAAAGCTTTCCGAAGAGATCGACGAGCTGAAACTTGAGCTGTCTGCGGGCCGCCGCGAGCGCATTGAAGCGGAATTTGGTGACCTGCTGTTTACCTTGGTGAATTTGGGACGCAAGTTAAACATTCATCCTGAAGAAGCCCTGCGGACGTCCATCGAGAAATTCACAAACCGCTTTGGCCAAATTGAACTGGACTTGCGCGAAGCTGGAATTCCTCTCCATGAGGCCGGACTTGAGAAAATGGACGAGCTGTGGAATCTTGCAAAATCGCGCGAAGAGGTGAACTCTTGAGTCCCGGTCGCAGGAAGGAAGATCGGGCACGATCGCTCGGATACGACCGGCTGCGAATCGAAGATGCGTCGCAAGGCGATGCCGAAAATGCCCTCGTTCCCAAGAAAGAACGGGCCTTCCTGATCGGAGTTTGCAAGCCGGGGGAACTTATGTCCACCGCGCAGGATCATCTCGATGAACTGGCCATGCTGGTCGAGACTGCCGGAGCGGAAATCGTGGATCGCGAGCTGGTGAAGCTGCGGCAGATTGACTCCGCCCTCTACTTAGGCAAAGGAAAGACCGCAGAGATCGCCTCGTATGTCGCGGAAACCGGGGCGGACTTGGTCGTGATCGACGAAGACCCCGCACCCGCGCAAACACGGAATCTCGAGCGCGAGCTAAAGTCTCGCGTTATTGACCGTTCTGGTTTGATCCTCGACATTTTTGCGCGGCGGGCGCAGACCCGTGAAGCCCGTACTCAGGTCGAGCTTGCACAGCTCAAATATATGTTGCCGCGACTGACGGGCGCGTGGACGCACCTTGAACGTCAGCGCGGCGGTATCGGGATGCGGGGTCCCGGCGAAACCCAGATCGAAACTGACCGCCGGATAGTTCGCACACGCATCCGCAAACTCGAAGAAGAGCTTGCCGATATCGAGCGCCAGCATCGTACTCAGCGGGCCAAGCGGCAGGAAGTATTCCGCTTCTCTTTGGCTGGCTACACAAACGTGGGCAAGTCCACTCTAATGAATGTCCTGACCTCGGCTGGTGTTTATGAGGAAAACCTGCTCTTTGCCACCCTCGACTCAACGACGCGGATGTTGCCTCTTGGACAGGGAATAAAGGCCGTGTTGTCAGATACTGTCGGCTTCATCAGAAAATTACCACCCGGACTCGTGGCGAGCTTCCGCTCCACATTAGAGGAGATTCGAGAAGCCGATTGCATCGTGCATGTTGTGGATCTTGCCTCCGTTACCTTTCTGGAGCAGAAAGAAACAGTAGAAAAGATTCTGACGGACATGGGACTTTCTGACATACCGGTGATTGAAGTCTTCAACAAGATCGATGCTTTGGAAGACCCATCCCCGTTGCGCTGGGTGAAAGAACATCGGCCTGAAGGCGTGCTGGTCAGCGCGCGGAGCGGGGAAGGGATTGACAGCTTGCGGGAACGGATGCGAATGGTCCTCGAGCAGGGCAAAATCACCCTGGACATTGAGCTCGATGTTGCCGATGGCAAGCTCTGGCAAGAGCTGTATAAAGTCGGAGAAGTCCTCGCTACTGAGACTGTTGGGGATAAAGTCACTTTGCAGGTCAGGATGGATAAGGTGGATGCAGGAAGACTGGGATTCCTGGAAAAAGCAAAGCCTGACCCTTGGCGGCGTGGTGGAGCGACTGACTCTTAGCGACTTCGTCTTCCACAGACAGAGGCGTAAGTCACGAAGTATTTTTCGGGGTAGTTTGCGGGGTTTTCCCATTTTTGGCCTTTTGAGGGATTGGACGGGCACGCTTAAGTGTGATAAAGGACGATATATATTAAACTTTCGGCTCCACAGTAGTCCTCAATAGGCACTTGTAATCTTAGTGACTTACAGCCGAATGTCCCTTGAGGGGGTCTTGACAAGACCCCCTTTTCTCTGTATATTTGCATTCACTTTATTGAACAGAAAGTTTAATATACTTGGAACACAGACCGGTGGATATCGGAGCACGCTTACGAAATCTCCGACTCGCCCGGGACCTGACCCAAGAAGAGTTAGCCGAACGGGCGGATTTGACCAAAGGGTTCATCTCGCTGCTCGAACGCGACCAGACCAGTATTTCAGTCGACAGCCTCTTGCAAATCCTGAAAGTACTGGATGTTAAGGTCACGGACTTCTTCAAAGAGTCGCAACCTGATCAGGTGGTTTTTACCAAGTCAGAGCGAATCTCTCTAATGGAGACCGGTGCTGAACGGTTTGAACTCTTGATTCCGGGCGGGGCGGACCGCGAAATGGAAGCCGCCTTGGTCACTCTCGAGGCTGGACAGCAGACCTATCCGACCAAGCCCTATCAGGGTGAAGCTTTTGGGTTTGTGTTGTCGGGCGCTATCCAATTAGTGTTCGGCAGCGACAGTTTCTCCGCGTCGGCCGGGTCGAGCTTCTACTATTCCGGCGAACGGGAACATTTCATTCGAAACTCCGGCAAGCGAAGCGCCGAGTTTATTTGGGTAACAACGCCGCCCACTTTCTAAGTTGCGTTGGGTTTTTCACCTTTTCACCCTTTTGGGTAGGAGAACCTGAATTGAAGTCTTTGGGACAGCAAATTGTGGTCGATTATCACAAGTGTAATCCTGAACTCCTCAACGACGTCGCCGCCGTCAAGCGTGCGATGCGCGAAGCAGCTCTGAAGGCGGGCGCAACAATCGTCACGGAAGCCTTCCACCTGTTCAATCCCTACGGAGTTTCAGGGGCAATCATCATTGCCGAATCGCATCTGGCCATTCACACATGGCCCGAGTTCGGCTATGCCGCCGTGGACCTCTTCACCTGTGGTGATGAGGTTGATCCCGCTGTTGCGTTCGAACACCTGAAACAGGCGCTCGAAGCCGAAGAGTTCACCGCCATGGAAATGAAGCGCGGTATCATGAACTCGCACGGTCTGCGGTTTGACTCTCACAAGGCAGCGCCGGCACTGACCGCGGCGGTTGCCTAAATGATCATTAAGACACCTGACAAGTACTTTCTTGTCGCAGGTTTCGCCGAAGGTGAAACCGAACTGAACGCCTTCGATAACGCGTTATTGGCTGCTGGAGTGGGGAATACAAATCTGGTCCGCATGAGTTCAATTCTGCCGCCTGCCGCCTCGAAGATTGATCCGATACAACTTCCGTATGGAGCCCTTGTGCCGATAGCCTATGCGGATGAATGCAGTGATGTGCCGGGAACGGTTGTTTGTGCCGGAGTCGCACTGGGTGTGACACCGGATCCGAATCTCCCCGGTGTCATCATGGAACATCATATGACGGGTTCGGAAGATGAGTGCCGTCAGATTGTCATTAAGAAGGTTGAAGCCGCATTCAAAGCCCGCGGCTGGACACTGGCCGATCTCCAAGTGGCGGTCACCTCTGGAAAGGTGGTCAAAATTGGAGCTGCCTTCGCAGGTGTCGTCCTTTGGGCATAGTCTATAGCCTCTTCTGCAAAGCCTCCCGTAACGGGGAGGCTTTTTTCTTCCTCACACTCTCTTAAGTCCATAATTTAGGAAGAGAGAGTAAGTTGAGATATGTTGATTCTCTGAGTGCCGTTCAGTATTTTCTGGCTTCCCTTTGTGAACTATGGAACTTTGGCTAACTGAAACATACGGACCCATCCGCGGTGGCTGGAAAGCTGGCCGATTGCTGTACTCCAAGCAGTCCCAGTATCAGTTGGTCGAGGTGGTTGAGACGGAGCGGTGGGGGAGGACACTCGTGCTTGACGGCTGCATGATGACCACCGAGCGTGATGAGTTTGTCTATCACGAAATGCTCTCCCATCCCGCGCTCGTCACGCATCCTGCGCCCAAAAGTGTCTGTGTTGTCGGCGGTGGGGATGGCGGCACGGTGCGCGAAGTCCTCCGGCATCCGGGCATTGAGAGGGTGGTGCTCGCGGAAATTGACGGCGACGTAATTGATGTTTGCCGTGAGTTCTTCCCTGAGCATACCTCTATGTTGGATGATCCTCGAGTGGATATTCAGGTTGGCGACGGGTTCGCCTATCTGCAGGCACACCAGGGAGAGTTCGACATTATCCTCTCCGACTCGACCGACCCGATCGGCCCTGGAGAAGTCCTCTTCACGCAAAAGTATTTCGACTTGGCTAAGCGTGCGTTGCGCGAACACGGCGTGTTTGTCACTCAGTCGCACAGCCCCTGGGATCAGGAATCGAGACTTCGTCACATTCGGGATGTCATGCGCGAGTTCTTTTCACAGGTTCATTGGTACGGCGCGCCGATCCCAACCTACCCTTACGGATGGTGGAGCTTCTTTTTTGCCTCCGACCGGGTGCATCCGATGGAAGCCGCGCAGCTTGAGCGGCAACAGTTGATTACACAGTCGTCAAAATATTACACGCCGGCGATCCACGATGCGGCGTTTGCTGTGCCGGCGTTTCTGGCACGTGAACTCGGTCTGTCGCTGTAAGCGATTCATCGGTCATATCGAGGCTGCCGCTCTTCAATACTCCGACGATTAGAACTCAAGTCTTTATGGGTGCCCGGCCGGCCTTCGAAGCGGGTGCCCGTTTGGTGCTCTTAGGGCTTCCGTATGACGGCACCTGCTCGTTCAGACCGGGCACGCGGTTCGGTCCTGCGGCCATCCGGAATGTCTCGGAAGGCATCGAAACGTACTGTCCGGTGTGCAACGCGGATCTGGAAGACGTGCATTTTGCCGACCTCGGAGATCTAATTCTGCCGCCCGGTGACAAGCTTGAGACCTTGGGATTGATTGAACAGGCCGCTGGCGAACTCTATAGCGCAGGGGTCCTGCCCGCTGGGTTGGGGGGTGAGCATCTGGTCACGCTCCCGCTGGTCAAGGCGGCGTTTAAGTCTAATCCGGATATGGTTTTGGTGCAATTTGATGCACATTTGGACTTGCGTGATGATTTCTTGGGTACAAAGTTGAGCCATGCAACGGTTATCCGAAGAATCAGCGAATTTGTGGATCCGTCACGAATCTTGCAGGTTGGGCCGAGGTCCGGCACTCGGGAGGAGTTCGAAACTGCCAAGAAATTTGGAACTTACCACCCCGACTACCCGACACCCGAAGCACTTCGCGCTTGGGTTGGCGACCGACCGCTCTATGTAACTGTTGACTTGGATGTGCTTGACCCATCTATACTTCCGGGAACCGGAACCCCTGAGCCGGGTGGGGTGACCTACCAAACTTTACAGGCCTGGATCTGTGCACTTAAGGGGTGCAATTGGGTGGGTTGGGATGTTGTTGAACTGTCCCCGGACTACGATCCAAGTCAAGTTTCCACAGTTGTTTCCTCCAAAATCGTGCGGACGCTCGTGCTAACGAGCCTCGCATAGCCATGTTAAGTGGCGTGCATTTTGCCACGACTTAGGCCATAGACTTGCCTAGTCATTTGCCATAAAATTCATAAGAAACATTGAGATAGCATCAAAGTTCGAGTTCTGGGTCTCTGATAATTGCGAACCTCCTGAGGATTAAAGACTTTCGTTTTGCCGGAGTTTGTGATTGTTAAAAATAGGCAAAACATTTTCCTTGACAAGTTGATTCCGATTGACTATATTTGGGGAACTTTGACCAGTATAGAACTTTTTTGAACTTAGGTCTCAGCCCTTTTAGTAAGTACTTGATTTCCAGCACAACACTATTGCAACCTGAAGCAATCTGCGGCAAGCTCGAATTGCTGCGGCTCGGGTGGCTTGTGTTTTTTTCCTCAAGCTGGGTTGACAAAAAAAGCGGACGCGTTCATGCCAGACTCTAGCCTTTCTTCCGACTTGAACATGCAGTTCATGACATCGCAAGTTATCCACAGTTTCCACAGGGCGACGAGTGCCCCATGTGGGTCTACGGCGTGTGCGACCGCCGCAAATATTTCCCCTCGGACAAAGAAGATTTCCCATATTCAGGAGAACCACAGAATGAGGTCCAAGACTCTTTTTGTGTGGCTGACGACCGCGTTGTCGGCGCTGATTCTTACGCTCGTGCCGCAGTCGGCCGAAGCGCAAATCAATGCGACCGAACCGGTTGTCGCAGTATGCATTGAAGATTCTAACGGGCTCGTGGCGCCGAACGGCGTCATTGATGAGCTCGGCGACATGCTGCGTCTTACAGCACGAGCCGCCTACGTGAATCGCTATTGCGATTCGGCCGCGGTTGGTTTGGATCCGACACCGGACCTCGGTGTGCTGATCCCGGCCCTTTATCCCAC
The DNA here is from genome assembly GCA_023382385.1 of bacterium. NCBI lineage: Bacteria > bacterium. Next base: position 643,062 of record JAHDVH010000001.1, on the reverse strand, counting down.
CATGGTCGTTAATTGTCCGGCGGGTCCGTCCGACGTTATGTACCGGATGGACTGGGTGGTTACGCCTCACATGGGTCTGGCCGGACCTATCAATCCGGCTAACTGGAACACGAATCTTGACAGCTGCTTAGTGGTTGCCACGATTGAATTCCATCCCGAAGGCGTGTCCGTGTCGGCAGGCGAACTGCTGAGTTTTGGTATCACGTGGCTGGGCTGGGACGATACCCCCGCCCCGAACGGCACAACGGTCTGTGCGGATAACCCGTACACGATCGCAGCCCCGTGTGATATCCAATCCGGCTGTTCATTCATCCAGTATCGTGAAGGCGGCGGTATCGCGTTTGACGGTATCGTAGCCATCAACGACACTGTGTGGCTGGATTCTGCGCTGGCCTCGACCATAGACACGATGCCTGTTGGTGATACGTTGCTTTGGAACGGTTCAGGATTGACGTGTGATCCGGCTGACGCAAATCTCTTCGCCGGGGACACGATTATCGTCCAGCCGTGCCGCTATGAAAATGGCTTGGTCAACGCCTGCACGAATGATACCATCTGGCTTTATTACTACCAGTGGGATCCGCAGGGCGAAGAAGGTTGGCCGTTTGATGCTGTGCTCGTGGATTCGATTCCCTGCGTGCGGCCGGTCGATAACTCGCCGCCGACGCTCGATCAGGTTTGCATCGACTCCTGCGGTATTGTTCAGCTGAACTATCTGGATAACGACACTATCGCCGGCTGCGGCGACTTTTTCCGTATCTACCTGTCGACGGTTCAGAATGGCTTCCCGACGCAGAACAATCCGGCGCACAACTGCGACGGCGACAGTGTTCTGCTGGATATTTATAACCCGATGTTCAACGGCTGGGGGCAGGACTGCGACACGGTTTCGCAGAATTTTGACGTTTCATGGATGGCCGTAGACTTCCATGATATCGTCCCGCCGGGTTACAAGTTCCCGATGAACGAGGACTCGATCAATCTGCTGTCGCTGGACAGCGTTTGGGTTTCTGTTCGTTTTGGCAACGGTCCTAATCCGGGCGCGGCCAACGACCTGATGTGGGTTGATATTCCCATTTCGTGCGACTCCACCCACTGGGATTCTGTCGAGTTCTGTATTCTGGAAGGTCTCCTGAACGGCGACACGATTTACGTCTATTCGCTTGACGATGCGGGTAATCCGTCCAACCCGGTTCACTTCGGCGATACGACGGGTACGCTGACCGGCTGTGATGTCTGTTTGGATAATCAGCCGCCGCAGCTGCCGGGCGCTGACACCTACTGGACGTTTGACGGTGTTGACAACTATTGCAACCAGCGCTTCTCTCCTTATGATAGCGCGCTGGCGACTGCCTTTACGAACCTTTCTCCCGATTCCATTCGCTGGTACTTGGACGGCGTGGACTCGGTCTATGACGTGGCGAACTATATTCACGTTCTGCAGAAAGTCTACCTGATTGGGTTTGACGTTCGCGTGATTCCGGATGATAACCCGGATACCCCGACTGGTGCGATTATCACGGCTCTGGACTACTACCACCCGATGGCCGCGCCCGACTCGGTTAACTGGGATTGGCGCTCGCCGTACGTTGGGATAGATTCCAGTGCCTGCTTTACATGGTATGGCAAGAACGGGCCGGATTCTCTGGATCCGAACCTGAACATGCTGGCTCAGTACTGCCCGTGGGGTATGCTGGTCGGTATCACCGAGGCCCGTTATATGGATGCCGGCGGCTGTAACGCCGTGCTTGGCTCCGATCATGACGGCAGCACCGACATTCTGGACGGCTATACGCAGTTGAACAACCTCTATGCGGTGGTTGATTCGTGCTTCCCGACGACAACTATTCCGCTGGATCTGGTTGCGCCCACGTTCTATCCGCAGTATCCGATTGGCCCGGACTATCCGCCCGCGTCCATTGTTGATCCTTATCTGTGGACAAATGGTGATCCGCTGCCTTTCGTTCAGTTCAAGGCGCGCCGCTACTACACGCAGGGTCTGCTGGACACCTGCTTAGCGGAAGACCTGTGCTACACGGTTCGTCTCGATTCGATCTATACGCAGGGTGTCTGGCCGTTCATAACTGACTCGATCTATTATACTCAGGGCGACCCCAGCAACGGAAGCCACACGCGCTACTGTGAGCCGATTTCCTTCTTCTTTAATGACATCAATTCGGACACGATCCGCTTCCAGTGGGGAATGCGCGGTCCGAATAATCAGCTGTTGCCGGACGGTCTCTATTGCCTGACGCTCGAGCTTCAGGACAATGCCGGAAACGTCTACCGCGGCGATCAGGTTTGCATGTGGATCAACGGTCTTGGACCGGCGATTGACTCTGTGAACATCGTCAATGAATCGAACGTCTGCAACATGAACTTCTTCGCGGGTGAGTCGCTGTGCGTCTACATGCGCACCGACACCAGCGCGCAGTTCGCATTGTTCGATTTCTCGTGCATCCTTAATATAGACAGCGTTGCGGCCGCCTATGACTCGATTTGGGTCAATGCGCCGGTGGCAACGGACAACGCGACCTATAAGATCTGGCGCGCCTGTCTGATGGTTGATCTGGGTATGATTGATACGGCTGACGTGTCGAACAACGATTACCAGATTGACGACTTTGAAGCCGACTGCGAGAATTCCGGAACCTACGGCATTATCCGCGCGATCGCCTTCGACTCCGACAGCAACTTCACGCAGGCGACGAACATCACCCCGACGTGCAATAACATCGCGTTGCTTGGTGAAAGCCGTTGTCCGCGTATCGTCGGACCGATTGAGTTCTACTTCCTGGATCCGGACACGCTGGACGCGGTTGCCGGCTCCGAAGATGGTCCGTTTGCTGACTTCAATCTGTTCGGTGAAATGCCGCTTTGGAATGCGTTCTCGCCCGGTTCGGTTGACTCGAACGGCGCCTACGACGCTATCCTGAATCCGGCTCACGATCAGGTTCATGACTCAATCTTCGTTCGTATCCTGATTGATACCCTGTCGATTACGCAGGCTGACAACTTCGGCGCGCCGTTCAACGATGATGTCTATCACGACACGCTCGTGGTCGAGTTCCGTAATACGAATACGGTTCCGACCCGCAGCCGCATCGTCCGCAAGCCGTTGTTTGTCACGCAGTGTGTTGATCTCGACGGTTCCTTAGGCTGCGAAGACCCGCCACAAAACAGCGTCTACTTTGGCCGTCTCGAAAATAACGAGACGAACAATGGCCTGATGGAATTCCGCTATATGTGGAATGGCACGTGGTTCATCAATGCCGGAACCGACAGTCAGATGCTGGTGCCGATTACCGGTCAGGACACAATCCTTGTGCTGGCTTGGACGATCAACGGCGACTCCGCCCAGATCATCGGCATGGATACGATCTACATGGTGTGCGATACGACCGTTGCTCAGTTGGATGTGGACAACGAGAATCCCGAGTTCCTTGAATGGACCGGTATCCCCGCTGGCACCCGTGATCCGGCGACGCACAGCACGGCCACTGTTAATAATGATGGCTGGGACGGTGACTGCGGCTTCCGCTATGCTGAAGGCGACACCTTCCAGTTGACGGTTCGTGCCAGTGAGCAAGTACACTATGATCCGGCGGCCTATCCCAATGTGGATGGTTCAAGCTATGCTGGTGCAGTAGTTGGACAATGGAACATCACTGGTAACTGGCAAATTTCGCTTGTTGATAGTACCGCCGGTCTGCTGATCAATAATGGTCCGGCGCCGGGTACGTACATTCAGGTTGAGTTGATTTCGGTGGCACCGGAGAGTCTCGCCGGCAATGAGTGGGAATACACCCTCACTGGCCGCATCTTTAATATGCCGCCGGATACGTTCATCTATAATGCTTGCTTCGTAATCCGCGGAGCGTGGGACCAGGGTGGCAACCCGGGCCGCTATAATAGCCCGGCGTTCAGCGATGCCTACGAAGCGGACAGCTTCGAAGACACGACGTTCTGCCTGCACCTCATCCCGTGCGACCCGTGGGCGGCCGGTTGTCCGGACGTCTTCGGACCGGATAGCATTATGGGCTGGATTGCACCGGAAGATACCAACATCACCGTTTGCGCGACCATCATTGAGACCTGCGAGTTGACCGAGTGTCTGCCGGGTGTCAAGGCTGACTCGCTGCGCGTTGTGGAAGGTGACTTCCAGCGCATCACAGACGACCCGAATCCTTGGGTTGTGCCGGACTCTGTGGGTGACTGGTTCATCTATATAGATGGTCTGGGCAACGAGATTGGTTGGGCCCGCATGTACTACTGGTTCATCCGAGCCGACTCTTCTGACCTTGCCACCATCTGGTGCGACGGCGACTATCTCGACTTCGAAATTCGTTTCGTCAGTTGGGAAGGTGTCCGCGATTCGATGACCTTCGACGACTGTGTGCAAGTTGACGTCAACGAGCCGCTGTGGACGCAATGGTCCTTGTTGGACAGCAACGGTATCGAGATGGACGACTTCGCACTCTGTATCGAACCCGAGCAGGCGTTTACGCTGGTCGGTTGCGTGTGGGATAGCGAGGTAGATTGTCCGGACGGTGAAGGTGTGGGTGTGGATCCCACCAAGCTGTGGGCGGACCTCTCCCAGCTGTTGCAGGATGCCACGATGGACAGCGTGCCGCCGGACTCCTACGTGGTGTTCGGAACATTCACGGGTGTCTATCCGTATGTCGGCGGACCTGTGCCCATCCAAGACAATACCACCTCGAACGCGTTCATTAATGATCCCGATGCCGGTGCAATCCTCGACGTGAACATCACGCTGGATGTCATCGAGCATACGTGGATCGGCGACCTCAATATCTCGCTTGAATCGCCGAACGGGACGATAGTTCTCTTGAAGCCTTCGAATATCGCCTATTCGGGTGATAACCTTATCGACGTGACGTTCGATGATGAGGCAGCGTTGCCATTCCCCGCACCGCCGGGCACTGCCCCGTTCACGGGCACATGGCAGCCTGCTGGTAATCTCTCTGACTTCGACGGCGAGAATCCGAACGGTACTTGGACGCTGATCGTCTCCGACGTGTTTGGTGCTGACGAAGGCTTTATCCGTGACTGGACGCTTGAGGTGACCTACCGCACGGGTCCGGATCTGAAGGTTGTCGCGTACTGGAACTTCACACCGGATTCGACATTCTTCTGCCTGAATTCAGTTGCGCCATGGTTCCGCTTCCATGCAGCCCACGACCTCATCGGTCACCACGACCGTGAGCTCTATATGCAGGACACGCTGAACTTCTGCAGTGACTGTCTGCCGCCGGAAATCTTCACCTCGGATGCCTATTGCGAGTGCGATACCGCCCTTGCAGATCTATTGATGAATAATCCGGTCTGGGATCTGCCGGCTAACTTGCCGTACCTGAGCTTTGGCTCTGAGGTTACGCTCAAGATCGCCGTCTTTGATGCGAATCATGACTCGAGCCTCGGTTTGCCGGAAGGTGCAAATGTCGCGTGGGCCGACCTGTCGGTCATCGATACAAACTACGCGTGGGAAGGTAACAACCTCTATGCAGAGGTTGACCTTGCGCCACCCGTCCTTGACACGGCATGCTACATCTGGGGTCTGGAGTGTTATGACCTCAATCCCGGTCCGCTGTACATCCTGAATAACCCGACGTATCACAACGGCGACACGATCTTTGTCAACTTTGCGATCGTCGACAATGCAGGCAATGCAGACACGATTCTCTGGCCGATCGCGATTTACGATTCGCTGCCGCCGATCGTGGACTTCATCTATACTATCGGTGACGACTCGGTGCGCGCCTATGTGACGCCGGGTGACGAACATGTTCACATCTATGCCGACATCAACGGCTACGCTGCCGACTTGGTCAGCGCGCCGGAACATGTTTGGGCCAACTTCAGCCGCTTCTGGTGCGATCCGATCATGCAGGCTGCCTATGACACCGTGCATGCTCATGAGATCGTTGATCTGGGTGGCGGAAACTACCGTGCCTACTGGGGTTGGACGCCGAGCGGTGTCTACCTGACTCCGGGCGACACGCTTTCGCAAATTACCGACACCCTGCGGATTGATCCGGACTATTCGTGCCACCTGATTGGTGCAGAAGGAACGTTCGATTCGCTGTGGATCTATGTGACTGACGTCGCCTGTAATATGGGCTCGCACTTCAATATCTTCGAGTTCTCCGGCGCGGATACTACGGTTCCGGATGTTGACTCGGTTTGGGTGATGGGTTCAGATTCCTGCGCGCCGGGCTGGTTCGATGGAAACAGCGGGGAGTGGATCTACGTCTGGGCTTGGATGGACAGCCTGTTTAACGGCTTTGAAGATACACTGCGTATCGACTCGTTGATGGCCGACCTGTCCGGCTTTGGCCCGGCCTACGCTTGGACCGCCTTCACGCCGAACTTCGGCGGTGGTGCGCCTGCTTACGGTGTTGCCCCCAATATGAACGACGACGTGCCGGGTTGGTGGGAAATTGAAACCGACTGCAATGGAATGACCCGCCTGGTTGCCAAGTGGATCGTCCGTGATCCGCAGTTCATCGATTGCGGCCAGACTGTCATCGTGCCGGTCAAGGGCCAGCGTCAAACCGGCTTGGGTGGTTCACACGGCTACTACCTTGATGTCGAATACGGTACCGGTACCTCCTTCACTGCCGAGTATCTCTCGTCAGTAGCTTGGGGTGACTTCACAGTCGAAACCGGCTTCCCGGGCAATCCGGACATCAACGGTGTGGATAGTGTTCTTGTTCTGCAAAACTCCGTCTACGGCTTGGATTGGGACAGTGTCCTGACCGTCGCCGTGCTGATGGATAATAACTGCGTGGTCAGCCCGGGCGACACCGTCTACGATTGGTCGGGAGTCTGGATTGACTTCACTGGTTTCTTAACTGACTGGCAGCAGTATCCGGATGTTGTGTACTACAACGTCTATGGAAACAATATTGACTCGCTCGTGTTCATTATCCCGCTCTATGACGACATGGGTGGTGGACCGCTGTTCAACGTCAATATCCCGTCGAACCGTTACTGGTGGTCGCTCCACCTGTCGGATACGCTCTGCAATATGCCTGAAGAGTTCTGCAATGCCGCCGATCTCGACAGCGTGATCTCGTTCACGATCCAGAATTGGAATGAGCCGAACCCCGGCATGATCCTGCTCTGCGATTCGAACACGGTCGCCTGCTCCGATACGGACTATGTTGATGCTTACAACATGGCACTGTGGAATGACGAGAAGGTCTCGCCGGATACGGAACGCGAGAACCTCTATAAGATCTACACCGCGCCCGGCGAGTGGTACTGGTACTCACACGAAGAGAATAACACGACTCGTTTCTTCATCTTCGTGCAGGATAGCGTTCTGCAGTGCGACGGTATTGACAACGATAACGACGGCACGATCGACGAAATCGGCGAAGGTGTGGACTTCTACACCGCCGACCTCCGCATCAATACGATGCCGCAGGTCGCGCACGTCGACTCGATGAACGTGAACGGTGTCTGGATCGACTACCTCTGGTATGCCGATAACTTTAGCGAGCGTCGTTACGATGTGAAGCTGTTCATCAGCGATATCTACGGACATCGTGATTCGTTGACTTGCGACGGTGACTTTGCTCTGACCTTCTTCGAAGATGAATCCTGCCCGTTTGGTGACGAGATGTTCTTCTGGAAGGACGGCGAACCGGTTCAAGTGCGGAAGAATCTGAACTTCGAATCTTCCTTCGTGCTTGACGAACTGACCGCCGACGACAGCCTGTTCATCTTTTCGAACTTTGACTCGCTGGTCGTCTGGGCCCGTGATCCCGCTCTGTTTGATGCCAATGGACACCCCGGATCCGGTTTGGACTTGAGTCCGGACAACTCGGTGGACAGCACGACCTGGAACGGCACGTCTTCCTCGACTATCGAGTTGCTCGATCCGTTCAATAACGTCGTGGCGAGCTTTACCCAGACGTTCTACGATGATACGCTGTTCTTTGATGTAGGTCCGTTGACGTTGAGTGATGCGACCGACAATCTCGAGAATCTCTCCGACGGTCGCTATACTGTTCGGGTTACGATTCTCGACCGTCTCGGCAACAGCTGCGACTATCAGTGGAGCTTCATTCTTGACCGGACCTGTCCGGCCATCAATGACGCCTATGTCTCGCGTCCTGGTCTGAATACGCCGGTGACCGACCTCTATACGTCATGGGACTATGTCGAGATCTACACGCACATTGACGACTCGCTCGACGGTGTGGACAGCGTGATCTTTGAATACGCCTTCGATGCAAACCGTGACGGCAACGTTGACGCCTATACCTACTGGCAGAATGTCAACCTGCTGACTGACGAAGGTCAGGCTTGGGATACCGAGTATCCGTTCAACGCATACTGGAATATCCGCAATCTGCCGTGGTCGTCTGAAGACACGCTCGGTCTGCCGCCGGTCAATCCGGATGGATCCTGCACCAACCGTTACTTCGTCCGCGTCCGCGCGTTCGATATCTACGGTCATGAGTGTATCGATACCTTCGCGGTGGACATCACCGACGATATCGCGCCGCTGGCCTACATCTCTACTTTGACAGCGGCCATTCCTGGCCCTGGCGGAGGCCCGCAGGGATCACTGGTTGCCTGTTTCAATCCGAACACGATGACGGACTCGACCATCTTCATCATCGCTGAGGACTATATAGCACCAGACCTCTTCTATGATCCGATTCCGGGTGATACGTTCACGGTAGCCAATCGCTGGTTCGATCTCTACGAAGGTGTCTTCCAGTACAAGTTCTTCAACGCGCCCAATGCTATTATTCCGGGCAACACTGATCCGAGCTTGGGCTGGGTGAACATTCTGAGTGGTCTCCACGGCGATGCACAGGATACGATTACGGCTCGCCATAACTACTTCCAGGACTTCTCGATCAACTGGAATATCGCGAACCTCGGCAGCGGCCAGTATAATCTGCGTATGGTTGCCTTCGACGTCTGCGGAAATTATGATTACCTGAATACTCCGGTGATCACATTCCGCGTCGAGTGCGATACCACTGCGCCGATGGCGTTGGTCTGCTTCCCCGAGCCGGATATGTGCGTGACGAATATCCGTTGTGACGAACCGCAGTGGGTGCCTGTACAGGCCGTCGCGCCGCTGTTCGCCGACGTGGATTCAATCGCCTTCTTCTTCGTTGACTCTCTGTCGATTCCGGGTCTGGGTATCCATACCTTCATCGGCGGCTCGACGAATCCTGACTCAATTTCTGCTGGTCTGGCTTACTACAGTTCGACCGGTTGGAATACGAATAATCTGTTGTCCGGCTACTACTGGCTGTATGCGGTAGCCTACGATACCAGCGCGCTGTTCGACTCCGATCCGATCTGGTCACGTGTCTTTGTGGACAACACGATGCCGCAGGTGACCGAATGCTGGGTTGGCGAACCGTGGTGGGATGAGTTTGTTGTCGTTGGAACTAAAAACGAAGGCGAAACCTTCGCGCTGCGTGCCAACGTACAGGACAACATCGGTCTTGACATGGCTTGTGGTATCTCCGGTGTGCAGTTCCAGATTCTGGATCGCTTCGGCAACTGGCGCAATCTCGAAAATGACCTGAACGAGGAGACCGAAATCTGGGGTGCCGAACTCTATCTCAGTGATGGAGATGGTTTCATCGAAACTCCGGATGCTGCTGGTTACTACGAAATTCACGTGGCATTTTATGACTTCGGCAACAGCCCGCTGGATTCCGTACGCTTCCGCGCTTACGCCATCGATGACGTCGATTGGGGTGACAACAATATGCAGGGCGACTATAACCGCGACTGCAATTTGGATCGTGACCTCGAGTGCGGCTCTGAGATCTGCTGCATGGCCATTGAAATCCGCGACCGTATCCCCGACGGCACCAACCTGTGGTGCTACAACCACGGCTGGTATTCATGGGGCGTCCCGCAGTTCACGGCTCCCAGCACGCCGATCTATGATGGCGACAAGTTCTCAACCTGTAACTACCAGAATCCGCTGGATACTCTGATGTTCATCGCCAACGTTGCCGACTATGTCGAAGACGAATGGCTGATGTACTTCAAGTTCTGGCGCGCCGACGGTACGACTGATACCTTCGATATTCCGAACGACTACACGCTGAACCCGGCGCTGCCGCGCAACGCCGACAGTGCGATCGTGCTGCAGAGCACATACGACACGGTGGGTGTGATCTGGTCGAATGCTCGTGCTTGGCTTGACTCGGCAGACGCTGCGGACGGCCTCGTGTATTCGCGCTGGGACTTCGCCGCTTATGTCGTTGACGTCACCGGCAATATCGAGTGGATTGGTGATCAGAATTCCTGTTACATCTACACGTTCTGCCCGCCGAACACGCCGATTACGGATGTTAGCTATGTCACCAATGACGTAAACAATCCGGAGAATCGTGTCCGCGTGACTGAGCCTGTGGAATGGCAGGATGCAATTACCGACACAATCGAAGTCCTCTATAACCGCACCACGGACCCGGGTTCAAACGATCCGGAAGCACTGGTCCTGTTCTACGTGGATGCCGATGCAATTCGTAACTGTCATGGTGACTCAGTTCAGGTGTTCAATATCGAACTCTGGATGATGAGTGATGATACCACGCTGCAGGCTGTCTGTGACGGCGGTCCGATTGAAGTCTTTGACTTCTTCAACGACTTCCGTGCATGGGATCAGTTCCCACCGGATGCTGGCACGCGTCAGTATGAGTTCGGTGTCTACTTCGACAATAGCTACCCGCCGGGCACCTACAACTTCTCGGCCGTAGTGAATTACATCGTCTACGCTCCGTTCGCCAATGACACTCTGAATGAGGGCGACACGGATTGCGACGGCTTCATCGAAGGTTCAGACAGCACGCGCCTCGACCTCGTCGTGCGCATCGTGAATGTCAATGAACCGCAAGTCGTGTTCTGCTACCCGCCGTATGGCGACGCCTGTGGCGCGCACAATACTATCCCGCTGTCGGCAAATGATGTCAGCGATCCGAGCTACTTCTCGGGTGAAATTGACACCGTTTGGTTCCAGCGCTGGAATGGTTCGGCGTGGGTACCTGTCTTCGACGCGATCACGGGCCTGACTTACGACGCCTATCCTGGCGAAGCCTACGTGCGCTTCCAGTTTGACGAACGTGAGCTGCCCGGTATGGCCGGCTGGTACTACGAGCGTCATAGCAACCCGATCTATTCGTGGTATGCAGAGCGTGATCTGTTCCCGGATGTGGCAATCTACATCTGGAATACCGGTCAGTTCTATCCGATGAGCGAGGTTGCTGACGGGTTCTGGCAGACGGATATCTATCTCGACCACGGTGACAATTCGTGCTACGATTACTCGATCGTCATCGATGCTAACGACAACAACGTCTGGGATGAGCCCGGTATTGACCGCTGGATTGATGATCCGCGCAATATCGATTGGAACGATCAAGAGCCTATTGCTTACGACCGTTGCAGCGATGACCAGGAGCAGCAGTATGGTGAAAGCTCATCGGCCTACTCGACGATTTGCCTCTGCGAATATGTGATCAACTTCAACAGCCTGTCGGTTGGTGACGGCCATCACGAGTTCCGGACTGTCGTCGGCTGGCACGACGAACTTGCCTATCACGTGATTGAGAATCCGGCGCCCGGCGATTCGCTCCACGTATTCTTCGTGGATAACGACGCCCCGGTGGCGACGCACGATATCGAGTTTGATAACTTCTGGGTAAATGGTGGCCGTTGTGATGAGTCGGGTAACGTGCATTTCGTTACCGACATTCAGCCGATCGACGGTAACTACAACCTCGTGGTTGAAGATATCTGCGCGGTCATCTATCAAGTGTCGTTGACTTCGAATCCGGAACTGGATTCGAGCTGGGTGAACGTGGATACGGTCTACGCTTCGGGTGGTCAGGGCTGGATTGAAGCTTGGGCTTCCTTCTGGACCGCCTATGACCCGACGGCTGACAATATCGACAATGACGGTGACGGTTTGGTTGACGAGACTTATGATGTTCAGGGTGGCGATGGCCGCGGCGAAGAGAACACGCTGTTCTACAGCCGTTCGATCGTCGTCGACCACTGCGGTAATACCTATATCGCCGCCGCAGAGAGCATCTGGGTTGACGTCAGCGAAGCACGCGCTTGCATCTCGCTCGTCGGCGACGTCGAGCCGGGTGTCAACGGCAACGATGTGGTGGTGATCCCGGACAATCGTGACCTCGTGATTGTGGCCACGAACCAGGATTACGCGGGCTTTGACCCATCCATCCTCGGTGTCTTCCAATATCGTACGCTGAACCCGATCGGACCTTGGACCAACATCCAGGCCGATACGCTTAGCAACGACACAGTTCGTCACGTTGGCAATACGCTGACCGCAACGTGGGATCTCTTGAGCTTCTTCCAGGAAACCGGAAATGATCCGGAAGGCTGGTACCAGCTGCGAGTCATCGCCATTGACACGGTGGGCAACACCGACCTCTGTGACAACGATGTATGCTACATCACGATCCGCCTGAATGATATTCAGCCGGCGGCCCGCATTGAACTCTATCAGGTTATCAATGCAAACGAGGAGATCGCTTCCTCGTGCACGTCCGACTCGATCCTGTATATCCATGCGGCTGATCCGTATTGTCTGCAGGCCATTTTCGCCCCGACCAATATTGATACGGGCTTGGCCTCGCTGACCTTCCAGTATGCGGCTGTCAATAACGGCGTGCCGTCCAACTGGCGGAACATTGAAACGATCTGGGATCAAATCAATCACGGCCTCGACGGCGATACCACGCGTTGCGTGTACTTCCAGCCGCAGCCGCAGGATGTTGGCGATCAGGAAATCTTCTGGCTGCGCGTCATCGTTGAAGATTACAACGGTAACGATACGTCTGACGTGAAGGTCCTGTATGTTGACGCTCTGCCGCCGACTGGTACCAGCACGGCACAGGGTACGGCTGAAGTTGCGACCGCTTGCGGTGACCGTTGCTGGTTCGAAATCCAGCCCGGTCAGGCCATCGTTTGGGTCGACTTCGATCCGGATCAGCTGTCCAACGAGATCAATGTTGATCAAGTGTGGATGACTGCGGTTCGTGAAGACGGCAACTACGCTTACAACTTTGGTTACCTTACCCGCAGTGACGACGACGAATGGTACTTCGACTTCGGTGGTGACCTGTGTAACTACTGGCTCGAGCACCGTTACGAATCCGGTGAAGGCGGTCAGTACCCTGTCCTTGACTATGGCTGCTATACCTTCACGATCCACTTCACGGATTGTCAGGGCAATGAAGACAGCGTCGTGGTCACGACGACGTGTGGTGAAGAAGCCACCGACCTGATCTGTATCGACTGCTACCCGACCGTTCCGGAGCACACCGATATCCTCTATATGGATTACTCGGGCTACGACTGTGTGGACGGAGAGTACAATAGTCTGCGTGATGACATCCTTGACGGCACGACGGAGATCGGTGGCGATCAGTCTGTCGAGATCTGTGGTGTCATTGCAAGCTACGAGCAGGATGTTCACTACGTCGTCCTGTACGTCGAGAGCCAAGCCGCCGGCGTCGCCGAGACTGCTGTAGACACATTCTGGTGGGATCCGACCTTTGCGTCGCATCTGAACCCGAACTGGTGCTTGGACTGGTGGCTGGCCGATACGACAGATGAAGGTGCTGCTAAGTACCCGAGCGGTTACTACCGCGTCTGGGTGCGCGCACACGACGCCATCTGCCAGATTGAACCGACTGAAATGCTTGACGAATTCTGGGTGTATGTTGACCACGCTGAACCCGTGGGAGATATCACCGAGGTTAACGGCGTACCCGCAACGGAAGGCAACTTCACGTACGAAGTCAACGCCGGTGACGAAGATCCTGTGACCCTTTGGGTGCAGTGGACGGACGGCCTCGTGCCGAATGACTCGACGCAGACCAACAACATCGTCCAAGTCTGGTGCAAGAATATCTGGCATCCGAACCAGGCCGATGCGTGGACGTCCTGTGGATACATTCCGAGTCCGTGCAACCCGCACTACGTCGAACTTGACTTGTCCGGCATCTCCTGTGGCGATTCCATCCACGTGGTGGCCATCGTTCAGGATCGCTGGGGCAATGGTGACCTTGACGTGTCACGCGTTATGGAAGCCTTCGACGGTGGTCACTTCGTCAATATCTATATCTATGACACCACGCCGCCGTCCAGCATGCTGTGGTCGGTCGGTACGAGCGAAGAGCCTTGGTGTGATGATGGTAGTCGCGAGCAGGGAGTTGACGGTCTGTGGATCGTCGATCAGCAGACCCGTACGGTCAGCCTCGGCGCCCTTGGCGATATCCACGACATCTGGCTGCACAGCTTTGCCGCAACGGGTGACGAATCCATCAGCCGCGTGTACTTTGAGTACAGCGTGGACGGCGGTAACACCTGGTTCGAAATCGGCATGGATGAAGATGGTAATGAGCCGTGCGAATGGGGTGGCAATGAACCTGCCCCGTGGTGGGATGGATTGGATCACGATGTCTTCTGGACAGTGGTTTGGGATGTCTCTGGCTTGGCCGGTGACGTTCTGGTCCGCACGTGGGCGGAAGACGAGTGCGGCAACCTCGAAGAGACGGAAATCTACACCGTGTCGTTCGATGTCCAAGCTCCGATGGCCCGTGTGTATGTCTGGGAGAATGGTGTAAACATTAACAACCTCGAAACCTGTGACCACTGGACTGAGCCGCAAATCGGCGACGAAGTCGAGCGCTTCTCACTTCTCACTATCGGTGCTTGCGCTGATGAAGAAGAAGCTGATGCGTACGGTGCGCACTGGTTCATCAAGCGTGCCGAAGATCATCCGCTCGAAATGTGGAGCTGGTGCTTCATCGGTGATGACTCGACCGGTCCGTTCTCGGTCAATGACGTCGACCTGTGGCACAACGACTGCCCGGCACCGCAGCCTGGTCTGTGGTACGATATCGCGGTGCTCACGACTGACCAAGCCGGCAACGAACTCACTTGGACGCAGTTCCTGAACTACGGTCAGGGAACCACCGTCGAAGAGAAGTGGGCGTGGTTGATGGCAAACGGTTACGTCAAGCGCTTCTACGTGTCCGACACGGTGGCGCCGATGGCCTTTGACCTGATTACCGCACCGGATTGCACGCCCGATTCGTCCGTCATCTTCCTCCACGGCGATATCACGCTACAGGCACAGGTGAACGATGAAGACGTGGTGGCTGTAACCTTCGCTTTCCTCGAAGTCGGTTCGAACGGCCCGTGGACGGTGATCGAACGCGTAACCGGCAACCCGGGTCTGTTTGGTCCGGTCGAAGGTTACTGGAATACCGAATTGCTGAACGGCACCTACTGGGTTGGTGCGTTCGCAGAAGATAATTTCGGCAACATGAACGGTAACCTTACGATAGGTGCCGACGGTGCCCCGAATGCTCTGTTGCAGGTGAACGTTGACAATCAGGCTCCGGTCGCGACGATTCTGTCGGTCTGGCGCACGGATGACCCGACGCAAACACCGGTGACGCAGCTTGAGCGCGGTGCTGAGGTTACGTTCCATATCGAAGCTGAAGACAATTTCAGCATCCGCAAGGTGCGCTTCTACTACCGCCACACCAACGGCGATCCGAACAACTGGATCCAGGTTGGTGGAGACCGTACATGGCCGTTCAGCTTCAACTGGGTTGTGCCGACGGACTTGGTGGTTGGTTGGAACTACGACTTCGCGGCTGTTGCGGTTGACTACTGTGAACAGACTGATCAGTACGATGCGCAGGGCAACTACATCATTGACTGGACTGCTCCAATCGTTGATGAAGAAGCCAATATTTCAATCGTCGCGATTAACGATTTCCTTGACGTGGAAGGCACTCCGCATGTCCACGGCACTGAAATCTGTATCTACGCCAACTCTGAGCCCACTCTGGACTACGTGCGCTTCCTGTTTGTCACTGCACAAGGTGACACCCATGAAATCCGCACGGTCTCCGGATATGTTGGTCAGACTGAATGGTCCAACTGTCAGGGTTCAGGTTCCTACTGGGATGTGACTACTCTGCCGGAAGGCCCGGGCCAGCTGTGCGCGATCGGTTCTGCCGATATCGCCGGTCAGCTTGTGACAGTCGCTACTGACTGCCGTAACATCGTGATCGACCACAGCCTCCCATGGGTGCTGCAAGGCAACCTGCCGAGTTCACGTGGCCTGATTGGTGGATACTGTGAGTTCAATAGCAACAACGAGAATGGTCCTGAAGATCTGTGGGTACGGTTCAATAACGAACTCACCGACAACGGTATCGACACCGTCTGGTTCGAGTGGAAGTGGGCGGCCGATCCGAACGATCCGAACTTCTGGTCGTCCATCGGTTATGCCTATCAGGACCTTGGTGTCACTGGTAATTGGGTCTATTCATGGAATGTCTATAACGCGTTCCAAGGCACGTGCGGTACGATTAGCCTGCGTGCAGTGATGAGCGATAACGCCATTCCGGAATCGAACCTTGCCTACGTACTGTTCGCTGATTCCGTCCGTGTGGACAACTGCCCGCCGACCGTCATGTTCACCAATGTGAACGGAGACTTGACGCCGGATCAGACGGTCATCCCATGGGGCGAAGTCATCAACATGGTTGCCACCGCTGAAGATGTCTTTGGCAACGGCGGCAACAGCAATATCAGCCGCGTGTGCTTCTACGGTGAAGAAGATACCAGCCCCGACCTGATTTCTTGTGATGAACAAGGTCCTCTGTGGTCGGCACAGCTGGCGACAACTGCCCTTACGCCCAACTCGTGGTACACACTGGTTGTGGTCGCGTGGGATCAGGCCGGCAACTGCAGTGAGCACATGATAACGGTCTATATTGAAGACTCGCAGTTCCAGCGCGCTTGCATCGTCGGCTTTGATGATGACAACGAGTTCGGCTGCAGTGACTACCTGTACGCAGTAACCGATGATTGCGATCCGAATTGGACAGATCAAGTTCAGTTCCAGGTCTCGATCAACCAAGGTCAGACGTGGATTCCGCTGAGTGACGCCGTCAACACGCGTCAGGATCAGTGCAACGACTGGCTCGGTTGGCACCTGTGGCAGGTGACGCTTGAATTCGACCTGTATCCTGCGAACGCCTGGTTCCGTGCGGTGGCATGGGATGAAAGTGGTAACATCGATCCGAACCCGCCGATCTGGCGCCGTCAGGATGTGTCCGTTACCACCCAAACGCAAATCTGGGCGCCTGACTGGGTACGCGTCCCGAGCAACGGTGAAATGCAGCCGTGGGTCCTGACCACGTTGGAAGACTATACGGAAAACTGCCTCATCGAAGCTGGAGTTGTGTGTATCGAACCGGAAGCTGGTTCAAGCTTCTATGCCGGCGAACTGCCGCTGAATACCAGACCGTGCGAACTTGAAGATGAAGACGGACGTATCAAGGTCTTCAGCTCCAACAAGATCCAGCAGGGTGATAATGTCTTCATCCAGATGGTCACGTACGCGATGGACATCCACAAGGCCAACTACCAGGGTGGATCGAACGGAACGCTCGTCAGCGAAGACGGTGTTCTCGAAGTCACGATCCCTGCCTGGGGTACCGGCTGGCGCGGATCCCTCTGGTTCCAGCCGTATCTGCCGTCGCAGACGCACAGCATGGTTCCGGCCTATCAGTACTACTACACCTTGATCTCCGCGGTTGAAGAAATTCAGAGCGATGATCTTGGCGATATCGATATCGAACAGGCGCCGTCTTCCTTCCGTATGCGCTTCGACAATAGCCTGCTTCCGGAAAACGCGGAAGAATGGCAAGTCGTTGTAGCCTACTGGAACTGGGATGCGGATGATGAATCTGGTCAATACAACGGTATGTGGCAGGAGTGGGGTATCACCTACAACGACCGCGACCTCGAAAACGGAATAGTGGACTTCCAGATGATTCCGGATTGGGATGTATCTGACCTTACTAATATCTGTCCGGACCGCATCCGCTTTGGTGTGTTCCTGACTACGATTCGCCCGATCGACGAGTTCGTTCGTATGAACAGCGGCGACAACTGCCACCCGTGGTTTGATAACCCGTATTACAACGGTCTGCCGGTGGTTGATTGTACCCCGATGTGGTGGGTGGTTCTGGGTGAAGGCGAAACTCCGCCGACGCCGGACCGCGTGGACGTCTGGCTGGACGGTATCCGCATCGTCAATGACGGTGAGCCTGTCGAGCTTGATGGTTACAACTACGACAACTGCTACTACGACGAACTGTTCGACATCGAATATGATAACGTCAGCGGTATCTTCTCGGTTGAGTTCAATCCCAACTATGGAAGCTGCCCGCCGTGGTTCGGCTGCCTGACGCAGGGTGTCCATACGATTCAGTTCTACGTGGATAACCGTCCGACTCGCGTGACCGAATTCTACGTGGATAACACGCTGCCGACGGCATACACTGAACCAACCTACATCGGCGACGTCAACGTCACCCTGTGGGCGGACCTCATTGACCGCGAATCCGGAATTGATACACAGTACGTGTACCTCGATCTCCGCAATTGCGAATATGACGGCGGCGACTACGTGCATGAAATCACGTCGGAAGCCCTGACGTTCCAACCGATTCTTGAGAACGGTGTTCAGATTGGTGTGCGTGCCTCCATCACTGTGCAGTGGGATGGCTTGATTGACGGATTGTTCTCCTATTGGTACGATGAGGAGAGCGGTTCCTATAGCATCGAGAATTGCCCGCTGACACTGTGTGCACACTGGCACGTCTACAACAACGTCTGCCTCGAGAATGAAAGCACGCATGACTATCGCTACACGGTGGATATCGTTCCGCCGGTCATCACACCTGTGTCGCCGGTCGGTGCGCCGATTGACGATGACGGTGACGGTGTTGCGAATGAAGACGTTGCTGATTGCACCAACAACGACGGTGACGTCTACTGGTCGAATGGCTGGGTTGCCCGCTACGACGAAGACCCGATCAACTTCGAAGAGGCCGTGTTCAACTGCGGCGAGCGTCCTGTCATTCAGGCCTCGATCAGTGACTGGGCACGCTGCTGCTTCGGCGCTTCCGGTGTCGACCTTAGTGCGGTCCGCTTCTGGATCGACGACCTCGAATTCAGCGCGGCTGATACGTCGGTGGCAGGTCTGAACTTCCGGATCGTACAGCCCGGTCAGAATGACTTCGTGTTTACCATCGGTGGTCCGAACTCCGGTGAAGCTGCTGACTTGTTCTACACGCCTGGTGATCACCGGATTACCATCGCTGTGCCGGACAATGCTGGCAACATCGGTACGATGGATCATCAGAATATCAGCTGGACATGGCATGTTGACTGTCCGGGACCGTCTGTCGAATTTGATGACACGGAATGCGGTGCATGGTTCAATCCTGAATCACAGCCCGGCAACCCGCAGGACTTCGGATTTACGGTGCGTACGGTCGGCGGAGCAGCCATTGCCCCGAACGGTATCAGCTACACCGTCGTGACGATTCCGGATCGCATCCGTATCAGTGGTCCTACGACCATTGACCCGGCTGGCCGTGACGAAGTCGAAGTGACGTTCACGATGGACGGTTCGTTCCCTGATGGCCAGACTGGTCTGTCCATCGAAGTTGAGACCCGTAACATCTTCTTCGTGTCCGGCAGCGATAACGGTTACAACATGTCGGCTCGCACCTACTGGGCTGACAACTGCGCCCCGACGGACGTGGCACACTTCCCGGCAACGGGTGACAGTGTCATGAACGAAGGCAACGTGGTGGTTGAACTGCGTTACAGTGACGATTGCGGCGGAGCGCTGGCTTCGATCGGCGGCGACGCTACCCTGGCAAAGGGTGCGACCCGCATGCTGAACGTATCCGGCAAGGATGCCGCATCCAATAAGAGCGAAACGCGCATCGATCGCGATGGCGACGGCACGCTGGACGACAACGGTTCTGGTATTGTTCCAAGCCGTGTCTGGTTCGTCGTTGTCCCGCCGCGTGGTCCGGTGCAGCGCTATGAAAATGCTGAAGACTTCATCGAGCGTACGACCTCCAGTGCCAAGATCGTTCTGGTGGATCCGATCGCGGGTCTGTGGACGGTCAACGGTTACGCTGAAGACTGTGTCGGCAACCTGCTGACCACGACGTGGACATTCCGCGTCCTGAGCACTGGCCCGATCGTCGTGTTCGGTGATGTTGAAGAAGGCAGCTGTCAGTACAACGGTTTCTGGAATCCGGATTATCCGTTGGACTTCACGGCTACCGTAACTGAGAATGACGGCGCCAACGTGCGCAACGGTGACATCAGTGTCCGCTTCATCGGCTTGTATGACTGCAATGGCAGCATCTGCGAGCGCGACCTGACGGCCAATGTCAACCTGAACGTAACGCCGGCTTATAGCAACCAGATCACTGATCAGGTCTTCACGGTGATGGGTTCCGCGACGTTCGGTAACTTCGGCGGCAACGGCACGCCGACCGATGTGCGCATCATCCTCACCGCACGTGACCAGTACGGCACCGTCCGTGAGGTCCAGCAGACCTGGGTGGTTGATGACGCCAAGCCGATCGTCGAAGCCATCAGCCCGCTGCCTGGCAGCGTGGTGAATGGTGACCTGCCGGTAACCATCAGCGGCCGCTTCTTCGATGACGAAGACTACGGTTCGGCTGCCGGTATGCCTGGTGGCGATGCAACGCTCCTCGATAAGAACGTCGCTCCGGCGTCGGGCTTCATCGGTGGCGTCAGTCTGAAGGGTTCAGATGACAAGGGCGCAACCACCTTCTCGACCACCAAGCTTGATCTTGGAGCATGGCGTGAAGCGTTGACCCGTGGTGTCACGAGCCTCGATGGCAACAGCGGTATCGACCTTGCATGTATCGAGTTCCGCCTGCACAATCACCGTACGGGTCAGTACACTGATCTGATGGAAGGTGCGACGATCGGCGGTGGTGTGATTACCTGGTCAGGCAACCTCTCCGAAGGTCCGTATACGGTGGTTCTGACGGTCTGTGACCGCGTCTGCAACACCGAAAGCCGGGTCTGGGACTTCGTGGTGATCAACGGTGGTCAGGGCGGCTCGCGCATCGTATGGCAGCCTCCGTTCCACGTGTCGGCCATGCCGCATTGCTTCAAGGCATTGTTGGTGGGTGACGCGTTCGATCGCACTACGGTTCGTATGACGCTCGAAGGCGCGATGATGGTCGAAGGCCAGCTCATCTACGCCCCGATCGTGGTGGATGCGCCTGTTAACTTCAGTGGCGACACGGCAATCTACTGTGCGAACTTTGACCTGACCGGCCTGCTGAACATCCGCGCGACGCTGGGTGGTCAGTACTACGGTGGTATCGCATTCCCGAGCAGTTCGCAGGTCTACACGGTGGATACGGGTCGTCCGGTCTTCACGGCCGTCCAGCCTGATCCGTCGGTTATCCTGCCGATCCTGAGTTCGCCTGAGTTCCGCGTGGACTTCGCTGAAGTCGGTACGACGGGTCTGGATCCGGCTTCTGTTCGCCTGTGGCTGACCACAGCCGGCGGTGAGAACGTGGCCAACAACCCGACCGTCTCGATTGCCCCGAACGGCCTGACCGGCTTCGCAACGTTGCGTCCGGCTGCGCTGGCGGTGGGTAACTACGTCCTGCATGCGGAAGTCAGTGACCTCGCCGGTAATAGTGCTTCGGCGACGTGGAACTACCGTGTCGGTCAAGAGTCGCCGATCGTTGACGGCGAGACATACAACTATCCGAATCCGTTCACCAAGGCCGATGGCTACACGACGTTCCATCTGCCGCTGGGTGATGGTTCCTCGGGTGGAGCGATGGTCTCGATCAAGATCTACGACTTCTCCGGCCGCTATGTCACAACGGTGTGGGATGGTGTCTTGAACGATCCGAATACTCCGATCACGTGGAACGGTACCAACGCCAATGGCGAAGAAGTCGCTAACGGTGTCTACCTCGCCAATGTCGAAGTGTCCGGTGGCGGCAAGTCTGTCAAGAACATCGTGAAGGTTGCCTACAAGAAGGCTGACAACTAAACCCAACCGGTGCTGGGAAGCCGCACAACGCGGCTTCCCAGCCCGTGTTTTGTAATCACTCGGAATTATGAGTTACTTGAGAATAGCCGATAGGACAGGAGGAAGGGATATGTCATCCCGAATTCGCAATACGGCGCTGGGACTGTGCATGCTGATGCTGTTCGGTGCCTCTGCCGCCTTCGCGCAGAATTATACTGATCCGTATCTACGGATGGGTGTGGGCGCGAGAGGAATGGCGATGGGTACGGCCCAAACCGCCGTCGCCAACGACGCGACCGCGGCTTACTGGAACCCCGCAGCGCTACATTGGCTCCACAAATTTGAAGTGGCGTTAATGTACACCGGTGGGCTGGAGGCCGATCGTAATCACAACTATATCGGTGCATCACTATGCGCCGAGCGCATTGGAACCTTCGGCCTCTCTTGGCTTAATTCCGGCATCACCGGCATCGGCCAGTATGATGGTACGGGCGCCAAGACCGGAGATTTCGATGTGTCCAACAACGCCTTCCAGCTGAGCTACGCGCGCGGTCTCGGAAACGGGTTCTCGCTTGGTTTGAGCGCGAAGTATCTGCAGGAAGACCTCGCGGACAACACGGGCTGGGGTCTGGACGCAGGCTTACTGTTCCGTCCGTACGATGAGATCCTCGTGGGTCTGATGGTGCGCGACTTGGCCGGTGAGCATGGCAAAGACGACATCCCGTTTGAGACGCGACTGGGCATGGGCTTCATGCCGTGGAAAGGTGTCACGTTCTCGGGTGATATCCAAGTCATCGAAGATGAAGACGCCACGCTCGACGTGGGCGCCGCGTATGACTTTGACGTCAGCGATAACGTGAGCTTCTACCTTGCCGCAGGTATGAATGACCTCGTGGAAACCGATCAGGCTAACAGCGGTTTGACCGCAGGCTTCGGTTTTGGTTTCAAGAGTTTTGGCATTCAGTACGCTTACGTCGAAGAGCCGCAGGCATTCCTGAACGAGAATCACCGTCTCTCGGTGAACTTCTTCTTCAGAGAGTGCAATTCGCTGAAAAGCGCAATGGGCAGCTTGAAGCGTGATCGTCAGGCAGGTGCCGCAGTTGCCAAGAGCGATGGTCCGAAGGAATTCATCCATCGTTATATCTTCGAAGGCAATCCGTCTCTGAAGCTTAGCTTGGAGTTGCTGCGTCCTGAACACAAGGATTCGATCGAAGCCGTGTGGATGGAGACTGGTGGCGTGGTCAGCTTCCCGGGTATCAACTTCGCCACGGGTTCCGCTGAAATCACGGACGAGTTTGCTCGCGTGCTGGACGGTGCTGCCAAGCTGATCAACGAGCATCCTGAGATTCAGCTGCTCGAAGTTCAGGGCCACACGGACAACACCGGTTCGGACGCCATCAACAACCCGCTGTCACAGGCGCGTGCTGATGCTGTTCGCAACTACCTGATCTCGCGTGGTGTGGATCCGAGTCGCCTGGTGGCCAAGGGCTATGGTTCGACCAAGCCTGTTGCCAGCAATGCGTCTGAGCAGGGTCGCTACCAGAATCGTCGCATCGACCTCGTGCGCGTCCGCTAAGCACGAACTGACTGTAATCTGCGTCGAGGAGTGAGCGGTCTGTTGGCCGCCACTCCTCGACTCACTCCATGACCTCTCGAAAAGAATGGATGAAGCCATGAAGAGAGTTGGATTAATACTGTTCTCGTCTGTGCTGGTATTGGCAGTCTACGCCTTGTCGCTGGCACAGCTCGAGTCGCGCAACGCCGCGGCCAAGTATCTTCTGCGTGTTATGGATGGTGAATCACCGCGGGCCTATTATGGGTCGGCTGTCGAAGGTGCCTATGCGTGGACGGGCGGCAAGCTGCTCTACGCGGTCTCCGCCACTGGCGAAAATGCTGGTCCTGTTGCCCGCGGCACCGTGACAATTTATGACGGACTGCTGGCAACGTCACCTGTGCTTACGATTCGTGGGCACGAGGATGGCGACCTGTTTGGCAGCTCCCTTTCCACCGGTGACTTCAACGGCGATGGCACTCCGGACCTCGCAGTAGCTGCGGAAGGCGGGCAGGGCACTGGGAACCGTCCGCCCGGCAAAGTATATCTTTACCTTGGTGGTGGTTCCTTCGGTTCGAGTAGCCAGATGATTACCGCAGGCGAAAACGGTGACTCGTTTGGTCGGTCCATCAACATGCAGAACGATGTGAATGGTGATAGCTTCGCCGATCTTGTGATCGGTGCGCCGCATTCAGCCAAAGCTGGCGCGACTTCCGGCCGCGCCTACATCTGGTATGGTAACGCCGAGGGCAAGCTGAGTAAGTCACCTGACGTCGAGATAAAACTTGGCACACTGAACGACCTGTTTGGAATGTCTGTCGCAACTGGGGACATTACCGGAGACGGGCAGGCCGATGTTGTTGTGGGATCACCGCATTATGGCACTGAGGCCGTTTACAGCGGCGCAGTGTTCGTTTTTGAGGGCGGTAAGGGTCTGAACGTCTCCAAGCCGACAAAGCTTTACAAGGGCGAATTAACCAGCTTCCAGGACCAGTTTGGCTGGGCAACTGCGATTGGACAAGACATGACCGGAGACGGAGTGGCTGAACTCATTGTAGGGGCGCCGCAATACACCTCCGGTGGCCGGCAACTCGGCAGAGTTTATCTATATCACGGCGGATCTTCATTGCCGGACAGCCCGTCCAACACGTTCTCAGGCTCGCAGGAAGCTGGAAGATTTGGAGACCGTGTCTTTTCTCTCGGCGACCTGAATGGCGACGGAAAAGGCGACTGGGCAGTTCAGGCGGCCAACGCTGCACAAAGTCGGGGCGTTGTCTACTTCTATTACGGAGGTTGGGAGACCGATTTCTACCAGTTTACGGGGGAATCAATTGCTGACGTAGCTGGAAACGGTGTGGCGGCCCTTGGTGATTTGGACGGAAATGGCGCAAAGGACATCGCTCTGGGTGCTCGTTGGTGGGACCGCGACATCGAGGAGAATGTCGGCCGGGTCTATCTGCTGAGTATTCAGTAGTTTTCTCCCACGCGTCCACGTTCCACACTAATCGTAAATAACGGTATAACAATTGCAAAGCATCTTGAAGGGGCTGTTGGTCAGCCCCTTTTTCATTGCTTTTTAGCCGCATAGTGCGTATATTTTGTGTCACCGATTTTCCTGAAGGACAAATCGAATCATATGATTCTGAACAACTTAAAAAATAAGGCACAAGACGGGTCGCTACGGGTTGGCGTCATCGGCTTGGGCTACGTTGGGCTACCCTTAGCGGTCCAGTTTGCCGCCAAGGGAATCCGTGTCACTGGGATTGATGTTTCTGAGCGGAAGGTCGAGAAACTGCAGCGTGGTGAAAACTACGTGCTCGACGTGGACGACAAGCAGCTCGCGGAACTCGTAAAATCCGGTATGCTGGAGGCAACGACCGATTACTCAGTCATTAGAGACTTGGATGCCATCTCGATTTGCGTACCAACGCCCTTGCGCAAAACCGGCGATCCAGATATCTCCTACATTCTGGCTGCACGCGACGAGGTCCTCAAGTATGCTCATCCGGGTCTGCTGATTGTCCTGGAGAGCACCACGTATCCCGGCACGACCGATGAGCTGATGGTCCCCGCCTTTCACGAAAAGGGATTGTCAGTCGGGGAAGATGTTTTCATATGCTTCTCGCCGGAACGTGTGGATCCGGGTAACGAGAAGTTCGGTACGCACAACACGCCGAAAGTTATGGGCGGCACGACGCCTGCCTGTCTGGAAGCTGCGCAAGCAGTCTACTCACTGGTTATTGACACGATTGTTCCTGTTTCCAGCACGCAAGCAGCGGAGCTTGTGAAACTGCTCGAGAACACGTTTCGTTCAATCAATATCGGTTTGGTGAATGAACTTGCGATTATGTGCGAGATCCTTGGTGTGGACGTCTGGGAAGTCATCCGTGCCGCTTCCACCAAACCGTTCGGGTTCATGCCTTTCTATCCAGGACCGGGCTTGGGTGGACACTGTATTCCGATTGATCCGATCTATCTTTCTTGGAAGCTTAAGACGCTGAAATATCGCGCGCGCTTCATCGAGCTTGCCGATGATATCAACACAAGCATGCCGGAATACGTCGTGCAGCGTGTGGCAGACGCCTTGAACGAACGAGGTAAAGCGGTCAAAGGCTGCAGAGTGCTGGTGATGGGTGTGGCTTATAAGCGTGACATTGACGACTCGCGTGAGTCGCCATCTCTTGATATTATCGAACTGCTCATGAAGCGGGGTGCGACAGTGGACTATCACGATCCTTATATCGCCGAAGTCGCGACCGCGCACCATGATATGAAGTCCGTGCCATTTAACTCGTCCACGTTACCAAAGTATGATGTGGCGGTGATTTGTACTGACCATCGCTCTGTGGATTACGCAATGCTTTGCGATAGCGTGCCGCTGGTTTTTGATGCGCGTAACGCAACTGCGCCGCTCGGTACGCGAAATAACGTGGTCAAGCTCTAACCCGCTCGATCACGTGAAGCACTTGGGAGCGATTCTGGAACTGCTTCGGCCGGCTCAATGGTCGAAGAACCTGATCATCTTCGCGGCGGTGCTGTTTTCGCCAGCACGAGTGGTCATCGAATCACCTGAAGTTCTGTTGCGCGCGTTGCAAGGCTTTGCAGCATTCTGTCTGCTTTCCTCGGCGGTGTATGCGCTGAATGACGTCCTCGATCTTGCCGCAGACCGCACTCATCCGAAAAAGAAGTCGCGGCCATTGCCCTCCGGGCGAGTGTCTGTGTCAACCGCGCTGGCATTCTCGCTCCTGCTTGCGATTGTGGGCGTGGTATGGGCGTTCTGGCTGGATCCCTACTTCGGCTGGGTGGGTGTGGCCTATTTGGCCGCGAATCTGGCTTACTCGCTGGGTTTGAAGCGAGCGGTGATTCTTGACGTGTTGCTGCTCTCCATGGGTTTTGTGCTTCGCGCTGTTGGAGGCGTGGCAGTAATCCGCGCGATGCTCCCGGAAGTGTATCTTTCCTATTGGCTGATTCTGTGTGCGTTCCTGCTGTCGCTGTTTCTGGCTCTGGCAAAACGCCGTCACGAGATCGCCATTCTTGGTGAAGCCGCTGCAAGTCATCGCGCCAGCTTGGCCGCCTACAGCATTACGTTCATCGATCAAATGCTCGCCGCACTCTGCGCGGCCACGATGGTAGCCTATAGTCTGTATACGATCTCGGACGACACATTCAGGCATTATGGCACTCGAAGTTTATTCTGGACGTTGCCGTTTGTGGTCTATGGACTTTTCCGCTATTTGTATCTGATTTACAACCGCGGTGAAGGGGGAGACCCCACAAAGCTGCTCGTTAAAGATCGAGGAACGTTGATCAACGTGGCGCTCTGGGCACTCACGACGGCCACAATTGTGTATCTTACCTGACATGATCTTCTCTCGTTTTCGCTTATTCCTAATCGGCTCGCTCGGCCTCGCGCTTGCTCTGGCCATTTCAGCCTGCAAGAAAGGGGAAGAGAGTCAGAGCGGGGTGACCGGGCGTGTTACAGCGGCGGAGGGAAACGGTGGCGGAGCAATCGTCAGGCTATATCCAGCACCAAGTCCGTTCAACGACGTATCCGTCTGGTCGGTACCGAATCAGGTAAGTTCCGTTGGCTTTGGGTACGACCTGCATTTCGGGTATGACCATCGAACCGCGAGTTCCGCGTACGTGGACACCGCCGACGGTGACGGCAACTTTCGATTCGAAAACGTTACGGTTGGCGACTATGTTGTGGTCGCAGAGAAGCCGAATCAAGGGTGGACCCCATACCGCCTCCTGCGCGTCTCGGGCGACGTTTCGGTCGGCGATCTGCAGTTGCCGCGTGTTGTAACTTTGACAACAGTGAACGGGGCCAATATCGCCAGCGATCAAACGTGGCGTAGCGGTACTCATTACATTCTGGCTGATAACACTTTTGTTCGTGAAGGCGCAACTCTTACCATTGAACCCGGGGCCATTGTTCGCATCGCGGGCAATAAGGCGCTGAATATTCTGGATGGAACGCTCGTATGTCGTGGGACTCCGGACCGCTTTATCATCTTCACGGCGGCGGATGTCGTAAGCCGCGATCCTGACGAATGGCTGCGCGTGCGGCTGTCCGCAAGTGCCTCGCCGCCCGACTTTGCCTATACGGCATTCAAATTCGGTGCGACCGCTATCAGCAGCGACGTGAACGGCGGCATCGTTGAATACTGCTCGTTCGAACGTTTCGTGAACGAAGGAGTGCTCGCCCTGAGACAGCCTCCGACCGTGAGAAACTGTGTGTTTAATCGCGTCGCGACCGGTGTGCGCGCGGCTTACACCAGTGGATTTCTCTGTGAACGTAACGTCTTTCAAACGTGCGATCCCTTTGCGATCGTGCTGGACACGGTAGATGACGGCGAGGTCTTTTGCAATTGGTTCCGTGACTGCGGCGGATCGGACACCAGCGGCTCTGTGGATCGAGGTGTCATCAGCATGGATTGGGTCACGAATTTCGAGATCCGTAATAATCACTTTGAGACGTCTTGGTATGCACTGGCAATAGGATCGCGGGTGGATTCTACGGTTCGCGTCCATCATAATATCTTCGAGCGAATCAATCGCGTCGCTGATATCGGCGTAACCGAAGAGCGGCGCAGCGCATCCTATCCGAAGTTCAATTATAATTGCTTCCGCAATATCAGCCTGCGCGTTATTTTTGTGCATTGCAACGCTCACAATAACCGCGATGTTGATGCCACGCGCAACTTCTGGGGAACCACCAGCATCAGTACTATCCACCAGTCTTTTGTCAACGACCGGAATGACGATCCGATTTGTCCGTCCGTTTACGTCGAACCTGTGCTGCCATCTTGTGAAGCGGTTCAATCTGAGACCGGGACTCCGGCGGGGATTTGTCCATAACTCGTGCAATACGTCGGCAAGGACATCGTAACGCAAGGCGCACTCCTGCATCTCAATCGCGAGACTGCCTGGAACCACCTGCGTTCACGCGCGAAACAGGGCATTCGGAAGGCGCAGAATGCCGGTATCCGTGTTGTGGAGAGTCGCGATTTGAGTCTCATGGCGAAGCTTTGGTATGACCCGGAGACGCTGACGGACTCGTTGTCGCCCGAACAGAAGCTCTTTCTCGCCTACGTCGGGGAAGAGTTGGTTGGCGGCATTATAGTCACACCCGTGACGCCCAATACGCTTTTCTATCACTACGGTGGAACCAATGAATTCGGTCGCCAAATAGAAGCGAATGCGTATCTCTTCTGGCATGTCGTCTGTGAGTATGAGAAGAGCGAGTTTTCCTATCTTGATGTTGGCGTGAGTTTCCGGCAGGAGTTGCAGCACTATTTTCAAAAGTATTGCACGAAGCCCTATCCCATTCTCTTTCGCCCTCCACCAGAAGAATCCAAACCCCGTATTCGCATCGAACCCTTCGAAAGCGCGGATCTGGATGCACCTGAAGAGCAGGTCATCGCCATCAATACCGCACTCTCCGAGTATTTTGAGGCCGAGTTCACGTACATGCCGTCGTGGCCGTTTGCCTTGCAATCCGCGCTTCGGGCCGCAAACGTTGAGAAGGGGAGTGTCATTGGAGTGTGGTCGTCAGTCGGTGAGCAATCGTATGTAGAGATGCTGAATCGATTGCTCGGCGATCAGTGGACTTTTGCGCCGCGTGCAGAACACAGTTCTGCTCGAATCGCCTGCCATCGCTGGGGTTACTGGTGTGCAGAAACCGAGTCACTCAGTATGCAAGACGCTCCGCTCATCGAGGATTGTCGTGACGCCTTGCTGCATGGTGAGCATAAGGTCCGACCAGGCAGTTACGGCCGTTTTGCGGTATTCGACTTCTCCCGCTTCCTGCCGCTTCCGTTTGGTGCGGCCCTTGTTGGTGAGCACTTTGCGGACAAAATAGTTTGGGATCGTTTTCACTGTCTGGACGTGACGAAGCGCAATCGAGTTCGTGAAGGCCTGCAAATCCACTGGCGTCGCAGAGATCAGGAGTTCCTGTCGAGAACAGAGAATCTTCAAGTAATGGAAGAATTGTTCGGTCTAACGGGCATGCACGAGAGACGTAGTGGCCAGTTCGCTCCGGCTTGCTATGTATTCGAGTCTCGTGATCCATACTCTGTTCGCGCAATTCATGAGCGACTCGCAACGTTTGGTGTGGCAACCGAATTGGATGAGCACGAAGCTCTATTGGCCTTGCCCTGTCATTCGCGATTAGGGCGCGGTCAGCTTGAGTATGTCTTTGCGGCGATTCGGGGAATGATCAACCCCTGTTACACTTACGTCCGACCCGACCCTTCACAGCGCGACTAAAATGCCTGCAAAGTATCTGGTCACCGGCGGTGCCGGTTTTATCGGTTCAAACCTCGTTGAAGCGCTCCTGAGGCGGGGCGACAGCGTGCGTATCCTGGATAATTTCTCCACCGGAAAACGCGAGAATATCCAGCCATTCCTTCACGATGTCGAACTAATTGAGGGGGATCTGCGTGATGAAGCTGCAGTCGCGCGCGCGGTAAGAGGATGTGATTATGTATTGCATCAGGGCGCGTTAGGCTCCGTGCCGCGATCTGTTCACGACCCCGTGACGAGCAATGAGGCGAACATCCGCGGAACATTGAACCTCCTGATTGCTGCCCGCGATGCAGGGGTCAAACGAGTCGTCGCGGCTTCGAGTTCCTCCGTCTATGGAAACACCCCGACGCTTCCAAAGGTGGAAACAATGCCGGTGCTCCCGCTATCCCCTTATGCGGTTACAAAGCTCGCGACTGAAAAGTACTGCGCCGCGTTCCATTCGGTTTATGGGTTGGAAACTGTCGCTCTGCGTTACTTTAACATCTTTGGACCACGACAGGATCCAGCCTCGCAGTATGCCGCTGTGATTCCGCTGTTCATAACCCGAATATTGAAGGGTGAATCGCCCATCGTGCATGGAGATGGCAGGCAGTCGAGAGACTTCACCTATGTGGAGAACGCTGTCAGCGCGAATCTGCTCGCCTGCGAAGCTCCTGCTGAAAAAGTTGCCGGCGAGTTCTTCAACGTGGCTTGCGGTGAACGGTACTCATTGCTGGACGTCTTGCACGGAATTGGCAGCGCATTGGGACGAGACGTGCAACCAGTGCACGAACCAAGCCGCGCAGGAGACGTGCGCGATTCGCTTGCGTCAATCTCGAAATTCGTAGAAGCTGCAGGATATCGGGTGCTTGTCTCGATGCCTGCGGGCCTCAAACGTACAGTTGAATATTTTGTAAAGGCACATTCATGAGCGTAGGAATGCTGAATCTGCAAGCTCAATTTCGTCAGATACGTGACGAAGTAATGGCGGAAGTGTCGCAGATTTTTGAAACACAAAGTTTTATTTTGGGAAGCCGTGTCAAGGGGCTGGAAGAGAAGATGGCAGCCTTATCCGGAATGCCGTTTGGAATTGGAGTCTCTTCCGGCACTGATGCGTTGCTCCTGTCGGTCATGGCTCTCAAGCCGCAACCCGGCGATGAAGTAATTACCACACCTTATACGTTTTTTGCGACCGCAAGCTCAATCGTGCGCGCGGGTGCAAAACCCGTATTCATTGACGTGGACGAGGCGACGTTTAATGCTCGAGCGGATATGATTGATTCGGTAGTCACTTCGAAAACTCGCGCACTCTTGCCGGTTCACCTGTTCGGGCAAATGGTCAATCCTGACTTGTGGCTCCGTGCGGCAAAGAAACACAATCTCACCATCATTGAAGACGCGGCTCAAGCCGTTGGCGCCAAATTCAACGGTGTTGTGTCAGGTGGATTCGGCGAGCTTAGCTGCTTCTCTTTTTATCCGACAAAGAATCTCGGCGGTGCGGGAGACGGCGGGATGGTGCTTGCCCGCGATGAGGCATTGGCGCACGATGTGCGTATCAATCGCGTGCACGGAGGAAAAGATCGTTACTTTCACGATCAGATTGGTATCTGCGGCAGACTGGATGAGCTGCAGGCGGCAGTGCTTCTTGTGAAGTTCCGCCATCTCGAGCAGTGGAACGAGCGCAGGCGTGCCATCGCAGAACTCTACAAGAGCGGACTCAAAGGGCTGCCGGTGACGTGCCCGGTCGAAGAGACCGGCGCGTATCATACGTATCATCAATACGTCGTTCGAGTCCCCCGGCGCGATGAATTGATGGAGTCGCTCAAGTCGCGAGGAATCGGAAGCATGATCTACTATCCAGTTCCGCTGCATCTTCAAAAGTGCTTCAGTTTCCTCGGCTACAAAGAGGGTGACTTCCCTGTTTCGGAACGGCTCTCGAAAGAAACCGTCGCGCTGCCGATGTCGGCCGAGTTGACCGATGCAGAGGTCGCGGAAGTGTGTGATGGCGTGCGTGCGTTTTACGGCGGCGGCGGAGCATAGCTGTTCAGGGACTAAAGATAAGAGCAAGCCACTCATAAACAATGGCAAGAATTGTTGAACGGACTATCTGGCTTAGGGTCTTTCATCTGTTGGGAGACTTGCTGCTAACTGTTGTCTCGTTTGTGCTTGCCTTTGCCGCGCGAACAGAAATTCGGGCGATATACTTCTTCGGAAGCGCTCAGTCAATCCACAGTTACTATGATGTGCTGGTGCTGCTGATTCCAATCTGGTGGCTGCTGCTGGACTTGCAGCACTCCTACAGGGACATCGGCCGGTCGACGGTCTGGCATGATTTCAAACTTGCGACGCGCACAGCCGTATTGGGAACAGTTTGTTTGTTTGCCGCCGCGTACGTACTTCGCATAGAGCTCCCGCCGCGCTCGACTATTTTCCTGTTTATGCTGTTGAACGCTTCACTGCTTACGGTCAACAGAGTCTTCTTCCGCTCCTTCCGGGAACTCGTTCGTTCTGAAGGTGGTCTAAACAAACGTGTCCTGATTGTCGGAACTGCGGAGAAAGCGAATAGATTTGTCAAGACGGTGGCCGAGAGCCCCGCGCTGTTCGTCCAATTGGTCGGTTTCGTGGACACAGAGCGAAGTGAGACGCCGCCCGTAGTCAAAGGTGCGAAGTATCTCGGAACACCGGAAAACCTTCCCGATGTCCTGCATGACCATACGATCGATGAGGTGGTCTATGCCGTTCCGACCAGGCACATCGCGGAATGCACGGATATGCTCGCGCTATGTGAACAGGAAGGCGTCAAGTCGGTCATTTTGTCGAATTGGTTTTCAAACCTCGTTGCTCATGTGTCCACGGAGATTCAGTATGACCAACCGGTCCTTGTCTACAGCTCCATGCGGCACAAAGAGTGGCAGATTCTCGTTAAGCGATTGTTTGACATCGCGTTTTCCAGCTTGTTGCTTGTGATGCTCTCTCCGTTGCTGTTGCTGATTGCGGTTGCGATTAAACTTCAGGACGGCGGGCCAATACTTTACAAGTGGAAAGTTGTCGGGTTCAACAAAGAGAAGTTCACGGGCTACAAGTTTCGCACAATGGTGGTGAATGCGGACGAAATCAAAGCGAAGCTTGAAGCACAGAATGAGATGAAGGGTGCTGTGTTCAAGATCAAGAACGATCCGCGAGTCACGACCATCGGGCGCTATCTGCGGAAATTCAGTCTTGACGAGCTGCCGCAATTATGGAGTGTTCTGAAAGGGGACATGTCCATTGTCGGGCCACGCCCGCCGCTGGAAACGGAGCTGCCGCGTTTTGATAGCTGGCACCGCAGAAAGTTGTCCGTAAAGCCCGGCCTCACGTGCCTGTGGCAGATCTCCGGCCGCAGTTCCATCACAGATTTTGATGAGTGGGTCAAGCTGGATTTGGCGTATATCGACAACTGGACGTTATGGCTCGATTTCAAAATCCTTCTAAAAACCATACCTGCCGTCTTGCTCGGTCGCGGCGCACATTAAGCATAAAGGTCACACTTGCGAGTTCTCGTTACCGGCGGAGCCGGGTTCATTGGATCACACACAACAGATGAGCTGCTCCGACGCGGCTATGACGTAACGATTCTGGATAGTCTGGAAAAGCCCGTTCACATGAAGGGGAAGCCGGACTACATTCCTGCGAAGGTGCGTTTTATTGAAGGAGATGTCCGCGATCGCGGGAAGATGCTCGAAGCGCTGCAAGGCGTGGAAGCGGTCTATCATTTCGCGGCGTATCAGGATTACCTGCCGGACTTCTCGAAGTTCTTTTGGGTGAATAGCGTTGGCACCGCGCTCATCTATGAGTTGATTGTTGAGCACAAGCTTCCTGTCAAGAAGGTCGTTGTCGCATCGTCTCAAGCCGTGGCGGGCGAGGGCCGTTATGCGGCGAGTGACGGAACTCTCTATCATCCTGAACTGCGCCCTCTATCGCAGTTGGACTCCGGCGAATGGGAGTTTCGCGATCCCCGTAACAACGAAGTCCTAAGATGGCAGCCGACTCCGGAAACAGATGCGAAACCACTGAATCAATATGCTCTTTCCAAGTACTCGCAGGAACTGATGACGTTGGCGTTCGGCAAGCGGTACGACATCCCATCAGTGGCTATGCGCTTTTCCATCGTTCAAGGTCCGCGCCAAAGTTTCTACAATAACTATTCGGGCGCGTGTCGCATCTTCTCATTGAGTTACTTCTTTAATCGAGCGCCACTCATCTACGAGGATGGAGAACAGGTTCGGGATTTTGTGAATATCCACGATGTTGTCCAGGCGAATCTGAAAGTGCTCGAAGATGACCGCGCAAATTATGAGATGTTCAATGTAGGCGGCGGACGTGCGTACACTGTTACGGAGTTTTGTTCGATCGTCGCTCGTGTTTTCGGCAAGGAAGATCTCAAACCGCGAATCCCCGGTCTTTACCGTTTCGGCGATACGCGGCACATTATCTCCGATGTCAGCAAGCTGAAAAACTTGGGCTGGCAGCCGACTCGCACGGCTGAAGACTCGGTCCGCGAATACCGCGATTATCTCGAACGTCAAACAGACATCGATGACATCATGGATTTCGCCGAGCAGAAGATGCAATCCTTGAATGTAGTCAGGCCGGCAAAAGGAGCGAAAGCGCAAGCATGAAAATTCTGGTGACAGGTGGAGCAGGATTCATCGCGTCGCATGTTGCGGATGGAATGATTGCCGCAGGGCATGAGGTCGCGGTTCTGGATAATTTGAGCACAGGATTCCGCGAAAATGTGCCTGCGAAGGCCGCCTTCTTTGAGGTGGATATTCGTGATGCCGTCTCGGTGGATCGCGTGATCAGCGCGTTCCGCCCTGATGTGATCAATCACCATGCCGCCCAGATGGACGTGCGGAAGTCCCTGGTCGACCCTGTGTTCGATGCAGAGTGTAACATCGTTGGTTCGCTGAATGTCATCCTTTCGGGACAAAAGCACGGAGTAAAGAAATACATCTATATTTCGACTGGAGGAGCGGTTTACGGCGAGCCCTCTGCCCTGCCGGTGACGGAATTGCATCAGGTTCATCCCGAATGTGCTTATGGGATTTCCAAGCACACGGTGGAGCACTACCTCGAGTTGTACAAGCTTCTCTTTAATCTAAGATACACGGTGCTGCGCTATCCGAACGTCTACGGCCCGCGGCAGAATCCGCACGGTGAAGCCGGAGTCATTGCGATTTTTGCCGGACTATTACTCGAGGGCAAGACACCAACCATCTACGGAGACGGTGAGCAGTTGAGAGATTATGTTTACGTCTCCGATATCGTGCGTGCGAATTTACTTGCGCTTGAGTCCGGCGATGGTGAGATATTAAACATCGGTTCCGGAGTGGGAACTTCCGTGAACAGGCTCTTTGAAGAGCTTGCTCGACTTGCCGAGTTTCACGAAAGGCCGAACTACGCGCCACCGCGAACAGGCGAGATTCGCGCCACGTACCTGGATGCGACACGCGCGGCCAAAATACTCGGGTGGAAAACTGAAGTCAGTCTCTCTGATGGCATGCGCAAAACGTGGGATTGGAATCGCGCCGTGCGCGAGAAGGCTGCAGACAACGCGTGAAAGCCGTTGTCTTGGCGGCGGGTGTCGGAAGCCGCCTCGGTGCGCTGACGAAGGATCGTCCCAAATGCCTTTTGCCGATTGCCGGGCGACCGCTGCTTGACTATTGGTGTGAATCGCTTGCCAGTGTCGGAGTGAAAGAGATATTCATTAATACGCATCACCTGGCAGCCCAAGTTCGAGAGTTCATTGGAAAGGCCCCGCACGGACTGACGTTCGTGGAGGGGTACGAGGAAACACTGCTCGGGAGTGCCGGCACGCTGCGCAATGCGTCTGAGTTTGTGAGAGCCGAAAAGAAATTCTTCATCATATACGCGGACAACTACTCAGAGATTGACCTTTCACGATTGATGAGATTTCACGAGCAGAGTGGAAGACCGGTGCTGGTGGTTGCGGCTTATCAGACTGAAACTCCTTCGAATTGCGGCATCTTTGAACTGGATGACGATGGACGAGTCATAAGCTTTGAAGAGAAACCTGCACAACCGAAGTCCAAAATCGCGAACTCCGGAATTCATGTTGCGACTCCGGAATTGTTTGACTTCGTTCCCTCTGACACTCCCGCTGATATCGGTTATCACGTCCTGCCCAAGCTCGTGGGCAGGATGTTCGCATACGTGACGGATGAATATATCATAGATATTGGAACTCCTGAGAGCTACGCTAAAGTTCGAACGCGGAAAGAATTGACTTTTTAGCATGGTTATTACACAAACGCCACTTCGGTTGAGTTTTGCAGGCGGCGGCAGTGACTTGCCGGACTTCTACTTGCGTGGCGCAGGCCAAGTTATCTCGACTGCGATTGACAAGTACATCTTCGTCATCATCAAGGAACGATTCGATGACAAGATTGTCCTCAACTATTCACGAAACGAGACCGTCGACGAAATTCCGGAAATCAAGCACGAGCTGATTCGTTCCGCGATGGAGATGACCGGTTTGGGGCGAGGCGTCGAGATTTCTACTCTGGCGGATATTCCGTCGGAAGGCAGCGGGCTGGGCTCGTCCTCGTCATTGGTGGTTGGATTGCTGAACGCGATGTACACGTACCTTGGAAAGCAGGTCACTGCTGAAACTCTGGCGCAACAGGCGTGCGAGATTG
The DNA here is from genome assembly GCA_023382385.1 of bacterium. NCBI lineage: Bacteria > bacterium. The sequence goes on along the minus strand of JAHDVH010000001.1, from coordinate 606,044 downwards.
AAATCAAGCGCTGTGGACGGCCAATCGGCAAGCAGGATCAGTACATTGCGGCGTACGGTGGATTGCGGAGATTCATCTTTGAGACGGATGACTCGGTCACGGTGAGGGAAGTCGAGCTCCCTGCGCAGGCACTGCGGTTGTTCGGAAGTAATCTGATGCTCTTCTATACAAACCGCACTCGCAAGTCAGCCGAGATTCTCACCGAGCAAAAGTCAAAGACGTCGTCACGTCGTGATGTGCTCGAAGCCATGCTTCCGCTGGTCGAAAAGATCGAAAAGTCGCTGGCTGCGCTTGATTTCGAGGCCGTTGGTCGTTTGCTGCATGAAGGTTGGACATTGAAGAAGCAGATGGCGAGCAACATCTCAGACTCAGGTATCGACGAAATGTACGAACGCGCGCTGAAAGCCGGAGCGCTGGGTGGCAAGATCGCAGGAGCGGGGGGCGGTGGTTTCCTGCTGCTCTATGTTCCACCTTCCAGACAGGAAGGCGTGCGCGCGGCCCTGAGTGATTACTTCGAGTTGCCGTTCATGCCGGAACGCGACGGCAGTAAGATTATTTTCAATATAAAACGATATCCCTTCAAGTGATGGCTGACAAAGCAGTTCATGTGCGCTCTTACTTTGAGCGTCTGAAGCACGTATTGGATAGTGTTCGCATCGATGACGTCGTTACGTGCATCGATGTGCTGGAGCGGGCGTATGAGCAGGATGCCACGGTGTTTATATGCGGAAACGGCGGGTCGTGGACCACGGCAACGCATTGGGTGTGCGACTTCACTAAAGGCACGAGCGTATCCGGCAAGCGCCGTTTTCGCATGCTTGCACCCGGCGACAACGTCGCTATGTTGACGGCCTATGCGAATGACGTGAGCTACACGTCGGTCTTCAGCGAACCGTTGCGCGCGTACGCTCGCAAGAACGATGTGGTTATTCTGATAACCGCGTCCGGAAACTCCCCGAACATCCTTGAAGCAGCTTCTGCCGCCCGCGACCTTGGGTTGATTTCCGTCGGCCTAATCGGCTTCGGCGGGGGCAAACTTGCGGAAATGGTAGATCACAAAATTGTGGTTGAGTCGCGCGAATACGGCCCAGTCGAGGATCTGCATTTGATTTTGGATCACATCATAAGCACTTACCTTAAAGAGCACGTTGCCCAACGGGCAGTGTAGCCTATTTTTCTAACACAAAATTAGTCCTCAAAATGAAAGTTGTCGTAATTGGCACCGGATACGTCGGACTTGTGACCGGAACCTGTCTGGCCGAATCCGGCAATCAGATCTACTGCGTAGATACGGATGTACGTAAGATTGAAATGCTTGAGAAGGGCATTGTCCCCATTTATGAACCCGGCTTGAAAGAGTATATGGATCGCAACGTCGCTCAAGGGAGACTCTCGTTTACAACGGATCTCTACTCCGTGATGGACGATGCGGAAGTACTAATGATTGCCGTGGGGACGCCGCCGGGCGAAGACGGTTCCGCAGATTTAAGTCACGTGCTCGCAGTCGCCGAGAGTATCGGCAAGCGAATCAAAGATTACAAGATCGTCGTCAACAAATCCACGGTGCCCGTCGGTTCAGCAGATCGTGTGAGGGAGATGATTCGCAAGCATACGAACGTTGAATTCGACGTGGTTTCAAATCCTGAGTTTTTGAAGGAAGGCGACGCGGTCAATGATTTCATGAAGCCCGACCGCATCGTCATCGGAGCGGACAGCGATCGTGCGGCGGATGTGATGAAGCGGCTTTACGCGCCTTTTCACCGGCTGGGACATCGCGTGATTACGATGGATGTCCGCTCGGCGGAAATGACCAAGTACGCCGCCAATGCAATGCTCGCAACGAAGATAACGTTTATGAACGAGATCGCCAATCTCTGCGAAGCGTGCGGCGCGGACATCAATCAGGTGCGTTACGGCATCGGCTCCGACAAACGAATTGGTCAGCACTTCCTCTATGCGGGCATTGGCTACGGAGGGTCGTGTTTCCCGAAGGATGTTTCCGCGTTAATCAGAATCGGACGTCAATACGGTCACGATTTGAAAATCCTTGATGCCGTTGACGAGGTGAACACAAAGCAGCGGCTCAGACTCGTTGAGAAGACTGTGAAGCGATTTGGAGAAGATTTATCCGGTCTGAAGCTGGCAGTATGGGGATTGTCATTTAAGCCGAAGACGGACGATATGCGCGAGGCTCCGTCAATCTACACGATCGAAGCCTTGCATGAACGAGGTGCAAAACTCTGTGTCTATGATCCGCAGGCAATGGAAAACGCGCGACCGATTCTGGGCAACAAGGCACACTTTCATGACGACTATTACTCTCCTCTGAAGGATGCCGATGCACTGTTGATTTGCACGGAGTGGCAGGAGTTTCGTGAACCGGACTTCGACAGGATGAAGTCGCTGATGAAGCGCCCCGTTATTTTTGACGGAAGAAACCTCTTTGAACCGGATCAAATGCACGCACTCGGATTTGAGTATTTCGGGATTGGCCGCAAAACCGTTTAGTCTTGCCGCGCTCTTCGCGCTGCTGTTGATGTCCTGTGCCCGGATGGGCGTTCCGCCCGGCGGACCGGAAGACGACGTCGCACCGACGGTCGTCTCAACGACACCCAATAGGAATGATGTCAACGTCGCGCGGGATACATATGTGATCCTCGAATTCTCAGAGCCGGTAAACCGTGCCAGTGTTGAGTCGTCGCTCTATCTTTCTCCGGAGCCGGGCAGACGATTGCGATATCGATGGTCGGGACGAACGCTGACTCTGGACTATCTGGATCCGTTGCCGGAGAATCGCACGATTGTCGTGACCGTCGGCGCGCAGGCAAAGGACCAACGCGGCATCCCGGCTGACAGCAGCTTCACTCTTGCGTTCAGCACCGGCGACAAAATTGATCGCGGTGTTGTGCGAGGCAGAGTGGCGGTTCCGGCAGACGTGCGAACGATGACAGTGACGGCTTATCTGCTGCGCGATTCTCTCCCTGATCCGATGAGGGATGCACCCGATTATCGGATTCAGACGACGTCGCAAGGTGAGTTTGAGCTGGGCTATCTTGCGGAGGGACGTTACAGGCTCTTCGCCTTGGATGACCGGAACATGGACGGGTTGTGGTCGCCCGCGAGCGAGTGGATTGGCACCGCGAATGCCGACGTAAATGTGCTGGAAGGGGAACGACCTTACGTGACGTTCCTGCCTTCATGGCAGGACACGACTTCGCTTGCCTTGCTGCGTGTTCGCCATGCTGATTCGTTGTCACTGGATATACGCGTAAATAGACCTGACGTCTTGTCTGGGCTGCGTGTGTCGGATGCTGCGGGCGAGCTTGAACTTTCCGACTGGATCGTGGACAGCAGTGCGAGCGGAAGTTGGAAGGCATTTCTCACACGCGGACTACAGGGCGACAGCGCGACCTGCGTGGTTCAGTGCGCCGGCGAATCCGCTGTTGGGCGCTTTGCCGTTGTGCAGCGCGCGGACACGACAAGACCTGCACTCCTCGCGTCATCGCCGGCGAATCGATCGAATAACCGCGCACCGTTTCACAGCATTCAACTTGTGTTCAGCGAACCGGTGACGTTCCTCGAACAGACGGATTCGGTTTCGGTCGCTCTAAAACGTGATACGCTCGAGTTGCCTGTCACGATTTCACAGTTTGCACCACGACAATTCGAATTGCAGCCGGACAGCGCCCTGCTCCCGGACAAACGCTATACTTTGACGGTTCCGGGCTCTTTGATTGTAGATCGTTCCGGGAATAGACTCCGAGATTCTTTGTTGACCCTAAGCTGGTACGACTATCCTGCGGACAGCTTGGGTGTCATCACGGGTGTCATTCGGCCAGGTGACGGCGGCCCTTGGATCGTGAATCTGTATGACTTAAAAGCCAGCACACTCCTTGACAGTGTCACGTCGTCAGGTCCGTTTTCTTTCAGCGGCTGGCCCGGCGGTGACTATCGTCTCCGCGTGACGCAGGACGTCAATGGGAACGGTCGTCCGGATGCCGGATCCGTTCTGCCATTTGGATTTTCCGAAGCTTTTCTTTGGCATCCCGACAGCATAAATGTTCGCCCGCGCTGGACGAACGAGATTGAATTTCTCTGGTCAATAGGCACACAACCTTAAAATATGCTACACGCCGTTATCATGGCTGGTGGAGTGGGCGCGCGCTTCTGGCCGCTCTCACGTCGTAATCGCCCCAAACAGCTGCTCAACTTGACCGGGGAAGGAACGCTGATCGAACAAACCGTCTCGCGTCTCGATGGCCTTGTCGACCCTGAGCAAGTATGGATTGTGACGAATGAAGATCAGGTGGAACTGATCAAGAATACGCTACCCGACTTTCGTCATGACAGATTTATTATCGAGCCTGTGGGCCGCAATACTGCGCCGGCGATCGGATTGGCTGCCGTGCACTTGCACAAGAACGATCCGGACGCGGTGATGATCGTGCTGCCTGCTGATCATCGGATTCGTAATCTTTCGGAGTTTCACTTCTGCCTGACGTCTGCGGTCGAAGTCGTTCACGATTCGCAGGTGCTCGCCACTATCGGCATTGAGCCGACTCGACCGGAAACCGGCTATGGCTACATTCAGATGGATCAAACCGGAATCCGTCTGCGGTCCAATGTCTATCCCGTGCGCACCTTCGCGGAGAAGCCGAACCTCGCGACGGCCAGAGCGTTTTTGGAAAGCGGGGAGTTCCTGTGGAACAGCGGCATGTTCGTCTGGCGCGCGGATACAATTCTGCAGCAGATTAGTGAATATCTCCCGCTGTGGGGCGCGGCGTTTCAGGAAATTGACGCCGCACTCGGGACCGCGCAGGAGCATACGGTGACGCGCCGCGTGTTCGAAGCTGGGAAAGGAATCTCGATTGACTACGGTGTGATGGAGCGCGCGCCGAAAGTGGCTGTCGTACGTGGAACATTCGATTGGAGTGACGTGGGGAGTTGGGATGAAGTGTGGCGGTTGATGCCTCATGACGAAAATGGCAATGCAACGCGCGGAAACGTCACGCTGAATCATTCGCAGAATACCTGCGTGCTCGGTGGTAAGAAGCTGATTGCGGCAGTGGGAGTGAGCAATATCATCGTTGTTGACACGGACGATGCAATTCTAATCTGTCCGCTGGATCGCTCGCAGGAAGTGAAGGACCTGGTCGATAAGCTGAGAGCTGAAGGGAAGGACGGTGTGCTCTGATGAAAGCTGCGAAACTTGTGCAGTTCCTGACTGAAGCTATCGAGAAACAAGGCTACAGAATCCGCTACGAGAAGGGCAACTTCCGAGGCGGAAGTTGTGTCTTTGAAGAAGACAAGCTGGTGATCATGAACAAGCGCTACGGTGACGAGGAACGCGCCGAAGTGCTGGGGCGGGCGCTGGCACGCAATGACTTGGATACGCTCTTTCTCGTACCGGAAGTCAGGGACTACGTGGAGCAGTTCGTCGATCAGCCGCTCGTGCTGATTGATCTGACCGAATCCGATCCGGAGTCTGCGGCGCAGTGACCCTGCCCACTCTCACGACTGACATGCTGGCCGGTTCGCGCAGTGCGCTGGCGCGCGTCTTGTCCCGCGTGGAAAACTCTCCAGAAGGGGCGGATGAGGTTTTGCGCTCGCTGGGCAATCGTATTGGCAAGGCCGTGCGCATCGGGTTTACCGGCCCGCCGGGTGCGGGGAAGAGTTCCCTCGTGACAGCCTACGTCAAGCACTTGCGGGCGCAGGATAGGCAGGTGGCCGTGCTTGCGGTGGACCCGACTTCGCCGTTTTCCGGCGGTGCGCTGCTCGGGGATAGAGTTCGGATGAATGCCATCGGGCTCGACCCGGGAGTGTTTGTTCGCTCGCTTGCCACGCGCGGCGACTTAGGAGGGCTGTCGCAGGCTGCGGGAGATATGGCTGACGTGCTGGATGCAGCGGGATTTGATTACATCTTATTCGAGACGGTCGGGGTGGGACAGTCCGAACTGGAAGTGGTGCAGTACGCGGACAGTGTGGTGGTGGTGCTGGTGCCGGAGTCGGGGGATGCGATTCAGGGGATGAAGGCGGGATTGATGGAGGCCGCAGACGTGTTCTGCGTGAACAAGGCTGACCGCGAAGGCGCCGACCGCTTTACGAGCGATTTGCAGGGGGCTATGATGCTCAAGATGTGGGACGACTGGAAACCACCGGTTGTGCTGACCATCGCCACCCGTGAATCAGGGGTCTCCGAGTTAGCCGAACAGATTGAAGCTCACTTGACGCATCTGCGTGCTTCCGGTGAGTTCGAGAAGCGTCGTCACGCGCATGCCCGCCGCCGGATTCAGCGGATGCTGGAGAAGCGTCTGGTCGCGCAGTTCTGGACTGACGAGAGGGCCAGAGTCATGGACGAAGCATTGGCTGAAGGCGAGAGTCCGTACGGGGTGCTGGGGAGGTTGGTAAGTTGAAAAAGAAGGCGAGGAAGATGGTGACAAAAACTTCAGACACGAAGAATTCTATTTCCAAAAATACTTCTAAGAATACTGCGCAAGCTCTTTCGTATGCGGATGCTGCGGAGCAAGTGCTTCGTGAGAAGAAGAAGCCGCTAAGTTACCGAGACATTGCTAAACACGCGGTTGCTTCTGGAGTCCTAATCTCTGGGTCTCAGACTCCTGAAATCTCCATGCACGTCAGCTTGCAAACTGAGATTAGGAGACGCGATCAACGCGGCGAGCCGCAGAGATTTGTCTTCCTAGGTAACGGAATGTTTGCTCTTGTTGAGCAAATTGCAGGTGCCAAAACTGAGAAGACGAGAAGTGCAATTGATCAGGTCAAAGACTCGCGGGATGATGCGAAAAAGGCCCTTTACGAAGCACTTACAGCAACAAATCAAGGCAGTGGTTTTGAACTCATGGTGTCGGATTTGTTGGTTGCGATGGGCTATGAAGAAGTTGAAGTTATTGGGGGAAAAGACGATCAAGGTGTGGACATTCTTTGCGAAAAGCACGATGGAATTATTCGAACGCGCATCGCGATACAATGCAAATGTAAGAACAAGTCAACCAAGATTGGTCCCCGCGATGTTAGCACGCTTCGAGACAATTTAAGTAGTTATCAATGTCAACAGGGTATTCTGGTAACAACTACGACGCTGAATGATGATGCAAAGAATAAAGCAAAGGAGCCAGGCAAAGAACCGATTCAGTACATTGAACATGACGGAATCTTAGATTTGTTCGCCCAGTATCGAATTGGCATGCGTGTTGAAGAGTTGAACTATTTCCAGATGGACGCTAGTGCATACGATTTTCTTTCAGGGAAGAAGAAGTAGACTCGAGAAGCGTTTTGCTTAGCGGTACAAGCAGTGGAACAGCCCTTCGGGGAGGGGGGCGGCAAGGTGATTGCGTAGGTCCTCCTATTGAGCCTTCTCCCAAGCTCTAACCTTCGTCGGCTTGAAGGGTTCCTGAGTGAACAACATGCCGCAGGCGGCTTCGTCTTCGATGCCGCGCGACTCGCGGAGCGTGCAGCGGATTCCTGCTTCAGTAAGCCACCCCATGAAGCGCTCTATGGCCTCGTCGCTTGAGGGTATAAGACCGGATCCGGTAGGGTGGAGGCGAATCAGGTTCATCTTTGCCGGGATGTTCTTGAGCCAGTGGGCGAGGTTGTCAACGTCTTCCTCACGGTCATTGAAGCCGGCGATCATGATATACTCGAAGGTCACGGGGTCCCGCGTAAAGTGAGCAAATCTCCGCAGTGTCTTGAACAGCACTTCGAGCGGATAGGCCTTGTTCACGGGCATGATTTCACCGCGCCGTTCATCGGTAGTGGCGTGCAGCGAAATGGCAAGTTTGGCAGGCGGACTATCCAGCATCCAGCGTTCAATCGCCGGCACAAGTCCTACAGTGGAAACTGTGATACGGCGGGCGGATAGACCAATGCCATCAGGGTCGGCCAGCAACCTTAGCGCGGCCACTACGTTCTCATAGTTGTGCAGCGGCTCACCCATCCCCATAAACACGATATTGGTCAGTCGAGTCTGGCAGTGACCCTCGACTTCGAGCACCTGCAGGATGATCTCACTGGTAGTCAGGTTGCGGAATAGTCCCATCTTTGCTGTTGCACAAAAGCGGCAGCCTAAAGTACAGCCAACCTGACTTGAGATACAGACTGTTTCTCCCGGTGAATCGGGGAGATAGACAGACTCAACCCGAAGTCCATCCGCAAGTTCGAAGAGGAATTTCCGAGATCCGTCGCGCGTCTCTTTTGCAGGACGGGCCAATTCTAAAGTCCCGATGTCGGCGACCTCTGCAAGCTTAAGTCTCCAAGCTGTGGGAAGATCAGTCATCTCATCGAAACTGACTGCCCGCTTCTGATACAGCCACGAAAAGAGCTGGCGTCCGCGAAAAACCGGCTCGCCAAGCTCCTGTGCGAAACTTTCAAGCTCTTCGCGCGTTAGACCTATAAGTATTTTCTTTTTCAATAACATGTAACTTTGCTTGGTTGCTGCTTCAATCTACGAAGTGAAAAGCGGCCACGCAAGTCAAACCCCGAAGGATTTCCCCGCCTATGGCGTCCGATCTCGACGCACTCAAGCAACTCAAAGATTCCCGCGATGTAATGCTCAAGGAAGTCGGCAAAGTGATTGTCGGCCAGGAGCAGATTATTGAACAGTTGATGATGACACTGCTGGCACGCGGGCACTGTCTGCTCGTTGGCGTGCCCGGTTTGGCCAAGACGTTGCTCATCTCGACGATGGCGCGGATGCTCGATCTCAAGTTCAGCCGCATACAGTTCACTCCGGACCTGATGCCCTCGGACATCACGGGAACCGAAATCGCCGAAGAAGACCGTTCGACCGGCCGGCGCAGTTTCAAGTTCATCAAAGGTCCCGTGTTTGCCAACATTGTGCTGGCCGACGAAATCAACCGCACACCGCCCAAGACGCAGGCTGCACTGCTGCAGGCCATGCAGGAGCACGAAGTCACTGCGGCGGGGGAAACCTACAAGCTCGAAGAGCCGTTTTTCGTGCTGGCCACGCAAAACCCGATTGAGCAGGAGGGTACCTATCCGCTGCCGGAAGCTCAGCTCGACCGCTTCATGTTCAACCTGTGGGTGGACTATCCAAGTCTGAAGGAAGAAGAGCTGATTGTCAAGAGCACAACTTCGGCGGTGACCCATTCTGTTTCCAAAGTCCTGAATGCCGGTCAGATTGCAAGTTTGCAGGATCTCGTGCGCCGCGTTCCCGTGGCTGACAATGTGGTCGAATATGCGGTCAAGCTGGTGCGTAAAACGCGTCCAAATTCCGATGAAGCTCCGAAGTTCATCAAGGATTACGTAAGCTGGGGTTGCGGCCCGCGCGCATCACAGTATCTGATTCTGGGCGCCAAGACGCGCGCCGCGCTGAACGGCCGTCCGACTCCCGAGATTGACGATGTGCGTGCTGTGGCGCTGCCCGTGCTGCGTCACCGGTTGGTTCCCAACTTCACAGCGGAAGCGGACGGTATGCGGGCGGAACATTTGGTTGAAAAGCTCCTGAGCGAGAAATAATCCGACTTGGCTGAACATCTCCAATATCTTGATCCTGCTTTTGTGTCACGGCTGAAAAACATGCAGCTGCGGGCAAGAATGGTGGTCGAAGGCTTCATGGTCGGGCTGCATAAGTCGCCCTATCACGGGTTTTCCGTCGAGTTCGCCGAGCACCGTCCGTATATGGACGGTGACCCGCTGCGCAATCTGGACTGGAAGGTCTATGCCAAGACGGACCGTATGTATGTCAAGCAGTATGAAGAAGAGACGAATCTCAAGTCCTACATTCTGCTTGACACGTCGAATTCGATGAACTACGGTTCGGGGAAGATCACGAAGTTTCAATATGCTTCGTATCTGGCTGCGGCGCTGTCATTCCTGATGATTCAGCAGCGTGACGCGGTAGGGCTGGCGGCCTACGACACGGAACTCAGAACGTATCTGCCGCCGCGCTCGGTGCACTCCTACCTGAATGTGATTCTCACTCAGTTAGAGAAGATCAAGCCTTCCGCTCAGACGGACATCGGCAAGAATCTGCATCGCGTGGCCGAGCGAATTACGCGGCGCGGGTTGATCATAGTGCTGTCCGACCTGATGGATGAACCGGATCAGATTCTTTCCGGACTGCGGCACTTCCGCCATAACGGCCATGAGGTGCTGGTTCTGCAGATTCTCGATCCGCGCGAAGTGGACTTCGCTTTCAGCGGTGATGTTAAGTTTAAGGATTTGGAGACTGGTGTCGAACTGCCGACGCAACCGTGGCACATCCGAAAAGAGTATCAGAAGCTGATGGGAGGTTTTGTCGAGAGGATTCGAAGGGGATGTCAGGAAGACAAGATTGACCACACGCTGCTGCAGACCGATACGTCGTATGATCAGGCGTTGATTTCGTTTCTAACCAAGCGGAAGGCGTTGCGGTAGACTGTGCTTGTGCAACTTAGTGATGTGCGGCGGCCGAAGGGCCGCCGTTTTGCTTTATTCTAAGAGTCGCAAGGTTCTTATGAACCGCACTCCGCCTGATGGTATTCACGTACGAGCGTGTCCATCAGCTCTTTGACCGGAACAATCTTGTCCACGCGGTAGGCGTTGGCGCCGGCGAAGGGGAAGCCGTGCCTGAAATTGCCTTTCTTGGCGTTCATGAGGGCCAGTGCGATGCAATACGGGCTTGTCTGATAGTCGCAGGTGACGATACAGTGATAGGGGCAAGCGAAGGGTTCCTTTTCACCGCGCCCGACAGCGTCTATGAAGCCATTGCGAATGACGCGGCCCGGAAGTCCGACAGGACTCTTGATGATCATGATATCTTCCGCGCGGGCGTTCACGTATGTTTCCTTAAACTCACGTGACGCGTCGCACTCGTCGGTTGCCACGAAGCGCGTGCCCATTTGCACGCCGGCGGCGCCTAACTGAAAGAACTTGTGGATGTCCGCTCCGGTATAGACCCCTCCTGCAGCGATGACGGGGATGCCGGTTCCGGACTCTTGATAAGGATGCACCGCTTCGACGACGTCCGGCACGAGAGTTTCCAACGCGTAATCGGGGTTTTCCAACTGCTCCACTTTAAATCCCAAGTGCCCGCCCGCCCGCGGTCCTTCCACAACCAGCGCATCCGGCACGCAGTCAAATTTCTCAATCCATCGTTTGCAGAGCATAGCCGCAGCCCGACCGGAGGAGACTATCGGAACAAGTTTTGTCTTGGATTCCCGCGGCCGAAAAGCAGGAAGATTCAGAGGGAGGCCTGCTCCCGAGAAGATGATGTCAATCCCCTCTTCAATGGCCGTGCGCACCATTTCCGCGAAATTCGTCAACGCGACCATGATGTTCACACCGAGGATGCCGTCTGTCGCTGCCCGAGCTTTGCGAATTTCCTCGCGCAGTGCGCGCATATTAGATTCCGAGAAGTTCCGGTAAAAGTCCGGCTCATTCATGCCGATGCCGGCAGTCGCAATCACACCAATGCCGCCTTCGTTTGCGACCGCTGCAGCCAGACCTGACATGGAAATCCCGACGCCCATGCCTCCCTGAATGATTGGAATGCGCGCGGTGAGTTCGCCAAGGCAAAGGGATTTCAAGTGTTTGATCATTCGGACGCTGTGTTGAGGTCAAAGTTTGGGACACGGGCGTTGTGACCGTTTGCAGAAACAGCCAGAGTGACTTACGCTACTGTTATTGAACCTGAGAAGCAAGAGAAGCCAGCTACTTACGAGGAAGAAAATCAGGAATTGTCGAAGACCTCGGTGGGCTGGAAGGGGAGAGGCGGGTCGAGTGGGCGAAAATCTCAATCGTTTAGGATGCTAATATAAAACAATATTTACAAAAAGTCAAGCTTTTTCGGAAAAAATGTTGTAACCATTTGTTCAATATCGGATTAGAGGAGAGTTTTCTCGTAAAACCCTCAGAGAACAGGCAATCTCGGAGGTTTTTGAGGAAAAGTCGTTATACTTGACAATGTTAGTCAAATTATGATACCTTATGAAGTTGTTCGAACGGCTGTTCAGCTTGTTGCCCGACATTCCCAAAAAGGAGATATCAAATGAAGAGACGAATTGCTGTCATTGCAGGATGTATGCTGGCTGTCGCAACTGCCTTTGCAAGCGGTCCGACGGTTGTGGCCGAGCAAACAAATTCAACGGGATTGGCGTTCGGCAAGTCCAGCGCTGCGGAAATCCTGGAAGGCGCGTATCAAGAGATTCTCCGGTATCAAGAGCTCGGTTACGAAGTTCCTGAAGAGATGTATAACTTCTACTTCGCGTACGAACAACTGGTGCACCCTGAGTATTATGAGGGACGGCATGCGGAACAGGGCGCGCTTGACGAGTTTGCCGATGCGTGCCCGGGAACGGTTATCAACGGGCCGGACTTTGGCGATCAGACGATTATCACCTGCGGGCAGACCAATAATGCCGCCAACGACTGCAGCTGGCCGCACTGCCGCTGGGGCCGTGATGTCGTCGTCCAGTTGGTTGTCAACGATTACAACTATGTGATTATCACAACGACCGGTTCGCGCTTTGATACGTATCTCTGCCTCTATGAGGACGGATGCTGCGGTGAGCCGGGTTCTTTTCTGATAACCTCGAACGACAACAACCCAAGTTTTTGCGACGGTCAGCGGCTGGCAGCGGGCTTGGATGCCTGCCTGGCGCCGGGAACATACTACATCGTGCTGGACGGTGCGGGTGCTGCCGCGCGTGGCTCCTACTGCTTAACCGTGAGTTTTGACGACGAGGGCTGCGAAAGTTAAGCTGAGTCTACCTTCAGTGGAGAACGGCGAGCACAGCTCGCCGTTTCTTTTTGCACTGGACGGGGATACGCCAAGTGTGCCGCCTCGAACGCAAACAAGTTGTGACAACATGGGACGGATCGATGCCGGAGACAGCTACTATTACAACTTTCAGGGGTTGCAGATATCAGGACAGCACGACTTTGAAACACGGACTCCAGAGGATCAGATTCGACGCTGCCGATCCTGCTTCGGGCCATTTTTGCCGTATGCTTTTCGTGCAATACTTCCATAAGTTCCGACTTCAATGCGATTTGACAGCAAGACTTGGGGGATAAGCGGCTTCAGAAGTTGTGGCATAAGGCTTGCTAAGTGTTATAGCACAACCTAAACACAACTGTCGGAGACCCATAGATGGACGCCACCACGATTGCCCGCAACCTCGTACGCCAAACCCGCCCCGGTGTCGATAATTTCGACGGCTCGCGCATTAAACAGCTGCGTGAAGACCTGAACATGACACAGGAGAATTTTGCACATGAAATCGGCGTGACGTTCGCGACGGTGAACCGCTGGGAAAACGGACGCACCACGCCGAACAAAGTGGCGCAGAAGGTTTTGTCCTTGCTGGAGCGGAAATTGCGCAAGATGAAGCGAGACTGAGTCGCTCGAAGTCTGCTTGCGCCGGAAGCCCGCCATTCTCGATTGGCTTCCGACTGTTTCGGCTGCCTGCAGTGAAGCGTTAGGCAGGCTGCATTGTGAGAGCAAAGAGCCGGCGAGCAAAGCCGCCGGCTCTTACAACAAAAATCGTTTTCAATTAGGCGGTAGCGGAATTCCCCCCCGTTGCACGCTGAATGTCGAGCATCTTACAGAGAGTGTCGATCTCCTTCTCTGCGTTCTCTTCAAGATCCTTCTTGTCTGCGTAGTCGCGCAGCTGTTTGGCCAAAAGCTCGATGCCCGTGGTGACAAAGCTCATTGCCTTCGGGTCTGCGCCGCGTTCAGCGAGGATCTGGGCTGACTTTCCGAGCATGGTCATCGCCAGACTGTAGGTCAGGAAGATCCGGCTGTTTTCCATAGTTTCATCAAACGTGGACATCGGCAGCTCCTTGAATATTCATATTAAAGTAATGCACTAAATTGACCCCGCGGCCATAGTTACTTAGTAGAACCGTAGTAAATATAGTGAGCGGATCACGTCAGCGCAATAGCAATTACACAATCTTTGAGATTAATTAGACGGGCAAATGCACTATGAAGCCCCAACCCGACTTCGAGCAGTGGACTGACCAGAATCATGTCCCGTATTGTACCGGAATCCAAGGCAAAAGCCTTGAGAATTCAACAAGCTCCCATCCTAAAAGTTTCTTGAAGCAGCTATGGCAAATCGTATTGCGCTGGACAACGAGAGTTCCAGCGAACGGCATTGTCAGTAGTGCAAATAAACCACGCACTTCCTCCTAAGCCTCTCCGCGCAGATCGGCGTGCATCCTGCATGCTCGCGGCAAGTTGCCAGAGCGCAACGCCAGATTTGCTCCGCCCTGCCCGTCCGCTACTTGCGGCTTGAACGGTAACGCGCAACTGCGTATCTTCTTGCCACCCGAACTGAATCCAATTGCAATACATGAGAAACTTGACGGACGTTGAGCATTACCTCAACTCGCTGATCAACTACGAGGTCGCTTTTCCGCTGGGTGGCAGTCGTGACCGGCCCAAACTTGAGCCAGTGTACGCCGCTGCACGGCGGCTCGATCTGCCGCTCGTGTTGCCGAAGTGCCTGCACATCGCGGGCACGGTCGGGAAGGGGTCAACGGCTGCTTTCGCACAAGCGCTGCTCAGTTTACATCATCGCGTACTGTCATTCACAAGTCCGCATCTTGTGTCATTCACCGAGCGCGTTCGGCTGGACGGAAAGGATCTGCCTGACGAGTTGTGGTGCGAAGGGGTGGACCACATTCGTCAGGGAATTGCGCGTGATCAACGTATTGAGTTGACGTACTTCGAGACCGTGTTCGTCTTCTATCTGTGGGTGTCGAAACGGCTCGGCACATCCGCACATGTAGTGGAGACCGGACTCGGCGGGAGCTTTGATGCGACGAACGTTCTGCAACAAACGACCGCTGTGTTTACGAAGATTGACTTCGATCACACCGATATTCTGGGTAAGACTCTGAAAGAGATTGCTCTGGACAAGAGCGGTATCATCAAACCGAATTCGAACGCTTTCACTACCAAGCAGCAGGGTGATGCGGTCAACATGCTGCTGGCGAAGTCCCTGATAGAGAACTCACCTTTGCACATCGAGGGTGTTGACTTTCACATTGAAGGAACGAGCAACCGGCGTCTGAAGTTCCGCAGTCCGGAGTTCTCCGCGGAGATTTGCCTGGAACTGGACGGCGAGCACCAGCGACACAATTTTGCAGTTGCGTTGGCTTCCTCGAGGAGTCTGGATTCCCTGCTGACTGAAGCAGACATCGTTGTCGGCTTGTCAGGTCTGCGGCTGGACGCGCGCCAGCAATATCTGGTGAAGCACCCGAATGTGCTGGTGGATACCTGCCATAATCCGGCATCGTTCCGTGAGCTTGCGGCTGCCTTGAAACAGGACAAGAGGTTCCAGAAGACGATCGCGTTGGTGGCGATGATGAAGGACAAGGATGCGCGGACTTCGTTGGCGGAGCTGCGAGGCAGTGTAGAAGAGCTTTGGATAACCGAGGCTCCGACGCCACGCAGTCTTCCAGCAGAACAACTCGCGGAAATCGCCCGTGAACAGGGTTTGCCGGTTAGAGTTGTCGATCGCGAATCCGCCTATTCAGAGCTCCTCGCGCTGCTGCCGGACGTGCGCGGAGTGGTCTGTGGATCTTTTTATCTGGCAGGTGACTTTCTAAAAGTGATTCGCGATGCCTGAGCTTCCCGAAGTCGAAACGGCAGTCAGAGAATTGCGTCCAAAGCTCAAGGGGCGAGTGCTGCGAGGGGCATGGTCAAGAGTGCCGAGGCAGCTTGGCAATACGTCTGTCAAACAGTTCTCCAAACTTGTCAACGGCCAGCGGGTTCAAGACGTAAAGCGCCGCGGCAAGTATATCCTGCTCGAACTTGAGCAAGGAGTCCTGCTCGTACACTTGCGAATGACAGGACGACTTTTCGTCGCAGCTACCGAGCAGGAGCCACACATTCACCTGAGGGCGGGGTTTCCACTTGACGACGGTCATGATACGCTCTATTTCAAAGACGTTCGAACACTCGGGACGATGCGATTCTACGGCGACGCGAAAGTGAGTCGCGAGCTTTCAGGATTAGGCTGGGAGCCGTTGGAAGAACAGATCGGTGCGGCGCAGCTAAAGAGCGTCTTGAAGACCAGAACGCAGGCGATCAAGCCCGTACTGCTTGATCAGACCATTTGGGCGGGGATTGGAAACATCTATGCGAGCGAGGTGTGTTGGGTCGCAGGGATTGACCCACGCAAAGCGGCGAATCGTTTGACGCTCGCTCAATGTGCGGCACTTTGCGACGCTGTACCTGAGGTCCTCAGCAGCGCGCTCGAACGAGGTGGATCAACATTGCGGGATTTCATGAGTCCGGACGGGAAGTACGGATCCTATCAGAAGGAGTTTCGGGTGTATGATCGGGCAGGAGAAGCGTGCCTGTGCTGCGGAGGAGTGATCAAACGGCTTGTGCAGGCGCAACGGTCGACCTTCTTTTGCCCTAAATGTCAGAAGCGAGGCAGAGTGTAGGTCGCTAAATACTCATGCGGTTATTCAAGCAGAAAGCCGGGACTCCTATGAGTTCCGGCTTTCTGCTCGTTGAATCAACTGTCCTATTTTGGAGCTTAGCGCATCAGCAAGAGCTTCTGCGGCGGCGTAATCTGTTGCGCGGAGTGAAGCACGGCGAAGTAGACGCCCGACGCAAGTGTGGGTGTCCAGTCATAGGATCCATTTAAAGAGGTGAGCATGGTGCGATGCACTTCTCTCCCCAGAACGTCGTAAATCAAGAGACTCGCTTCACGTGCGGCTCCGATGGTATACTCGATTCGGACGCTGCTGTTGAAAGGATTGGGATAGGCGGCTTGCAAAGCAAAGTCATTTGGCGCGACCGCGGGGGAGTCAAATTCGGGGGTTGACATAGGTTGACCGGCCCACTCAAGAATGTGAGCGAGGAATTCCGAACGGGGGCGATTGCCGATGGGAGTGTTGTCTGCAACAGCTTCCATACCGAAACCAAGCACCAGAGTACGCTGACTCACGGGGCCTACAATTCCAGCGTAGTTTGCGCCTGCGGGGCCGTAACGCAGCACGGCATCCGCTTCTCCCACCAATTCCAGAATGGTCATGCTGTCCTGATTCGCCGCTCCGCCTGAACCGGTCAGGAGATACGACTCGTCCGGCGGGAACGGAGATGCCATAGTCGTCGTCATACGGATTCGGGAAACTCCGTTGTCGTCCACTCCTAGAAACTCTCGAGCAAAATCTGAACCCTCAAGACCACCAAGAATGCGTTTGCCGGACATGACCAGTCGTCCACCACCGGTAACGAAGTTTTCAAGCACTGTTTGGTCTTCAGCGGTTAATCCCGAGTTCACGAGATTGCCGGATAACCAGATGACCATACCTGTATCAGGAAGCAAACTGAGATCAAGAGTCGAACCCGGTGCCACGCGTTTGTGCTGGTAGATCCTGTCCATCTCGCGCAAGGTGCCGGTTACATACTTGTCAACATCCGATGACATGTCTCTGGTCACGACATGAAGCTTTGGTATGCCAATCGTGAATTCGAGTGTTGTCTCAAAGGGAAACTCAAGTTGATCTGCGGAAATTGTGAGGTGTATGACTCCCCAATGATCGTGTGAGTTCCCTGCTACTGACACTTGAACGGGGCCAATCGTCATACTGTCCCGTGGTCCGAGCGTGCCGAGGTTGAACGTCGCGTTGCTCAGGCTAAGCAGAGGATCACTTACCGACGCGTTCAATTGGACATTGGCGGCCGCAGGAGGAAACAGGTCGACGTCATTGAACAGAGTGAACGTCAAGGCTGCGGTCTCGCCCGCTTCAAGCAGTCCATTTCCGCTTTGGCCGTCGTCAAAGACGATGCTCTGAATCTGAAAATGCGGCGCAGTTCCGGGGCCGATTCCGCTACGGCCGAATGCCTCGTAGATCTCCGCGTCATGAGGTGTGCCGTTTGTCAAATTTCCGTCGAGATCGTCGGCCTCGAGTACGGCGACGAGATAGTCAAAAAATGTCTCCGAGAGCGCGTACCGTGCGAAGTGTCCGAGCGAATCTGTGTAGCCAGCACCAAGCCAATTGCGCAGCCGCCAAAGCGGCGCGGAAATGAACGGACTGTCCGTGTGCACCTGCCCCACCCAATTCTGCGGAAAGCGAATCGTGCTCTCGAGATTGCGCAGCGAACTATTGGGATTTCCCGTCAGCCATTCACCCATCAGCGGATCGTTGTTGATCGTGCAGGCGAAGTAGTCCGACCATGCTTCGTTCATCGCTCCGGATTGTCCTGTGTAGGGCAGCATCCCTTCCGGATAGACGCCGTCAGTGACGCCATGATTGTACTCGTGATAAATGACGTCGGAAAACATGGCAAAATTGCCATACGTGCTGCCTGAACCATAATACGTGCCATAGCCGTTCCAGAAGGCGTTGTCGTAGGAGCTGCCATAATTGGCGACCGCAGGCATCGGATAATCCAGTGCATTGTAAGCAGGATCGAGAACCTTATACCAATCGTGAACGAACTCTGTGTGATAGTACAGATTCAGTTCAGGGCGCGTAGCGTCATCCGTAGTCCAATTCCAAATCACAGGGCCGAACGGAGCATTCCACTGACCTGCGCGTAGCGACTCCTCGCCCGTGTCGTCGTTGGTAACCCAGACATACGTTCCGGTAAGGCTGTTGATCACGTCCGCGTGCGAACCGGCTTCCGTATTGACCGTGCCCGACAGCGATGTCACATAGGACGCATCATTGATGCTCACGTTCTGAAATGCGCAAGGGCCAAAGGCAACCGGGCTATGATCGTAAGGCTGCCAATAAGGCAACTCCATGCTCAAGTTGAAGACGTCGTGCGCGATGCCGCTCCATTCGAGAATGATTTCACCGTTACTCGCATCCACAATTCCCGCATGACGTTGATGGGAAAGTGGACCTGCAAGTTTAAGCCAATAAGCCGGCCGAAGACTACGCGTTGCAAGGTCGGGATACCAACAGGCAAAGGTTGCGTCGTTCTCGACTTGCCAGTTTGCGGGTTCAAGGATTGCTGCAAGGTAGTCGCCGGCAACAAATTGCGAGAGCTTGTGAGTCGCTGCAACGTGCCACTCCGAAAAGTCGCTGATGCGAACACGCGAAACTTCTCCCTGCCGGTTCAGTACGATGTCCAATCGGCCAGACAGCACAGGGTGTCCTTGAACAATCTGCCGGTAGACGAGATAAGTGCGCGCAGGAGCCGGGTTGTTCGCCAACAATTCAAACTCCGAATCAAGACTTAACTCGCGTTGTACCACGATTGCGACTTCTTCCGGAGATCGACGTCCCAGCGACACCGGCTGGCCCCACAGCAGAACGGTAGATGCATCTTCCGAACTGCGCATGACTTGCCAACCGGAAAACACTCCGTCGGTGACAGACGTACTGTTCACAAAAGACGTGGCTAACTTTGCGGCGATGTATTCGGCGTGAAGTGTTGAGCCTGTCAGTAGTAATACGACGGCTAACAATAACGACTTGTGCGAGAACATAGTGACACGTGCTTAGAAGTAGGTGAAAAGGGAAACTTTAAATGTAGTGGCGTCAGCGTTCTGACTCGGGAGGCGGATACCTTCAGCGTCGGACCGGTCAGGTGTCCAAGTGTAATAAGCGTGACGGAGTTCCGTGCGCAGAGCAATTCCGTTGAAGCCGGCCTTTACGCCGATCCCGACATCCAGCAAACTGCGAACATCGTCTGAAGTCGTCAGCACGAGTCCTCCGCGTGGCACTTCCAGCGCGCTCCCGCCGCCTGCATAGGCAAAGGGGACCCACGGTTTGCCTAAATCGAGCATGCCGACGACGTGCAACGCGACTTGATAGCCGAATCTGAGAGAGTCATATTGCATGTCTGACTTCTTACCCCATGGTAACGTGAAGTCGGCAATGACCTCGGTGCCAAGAAGTTTTGTAACTGAATAGCCGCCCTGCAGAGAGAATTGTGTCAGGAAGCGGCGCTCATGCACACTTGCGGACCATGTTTGAAAGCTCAGCCCGCCGCCGATTTCGATGAGGCCCGGCCGCAAGTGATATGTCCGAGCTGCGACAGTCTTTGGTGGGGATCCAAGCCAGATAGATTCGACCTCGTCGCGCCCGAAAACCTGCAAATCTGGTTGTCTTAGATGCCGCTGGTCCCACGGTGAAAGATAGACGGCGAGCGTGTCCTGCCTGAGCACAGCACCTTTTATGATCCGCCCGTCTTTCAGGCGAACGTAATCATCAGCCTGGAGAGCTGAGACTGAGCAGAGGATCCCTGCCATCAAGGAGAGGAGTAGTCCGAGTCGCATGTGGGTCACGTAAATTTATGAACTGGAACCCAAGTCTAACCTAATGATTTTTCCGGTAAGTGGCTATAGACCGCGACCTGAGGCATGAACTGACAAAAAGAACAAGTGGTGAACCGTCGAGTCATCGCGCTGATCGGCAAATTACGTAAAAACAGTTATGAAGTTCTGTTTCCGATGAAACTGGACCGACGACTTGAAAAGGCAAGTTCAGCTTTATGCTTGTCTTTGCGAGGCAGTGACCGTATATTTGTTGCTATAGTAAATATGATTTGTCCACATTGAGGTCCGAATTGTCCGCGGTGCACGTCTTTTCCACACACTCAAGTCCGAATAGCTTTCTGTTGCATTATGTTCAGCTTTCAGGCAGGATATCGCTGCTTGGTGCAGAACAGGTAACGTGGAGGTTCGGCAGTCCGGCGACCAACATCGTTGCGGGCGGAAACGGGAGTGGAAAGTCCCTTTTATGCTCAGCGATTTGCGCGGCTTTCTTCCCGACAACGACTTCCGCTCTTAGACAAGGTCTCTCGGAGGCTGGACTGGCGAGCGTAACCATTGTAGGCCAGTCGGGACCCAAGAGACGGGAATGGACTCTCGACATTCATAGCGGCGAACTTGTTCATCGGTCACCTCAAACGGACGAGGAAAATGAGCAAAGGCCACCTATCGAGGCAATTCTCCTTCCAGAAAACTCGCCGGCTCTCAAGCTGCCGCACGTGATCGTCAATGGTGCGTGGGTCTTGCCCGATCGGTCAAGTATCGCGTGGGCGAAGGTGATGCAGCAGAGGCCGATTCTTCGGGAGCTAATGGCCTGGGAAAGACGTCTGGACGCATTGCTCGGAAATGCAAGCGCTGAAGGGCTGCTGACTCAGGCGCGAACTGAATTGGCGGCGCTTGAATTAGAATTGCAGGGTGTGCGCACACAACGCGCAAGACTTGAACAGGCAGAGCAATCAGCCAACGATTTCATGGCGGAAATCTCTGAATACGACTTGAGGCTAAATGTCGCCCAAGCTGAAGAGGTAGAGTTAGGTGCAAAGATCGAGTTAGCTGAGCGAGTCGTCCGTCTGGAGAACTGGGCAGAGGAGCTGCGAAGCTCGTGGCGGACAGTTGAGAACTCGCGCGAGCGTTACGCTGTCCTGCAGGAACGACTCGAAAGCTTGCAAGAACTCACTCGCGGACTTCCTGACGATGCGCATGCGCTTGCCGAAGAGTACCTGAACGTGTCGACTCAACATCAAGCTGTATGCAATCGAATCTCCCTAAGCGAAACCGAAAGACGTAGTCTCGAAAACAGTCTGACCGAGCTTTCTCTTCAGTTGGAGAATCCCGTGACAGACGAGCAAATTGAACTCGGCATGCGCATCGAGCAGAACAAGAATGAGATCGGGCGGGCGGAAGAGGAACTTAAGGATCTCTCCCGTCAGCGCATAGACTTGCTGCGCCGACACGAGGGTCTTCTTCGCACGCGGCAAGAGAAGTTCAAAGAGATGACTTTGCTACGACCCGATGAGTGGCGTGAGCTGGATGCCTATCTCGAGAATCGCGACACAGAGTCGCTCGGCTCACCCGCAGCCAGTGAAGAACTTGTTTCGGAACTCCAGGAGATTCGAACCAAGCTTGAACGAGAGTTCAAGGACTTTGGAGCATTGCCTAAAGATACGCCGGACCGCGTGGATCAGTTGTTTCGCGCACGTGCGCAAGTGACCGCGATTGAATCAGAGCTGCTTAAGCAGCGTGAAAGTCTGGTGAACGAGGAGAACAGACCGCTTAAGACAGGGATGACGTTTGCTTTGACGACGGCAGGATCCCTCGGGGCGGGCCTTCCGGCCGGACTGATGCTTGGAGCAGATGTTGGTTTCTTCGGAGCTGTCCTGGGCGGCGGGGTGGGTTACGGCGTCGCACAATTGATATTGCCCGCGAATAGGGCAGGTCATGAAGGTGCTGTACAGCAAGTCGAAAGTCTTCAAAAGGCGCTTCAGAGCGCTTTGCAAGAAAGAGTGGAGTCCGAGCGTGCCATCGCGCCGCTGGATAAGCTTTTGTCGCCCGAATCCGCCAAAAGAACTTGGGAAGAATATGTCGCGTTGCGGGATCGGGCGAATGCGCTCGAGCAACAATGGTCCCATGCGAGTGCTACAGTTGAGCGAGAGAACAACGTTCCCAAGCTGCTGCGCAAATTGGAAACAGAAGAGATACGTAGACGAGTCTCTGAGTTTCGCGACCTGAACTCGCAGATTGAGCGGGCTGAACTTGCGCTCCGCGAGTTTGAAGCGCCGACGGGTGCAGCGGGAAGAATGCAACAGATAGAATCCGCCTTGCATAATTTGCATGAACAAACCCGCTTGATCGAGCGCGATCTCGCGGAGATCACCCAGAACGAGTCGGTACGCCGAACACGGCTCACAAGTGAAAAGAATGAATTTGAAGCCAAACTGCGTGCACTTAGCGGATTCGAAGAGGATGCACGGTTACGCGACTCATTGGCTTCGCGGCTGGGCGAGCTAGATCAGATGACAAACGGAGTCCTCTCGCAGCGCGGGGCACAGACTATCCTTGCGGTACTTGGCGAAAGGGAAGGTCTGCTGAGCGAAATTCGGGAGGTGAAATCCCAGTTAAGTACTGCCCATGCACCGCAGGAACTCGCCGCCCGAACAGAGCTGGTGGAAGCCGAACTTGAACAACTGATGGGTCAATTACGAGATATCGATCCTTTGTTCGCGACTTCTGGAAGCGGCAGGGAAGGACTCGCGAAGTATCGTGCCCAGCTTGAACGCGTCCGCGAACAGATCCGCGCCGATCAAGTAACGCGTGATCGACGTGAAGCAGACATCGCAGCGCTGGATCTGCAAAGTCTGCGAGATTCTCTTATCACTCTTCCAATTGAATCTGAGCTTCAGGAGGCTGTTACACGACAACTGGCAAAGATTTCCGAGCTTGAACGCAGCATTTCCGCGGCCGCGAATATGTGTGATGCTCTTCGTGCGGAGTCCGCTGAGATCGCCGAATTGGCCGAGGCAAACGTTTTGACACGGCTTCGGGAAGTGGTGTTTGAGCACATGGGGGAAAAGGTGGCGGCAGTAGAACTAAACGAAAGCGAGTGGGTGGCAATCCTTGAAGATGGGCAGCGGCGACCCCTGCAATCGTTACCGCGCGGTGTTGCCGAACTTGCCGCGCTTTGCCTGAATTCGGGCCTCTTATCGTGCAGCGAGCCGGAAGAGACTACACCGATTATCTGGGATGATGTGTTTTCCCAACTGGATGACTACTTACTGACCGTTGCACATCGAGTGATCGAGAAGATCGCGCAAAAGCGTCAGGTTATCCTTCTCACAAGAGATCTGCGGATTCGCTCTTGGGGGCAGGCTGCTGACGTTTTAGCAGGCAGGCAAGAGTTTGATGTGCAAATGAATTGATCCTTGTGAGCAGTTCAATCGAGAAGGCCGCTTTTGAAGAGCGGCCTTTCGTTTTTCTTTTCGAGGACTACTTGCTCCGACCGATCCAAACTCCGCTGACAAGAAATCGCCAGATTCGCATGGGGAAAGAGTACACTCGCGCAAGGTCTTCATGCCCTTCCAGATTGAGCCGTGCGGACTGCGAGGCATCCAGCGGCAAATTTAACCCAGCCTCGAGTGAGTCGCTCTTGGAAATCGAGAGTATCTGGCTCGGATAGATGCTGCGATGCCCCGTCATGATGAACGAAACCATTGCGCAACCGGCGGCGTAAGGACCAATCTCGGCTCCGAACATTTCAATGGCAAGCATTGAAGCGGCAATGGGCGTATTGGCTGCGCCCGCGAGTATCGATGTCGTACCAAGCGCGGCCATCGTTACCGGATTTGCCCCGATGACTGTTGCCCAGAAGCTGCCAAAAGTCGCACCAATAAAGAAGATCGGCGTCACCATGCCGCCCGATCCGCCGGCTTCGAGAGTCGTTGCCGTCGCAAGGATCTTTCCGAGCCACAACATGGGCGAGATCTGTTCGCCTTCAAAGACAAGCTCAATGTGCTGTGTGCCGAGTCCAAGAACTTCGACACCGAAGAGATATGAAAGCCCTATGAGGATCACTCCGCCCATCAGGCCTCGAGCGTAGATGTTGGGCCACACAGCAGTGAAGAGCTTTCGCATCGTGCGAACAGCCTCTATGAAGAGCACTGTCACGACGCCAAACACCACCCCTGTCAGCACGAGCTGAATGATGAAACTTCCCTCAATCGGGGGAACGTCCACCACTGTATGCGACCAGTATTGAAGACCCAGCCACGTGGCGACCTGATAGGCCGTAATGCCCGCGACAAATGACGGGACAAGAACATCGTATAGCAAGTGTCCGAGAAACAGAACTTCAATCCCGAACAACGCGCCGGCTACGGGTGTTCCGAATACTGCGGCGAAACCTGCAGAGATTCCACATACGACGATCTTCTTCCGGTCCCGATCGCTTAGCCGCATCACTCCAGCGAAAGCCGAAGCGATGGCCGCTCCAATCTGAGCCGCAGGGCCTTCCTTGCCGGCACTTCCGCCCGCCGCTATCGTCATAACCGTCGCCGCGACCTTTACAGGAACCACGCGCAAACGGATTCTGCC
Source organism: bacterium (assembly GCA_023382385.1). NCBI lineage: Bacteria > bacterium. The sequence goes on along the minus strand of JAHDVH010000001.1, from coordinate 581,247 downwards.
GCTTGCGTTGTGAACGGCATCAATAATCCTGTCTGTTCCGTGACCTTCTGCATCGGGCGCAAACCATTTGACGAATCCTGCAACCAGGGCGATGGATAATGGCAACAAAAAGACGAGGAATGGGAATTTGCCGGCCGCTGCCGATGCTTCTTCAAGCAGCGTTACAAAGCCATACGTTGAGCAGCCCACGAGTATGCCGACTGCCAGCGCAAGGATTGTCCAGCGGAGCAACGATATGAACAGTGCAGTCTGCTCGGAAAAAGTTGCGACGACATCACGGCGTGGTTCAAATAAACGAGGCATGGTTCAAGCAAACGAGTTCAAAATCCACAGGGGGCTAGGAATGCGCTTGAAAGAAAAATCTTCCGCAGCTTGGGCAGCAGACTCACAGGCAAGACTTGCGCGAGGTGCATGAAATGCGAAGCAAAGTATCCACGATGCCTATAGTCGAAAGCACCGTGCAACAAAACAAGTGTTAGAACAGCAACGGTCTGGGTTCCCTGCATTCTTGTGCGGGTTCAGTAACGCTTGGGAATCGATTTTGCTGAAGAACGAGCAGATGCGCAGGTACGGAATCGTATTTCGACGGTCTGAACAGCCACACCTACAGGATTTGCCATTGCAAGTTACAGACACACATCAGGAAACTCACGGCGCCGATGCACGGAACTTGAAAACGTCATCCGCCACGACTTCGGAATTGCAGAAACTTGAGCTCGAATTTCTGGGAAGCCTGCTGCCGGGAATCGTGCACAACCTTGCTACACCGCTCTCCGGTGTGATTGGCGCGACGCAACTACTGGAGATGCGTATCGCAGAACAAGAACGGCTGATTCACGAACTCGAACGTGTTTCACCGACGCAGGCGGACGCTTTGCTTAAGCAGCACGCGAAGAATTGCAGCAATCTCGATATTATGTCCCGTAACGCGCGACAGCTGACTGAGCTTCTTCAGATCATTATTCGTCGGTTTCACAGAGGATCTCAGGAGACTCCTGCCCCGCTGTCGCTGTACGAGCTGATCTCAAATGAGCTTCAGTTCCTGGATGCAAACCTAACTTACAAGCATAAGGTCCGGAAGAGATTCGAACTGTCGACCGAGCCTTTCACCGTCTTCGCGACCTACAAGCGAGTGACTGCCGTTATCGACGAGTTCGTGATGCAGGCGCTCGCTGCCCACGACTTTACCCGAGGGCTGGTTGACTTGTCAGTGAAGACTGAGTTTGACTCGAATTGGGGAAACATTGCACTCGACGTTCGGGTTTTTGAGACCGAGGATGAGCCGCTCGAAACGGATGCCCTTAGGCTCTACCTCGCAATTCTTGGCGAGCAGGGCGTTCAGTACGAGATTGAGCAGGAGCGCGGGCACGTTCATGTCGATTTAAAACTCCCGCGCAAACCAATCGCTTGAAATTGTGCGGAAGAAGTTGTATCCTCTGACAACTGATAAATTGCAGAAGGATACGGGCCGTGTTAGACTATAAGACCGAATTTCGCGACGCGCACGAGTTATCGAAAGATACTGATACGTGCGCGTTGCTTGCTTTGGAGGCCTGTCAGTTAGGCGCGGAAGTTCTGCTCGATTATTGGAAGAAGCTGAACCGAAGCGATATACGTGAAAAGTCTGCAGGAGATCTGGTCACGAGCGCCGACCTTGAGTCTGAGCGCATCATATCGGAGTTCTTGTCGAATAGAATGCCGGAAGCCGGAATCGTCTGTGAAGAGGGCACCGAGCGAAGAGGGAAGGGGCTTGTCTGGTATCTTGATCCGCTCGATGGAACGACGAATTTCGTTCAGAAGTTTCCGATATTTGCTGTGAGTTTGGGACTGGCAGAGCTTCAAGAATCGGCGCCAGCCGAACTTCTATGCGGAGTTGTACTGAATCCCGTTTCCGGAGAGGTCTTTTGGGCTGCGCGCGGCAAGGGAAGCTATCTTGGCAATAGGAAACTGCGAGTTGCCGACAAAGAACGCCTGAGTGATGCGATGATTGCCACCGGATTCCCCCGGCGTTATCATGAAGAGCTTCCCCGACTTCTTCGCGAGTTCGCGTTGATTTTTCCAAAGTGTCGAGCCTTGAGACGTGCGGGATCTGCGGCGCTGGACCTTTGTTGGACTGCGCAAGGGATTTTCGATGGCTTTTGGGAGCACCGTTTGAGTCCCTGGGATATCGCAGCAGGAGCACTGATTGTCAAAGAAGCAGGTGGCGAGTGTTGCGACTTTCGAGGGGGTCCCGGGTTCCTTCAGAGCGGAAACATCGTGGGCGCGTCGCCTTATATCAAGAGGGAGATTCTGCGCTGTCTGGCCGAGGCGAACGATTGGCCCCCGCCCGTCGAATAGGCGCAAATTCAGTAAGTGAAGAGGAGTCATCTAGGTGACTCCTCTTCTTGTCTGAGACGACCGTTATCGAATTGGCCAATTCACTGTTTGCGAGAAACTTTCTCCCAGTTTGAGAGTAATAGTCTGGTTGACCGTGGAGGAGTCAATCTGATAGACTCCAGCCGACAACTCACCTTCCAAGAGAAGCTTGCGTTCCGGAGCAGTGCGCTCGATGAATAGTCTTCCGCCCTTGCGCACGTACACAAGCATCGTGCTTCCGGGCAACAGCAGAACCGGCGCCTCTTCAAACTGCCCACCGAGGCTTGCACCGAGCGGTACGGCCGCGGATATGACGACTGGGAAAATTGACTCGTTTAGCTGCCCCTGAGCGGCGAGTTTGTAGTAATACGTAACACCCGGTATGGCGGAAGTGTCCTGATAAAGGTAATCAGCCTTTCCGTTCTCCGCATGAAACGGGATCTCGGCCAGCACAGAGAAACTGCCATACTCCTCGTAGCCGCGATATATGCGAAACTTCACAATGGCGGGTGATTGCTGGTCGAGTGTCCAGTTCAAGCGAATTCTGCCATCTTCGGCGGCATTTGCACTGAATAGGGCAAGCAGAGTGGCCAACTCGGGCATGTCACTCGCCCGTGCAGAAGTGCCGAGAATCAACAGCGAACCCAACAACACATGAACAAAGTGCATGCAGCCTCCTATGCCGTGAATTTCAAGGACATGTCAGTCCCGATTGTCGATTGCGAACTCCAATGCTTCCCTGCGCCCTCTTGACTCCGACACGTTCCACAAGAGCCACGCTCCTGCCAAAAAGAAGAGTAATAGCGATAGCATTCCCAGACGTAGGCTTCCCGTTGCCCAAACTGCTAAGCCGAATATCGCTGGGCCGACCGCGCTGGCGAACTTCCCGGAGATAGCAAAGAAGCTGAAGAACTCTGCAGATTGCTGCGGTGGAATCAACACGGCTTGCAGGGATCGCGATGCAGCTTGCGTGCCCCCCATCACAAGTCCGGCGAGAATGCCGAGAAACCAATACTCCGTGTGCGCATCGCCAAGCCACCCCAGTTGCCAGCCCCAAAGCGAGATGACACACCAGACTCCCACACCAAGAAGTACTGCGCGGCGATTGTCAAACCGTTCGGCTATCACACCGAAAATGAGCGATCCAATGAACGCCACCCCCTGCACCATCAAGAAAAAGAGAACCAAGTCACCCGTGGACATCCGCAATTCCTGATCGCCGAAGATCGAAGCCATGATGATGACGGTCTCCACTCCGTCATTGTAGAGCAAATATGCGATGAAGAAGCGGGTGAATGTCGGCAGGCGTTTCAAGCTCATCAGACTGCTCTTCAGAGAGCGAATAGCGGCACCGATACGAGGCCTGATTGCTAACGCTTGAGTTCTATAGCTCAGTGCCAAAGGAATGGTGAAGAGTCCCCACCATACAGCAGCGCTCAAGAAACAGTCCTGAACTGTGAAAGTCCCCGGCTCAGCACCGAGCAAGTGGGGATACTGAAGCATGACGAGATTCAGCGCAAGCAGAAGCCCACCACCAAGGTATCCCCAAGCCCAACCGATAGCGGAGACTCTGGCGTAGTCATGGGGGTCGGCGATATCTAACAACATTGCATTGTAAAAGATATTGCCGCCGGCAAAACCAAACTGTGCAATAACAAACCAGACTCCCCCTATCAGCCAACCGCCTTCTCCGATCGTCGCTAACATCGCCGTCGCCGTTGCTCCAATTCCAACATGTAACAACAACATGCGCCGTTTCAGTTGACCTAGGTCAGACAACGCCGAAAGTATCGGCACCAGCAGCGCGATCAAGATCATGCTTGCGGAAACAAAGAAGCTGAACACGGTTGTTCCCGGTACGCGTGTGCCGAACAACTCGATGCCATCCGCTCCGCCGGCAATGACGCCTGCGTAATACTTGTTGAAAATTACGGCGAGAATCGTCGTGGCAAATGCCGAGTTTCCGAAATCGTAGGTTGCCCAAGCCCAAACCTGTCCGGGATTCTCGCGGCGGAACTTGAAGAGGGCAAACACGCTTTAACGAATCAGTCGAATGGTGCGACTCTGAGAGACATTTGGTGCGGACAATCGCACGAAGTAAGTACCGCTGGTGACTTGTGCACCGACCGCATTTGCCCCGTCCCACGTGGTGCGTTGCAGTCCGGCTCCGACGGCGCCGTGGAATAATACACTTACCTGCCTGCCAAGTACGTCATATATCTCAATGCTCAGCGGTTCGCCGTGAAGCGGGGCAGTCCACTCGATTTGCACGCTGCTGTTAAACGGATTGGGGTAGGCAGAAAGCAACTGATAGCCTGAGGGAATCTGAGGACTTTGTTTGCCGGAACCGAGCCTCAACGAGTTAATAGCTGCATCGAGAAACTGCGCGCGGGTTGTCGAACCTGCCTGACCGGATGCAGCCTCGAGTCCAAATGACAAGAATATGAATTTCCCTGCGCCGTGATTCCCGAAGATCCCGCAAATCTCCTCGTCAAGTGTATCGTTGATGAAAATGGCGGTGGCACCGTCTAATGGAAGCAATGAAGAAGGGCTGGTTTGGTTTCCGGCGCCTTGCGACCCGAGCAAGAGTAGAAACTGACCTTCCACTGGAGGGTAGCCGCCGATTCCGTAGGCGCGCAAACGATTCGTGTCATCCCGATTTTGCTGGCAGAGCAGCACATCCTCGAGAAATTCGGTGTTAGTCGGATCATCGCTTATGTTTTGTCCGGTGAGCAGCAAGCCGCCACCGCTTTGCATGAAGTCGGACAATAAGTCGTGATCTGCATTGGTGAGCGTTGTCGTCGCATCATTGCCTGTCATCCAGACGAGCACTTCAACATTCGACAGGTCAAGTGCGGAATCGTCCAGTCTCTCTACGGTTCGTGTCCGCATTTGGAGTTCGTTAAGCGAAGACTGCAGGTATGTCTCGTAGCTCGCTCCAAGATCGTCGTCCACCAGAACGACCTCGCTCGGCGTAAGCCAGATGTCGAACGGATCCGTGTTGCCGGGCAGAGTCACGAAGTTGCGCTCTTCCAGCATGTAGCGGGGAGGCGCCGTCACGACCATGCGGTTATTTCCTTCAAGCAGCGGACGCGCGCCATTGGAGTAAGGCATGCCCGCCTGTACAGTTACCGAAGTCCAGACTGAATCGGGATATTCCGCGGCATAAAAGTCGATGTGACACGGCGTACCGCTTGGATCGAATACTCCTCCGATCGTCCCGAAGACACTCGTGCGGCGGCGCAAATCGAATGTCGCGAGGTGTATGTGCTCCAGCGTGTCCGGCAGCGTCCCGTTGTTCCAGTACCGCAGGTGAAGTGTAACTGCAAGTTGACCAGTCAATTCGTCGACACGAGGCAGTATCCAAGGAACGGGAAGCTCTTCAGTTCTGATCTCACCCGGCAGCAGCATCAGTCCCGCCACGTGCGAAACGAATGCCCCGTTGTCATTTGCAGTGAGCCGAGCATGCACCGTGTCAGTGCCAAGATTTGAAAGTCTAACGTAGAGGGTCGTTGTATCCGACTCGAGTAAGGGGAGGGTTGTGTCTGGCCCCACGACTCCGCTCGCTTGAGCAAGTGTTATAGGTCCTGAGGAAATGATCCGTTCGAGTCCCATCCAGCCCATATATGCGCTCACCCATGAGTGGTCGTTGCCATTGCTGATGCAGCAGGTTCCAGGGGGAATGCCGCCGTCATCGTCCACGTCAAACGCGAGGAGCGAGTCTGCATAGAAGACCCCTCGATTCCAGTAAAGTGAATCGCCTGTGATCTCCCAGCAACGGAACGTGGCATTGGAATACCACGTATTATAGGCGTTGTACCAATTGGAGGGAGTTTCCCATGTCTCGAGCTGCGTGCCGTATTGGTTAATCCACATGGTCCCGCTGTCCGGATAGGCTATCCACAGCGAATTACAGACTCCCCAAAGCGCCGTGCCGCCGCAGAGTGCCCACTCTGTGGCGTTGTTCAACCGCGAGGGCTGAGCCTCAAACCAGCCGCGTATCAGTCTTGCGCGCGCGAGCGCATGATCGCGCCAGTCATTTCGCCCACGGTAGATTGCATGCGGATACAATCCACCAATGCCCAGACCCTGTGCGGCATAATTCAGCGTGCCGTTCAACCACAGGGGATTGGCGACTACCCACAGCGCGCAGCTGTCCGCGTACCAATTCCACGTCGTATCGTTGTATGCCTCTCGGTATTTGTAGGCCGCTTCAAACCCCCACCCGCAATTGTGCATCGCGTAGTAGCCGCCGCCTTCTTCGCGCCAAGCCGGCCATACCGTACAGTAGGTCCACGCATTGCGAATGTTCTGTGCGTAACGAGCAGTGTCGCCGGTCCAAATGGCATACTGTGACCATACGCGAATCGCTTCTTGGGTATTGTCCGTTTGAATGATACTGTAGTCACTGCCAATCTCGCCCTCCCGCATCCCTCCGAGGTTTGCTCCGGGAGTAGTGACTTGCAGACCCACGAGGAAGTCGCATAGCTGACGATACTTCACAAAATAGGCAATCTCGTCGAGTGATCTGGATGTTCCGCGAACTCCAGTTTCGTTGCCACGTGGTTCAAACTCCGACAGATTTACCGTACGAGCCGAATCAAGCTGCTCGTCAGACCAGAAAGGTGTGGCAAACGCCGCCGAACAGCTCCAAAACAGCAAGAAGGCGAGTGTGATACTTGTCCCCTGTTTTTTCAATTGTTTGCCCTCCTGTCGAATCGTGAATGTTGCGCCAAGCATCGTCGAGCTGTCTGCGGCATTCTACATGAATCTCTTGAAGAATTTCAAGATACCTTGATTCCAGGCAATCCGGTGAGTAATTCCTGAACCCTGTGGAATCGTGTGCTTGTTGTCAAGATACCATTGGTAACTGCGAATCAGTGCTTGTGCGTTCGAATAGCGCGGCTTCCACCCAAGTTTACTCTTTGCCTTCTCGATCGAAACAAAGCTATCCTGATCGGCCGTTCCATACACCCATTTGTACAGCGGAGAGAGACCCAGTGCTTCAAAGAGTCGGAGCGCGAGCTTGACCGGACCTGCAGGGGTGCCCCACGGACGCGCGCCGTTGCCCGCAAAGTCGCACATCGCACCCATGTCTTCGCGGACGGTCTTGAACTCTTCCGCTCCCACGTTAAACGTGTCATTCGCGCGGTCGGCGTCGATTGTCGCCCCGAGATAGATCGCTTCGGCGAGGTCGTCTACTTCGAGCAATTGATAACGATTAGCGCCGTTGCCGATCATCGGAATACGTTTGCCGCTCTCGACCCAATCATACAAGATTTGAAAGACGCCAAGCCGGTGAGTTCCAATGAACGTCTTTGGCCGGATGATGCAGACACACAAGTCGGGCGAGCGGAATTCCTCGCAAACCTTCTCTGCTTGAATCTTGCTCTCGCCGTAAGGTCCAACGCCGTGCAAACGGTCGGTTTCAAACAACGGATGGTGATCAGGAATTCCGTAGACCGCCGTGGACGAGACAAATACCACTCTGTCAATTCCGGCCTGTTTTGCCGATTCCAAGACCCTTCGCGTACCGTCCACGTTGATCTCATAGATGTCCTTGGGCTTCCAGAGAGGCAGAGCCGCCGCGCCATGCACGATGGCGTCAATCTTATGCTCAGCAAGGATCTTGTCCAATCCTGCCTTGTCCCGGACATCATGCTGGATGAACACGGTGCCTTCCGGATACTCATGGGTCTCGAAAGGCGCGATGTCGGTCAGTACCAGCTGCCAACCATGCTCGGCAAAGCAAAGGGCCGTGTGCAGGCCGAGGAAGCCTGCACCGCCTGTTATTAAAACCTTCACGTAAGTTGCTCCAAATTGACCAAATGTGCTCCGCCGGGTTCCGGCAGAGGTCGCTTAGTTCAAATTTTCTAAGATATAAAACATCTGCACGAGTTTCAAGGCACGTGCACATTTTGCGGATTCGGCCTGCATGGTTGACAAGCGATTCTAAGCAGGTTATATTACAGGTCTTATGACCCACAACCCTGACTACTTCGAGGACAAGCCCCGCGATAAGTGCGGAGTTATGGCCCTTTACGGCCATCCACGCGCAGCCGAGCTGACCTATTTAGGCCTTTATGCCCTGCAACACCGAGGACAGGAATCTGCCGGAATTGTCTCCTCCGACGGCCAGCAGCTCTATTCCGCCAGAGGGATGGGACTCTTGGCGGACGTCTTCCGCGACCAGAGCCAGTTCAAGCAGTTGGAGGGGACATGGGCGATCGGCCATGTGCGTTACTCCACAACCGGCTCTTCCTCGCTCGCGAACGTGCAGCCGCTCTTAGTCAATACAAAAGACGGACCCTTGGCGGTCGGGCACAATGGTAATATTACGAATGAAAAGGTGTTGCGGAAGAGACTCGAAGGTGACGGTGCAATCTTTCAAACGACCTCAGACTCCGAGTTGTTCGTCCACCTGATTGCCCGTTCGCGGGGAGAAACCATCGTTGAACGCCTGGCAGAAGCTGCCCGGCAGTTGGAAGGCGCGTTCTCCGTCGTCCTGACAACTCGGGATGGACTAATCGTCGCTCGCGACCCGCACGGATTCCGTCCGCTGGCGATGGGGCGCAAAGGAGACGCTTATGTTTTCGCATCGGAAACCTGCGCCTTCGACCTGATTGGCGCGACTTACGAGCGGGACGTAGAGGCCGGAGAAATCATCTCGGTCACGGCGCGCGGTTGTGAGTCGCATCGCTTCGCGGAATCCAATCTGAATATGTGCGTCTTCGAGCTAATCTACTTCGCACGACCGGACAGCCACATCTACGGCACGTCCGTGGACAAGGTGCGCCGCAAGCTCGGTAAGATTCTCGCTGAAGAACATCCTGCCGACGCCGACATCGTCATTTCGATTCCCGATTCGTCCAATACGTCGGCGCTTGGTTACTCGCACCGCAGCGGCATTCGATATGAAATCGGTTTGATTCGCAATCACTATATCGGACGAACATTCATTAATCCTTCGCAGTTCATGCGCTCGTATAACTCGCGCATCAAGTATAACGCTGTGCGCGGCGTGCTGGAGGGGCGGAGGGTGGTTGTCGTGGATGACTCCATCGTGCGGGGGACGACCTTGAAGAAGATCGTGGCGGCCATCTGGGGTGCAGGTGCCCGCGAAGTGCACGTTCGCATCGCCTCTCCTCCTGTGCGATGGCCCTGCTTTTACGGCATGGACTATCCAACGAGACGGGAACTGATTGCCGCGTTTGCGACACCCGAGGAAATCGAAGGCTATCTCGGCGTTAACTCGCTGCGCTATCTGTCCCTTGAAGGTGTGTTGGAAGCCACACGCGATACGCCCTCCCATTACTGCACGGCCTGTTTCTCCGGCCAATATCCTGTGAAACTCAGCGATCCTGCGCAGATCGCAGAACTGGCTGAACCGGACAAAGAGTGGGCACGCGCAGAACTTGAGCGAGTTTTGCGGACGATGGAGTAATTCGTGGCTGAATCTCAATCAGCAACTCAGGGAACAAAGAACTCGCGGTTTGTCTTTGAACCGAAACCGCGGCCAAGAAAGTTCTTGACAGTCCCGAATCTCATGAGCATCGCCAGAATCTTTCTGCTGATTCCGCTGTTCCATTTTCTGCAAAAGGGGCCGCGTGACAACGGAAACTTCTGGGCGCTGGTGATCATGGCAACGGCGCTGATCAGCGACATGCTGGACGGGTTGATTGCGCGCTGGTTTCACGTGGAGACCGATTGGGGGAGAGTGCTCGATCCCCTCGCCGATAAGCTTTGGATTGGCTCTCTGGCGGTGTTTCTCGCACTGCCGTCTCGCGCGAATCCCCTGCCGGTCGGATTCTTAGCTCTAATCCTGAGTCGCGATCTATTCATTATTGTCGGATCGTATTACGTTTATCGGCGTCGCGGGTTGGTTGTGACACCCAATTACGTCGGAAAGATCACGATGTTTGTGGTCGCCTTGACGCTGATCAGTTTTACCGTCGATTGGGTTCCGCCTCTTTTCGACGGGTTCTCCCCGATGACACTCGTTTGGATCTCTTCAGGATTTATCCTGCTTTCCGGAATTCAATATCTCGTGCGTTTAATCTATTACATTCGAACGTCACCCCAATTCTGACGGCAAAAGACTTTACATGCCATTGAAACTCTATAACACGCTCAGCCGAAAGGTTGAGCCTTTTGTTCCCCGTGAGGCCGGCAAAGCAACAATGTATACTTGCGGCCCGACCGTGTATGCCCGCGCGCATATCGGAAACTTCCGCACATTTCTCGTCTCGGACTTGCTCCGTAGGTATCTCGCTTACTTGGGTTACGATGTGACGTGGGTTATGAATCTCACGGACATTGACGACAAGACAATTAAGGGAGCCAATGAGGAAGGTATCTCCCTTCGTGAGTACACGGATCGCTATATCAAGTCGTTCCATGAAGACCGTAGAACCCTGGGAATTCTCGATGCCAACCTCTATCCGCGAGCTACGGATCATATCGAGGAGATGGTGAGGATGGTTGAAGATTTGCAGGCCGCCCGGCATGCCTATGCCGTAGATGGATCTGTCTATTTCAGAGTCGACTCTTTCCCGTCCTACGGACAGCTTGCACGATTGAATATGGAAGACCTGCGCGTCGGCGAGCGTGTCGCCAGCGACGAGTATGAGAAGGAAGACGTTCGTGACTTTGCCCTTTGGAAAGCCTGGGATCCCGAAGACGGCGACGTCGCTTGGGAAACGTCTTTAGGCAAGGGGCGGCCGGGCTGGCATCTCGAATGCTCTGCCATGTCGCTCAAGTATCTCGGTAAGAGTTTTGATATCCATCTTGGCGGTGTGGACTTGATCTTCCCGCATCACCAGAACGAGATTGCGCAAACCGAGGGCGTGACGCATGAACCGCTCGCACGTTATTGGGTGCACTCTGAGCATCTGCTGGTGGACGGGCAGAAGATGTCAAAGTCTCTGGGGAACTACTACACAGTCACGGACCTGATTGAAAAAGGTTGGAAACCGAGTGAAATCCGCTTCGGGTTGTTATCCGGCCACTATAGGCAACGCACGAATTTTCAGGCGAGTGGATTGGAGAGTATTAAGCAAGCTCTTGCTCGCTTTGAAGCCTGCACGACGAATCTTGAGTTCGCGGAAGGCAAGGGAGGGATGGGGGAGCTTCGCGACATTATCGCGCAACGCGAACAGGAGTTTCGTGATGCTATGGATGATGATCTCAACTATCCCGAGGCGCTTGCCGCCGTTTTCAACTTCGTGCGCGAAGCAAACACACTCTGCCAGATTCACAAAATCGGGAAGGAAGAGTGTGAATTGGCTGTTCAGTCAATGCGCCGCTTCGATTCCGTGCTGGGCTTCCTGTCTCTCGACCAGAGCACTGCCGATCCTGATGCTGCCGAAATCGAGGAGCTGATTAAGGCCCGAAATTCGGCTCGGCTTGCCAAGAACTGGGCCGAAGCCGATCGCGTCCGGGATGAACTTAATGAGCGCGGCATTGTCATTGAGGATAGAGCAGGGAAGACCGTCTGGAGGAGGAAGTAAGAGAGGCGTTTGGTCTCAGAATCCCCATAAAACCCCAAAAAAACCGCCATTTCAGGCCAAAATCCCGAAAGTTGCTCTTGACAGCCAATTGACAAGTTCTTAACTTTGGGTCTTGGGTTTTTGGCGGTACCTTAACTGCTGGCGTAGCTCAACTGGTAGAGCAGTTGATTTGTAATCAACCGGTTGCGGGTTCAAGTCCTGTCGCCAGCTCCACCTGTGTTTTGAGTATCCCGGCTTCTCCCTGGTGGCATGCCCGAGTGGCTAAAGGGGGCAGACTGTAAATCTGCTGGCGTACGCCTACGGTGGTTCGAATCCATCTGCCACCACTCGGTATCCCCACTTTCGAAACCGTAAACTTTTGTTCTTAGTGGCCTTATGAATGGTCGCCCGTCTGGGGTGCACCCTTTTGAGGCTACTTGCCTATTTCTGTTTGTTCGTTTATGCGGGCGTAGCTCAGTTGGTAGAGCATCAGCCTTCCAAGCTGAGGGTCGCGGGTTCGAGTCTCGTCGCCCGCTCAAAGTCTGTGGTTGCGACGGTTGACCGCGCTGCTCGTGTAGCTCAGATGGTAGAGCGCGTCCTTGGTAAGGACGAGGTCAGCGGTTCAATCCCGCTCACGAGCTCCAAGGCCTGCCCCTGTGAGGGTGGTCTGTTCGAATCTACTGAATCCAATCAATTATATTGTGCTGAACCCCTAAGGAGGTTGTCCGGCAATGGCAAAGGCCAAATTTGAACGTACAAAACCGCATGTTAACATCGGTACCATTGGTCACGTCGATCACGGCAAGACCACTCTGACCGCGGCCATCACTCAGGTGCTCGCACAACGCGGTCTGGCGAAAGCCCAAAATTACGACGATATCGACAACGCGCCCGAAGAAAAAGAGCGCGGTGTGACGATTAACGTCCACCATACGGAGTATGAAACTGAAAAGCGCCACTACGCGCACGTGGACTGCCCGGGACACGCCGACTACATCAAGAACATGGTGACCGGTGCCGCTCAGATGGACGGTGCAATTCTCGTGGTGTCCGCAGCCGACGGCCCGATGCCGCAGACGCGTGAGCACGTGCTGCTCGCCCGTCAGGTGAACGTGCCCGCGCTGGTCGTGTTCCTGAACAAGTGCGACCAAGTGGACGATCCCGAACTGCTCGACCTCGTTGAACTCGAAGTGCGCGAATTGCTGAGCTCTTACGAGTTCCCGGGCGATACGCTGCCTGTGATTCGAGGCTCCGCATTGGACGCGTTGTCCAACATCAATGATGCCGAGAAGACCAAGTGCATCTTCGAGCTTATGGAGGCCGTCGATGCCTTCATTCCGGAACCGACGCGTGACCTCGATAAGCCGTTCCTGATGCCGATCGAAGACGTGTTCTCGATCACCGGTCGCGGTACTGTCGGCACCGGCCGTATCGAGCGCGGCAAGATTAAGGTCGGCGAGGAAATCGAAATCGTCGGAATGGGACAGCACAAGAAGACCGTCGTTACGGGCGTCGAAATGTTCCGCAAACTGCTCGATGAAGGTTTCGCAGGTGACAATGCCGGTCTGTTGCTGCGTGGTGTTGAAAAAGACGAACTCGAGCGCGGCATGGTGCTCTGCAAGATCGGTTCGATCAAGCCGCACAAGAAGTTTGAAGCTCAGGTGTATGTGCTGTCCAAGGAAGAAGGCGGCCGTCATACCCCGTTCTTCAATAACTATCGCCCGCAGTTCTTCTTCCGTACGACGGACGTGACCGGTGCAATTCAGCTCGGCGCAGGCACTGAGATGATCATGCCCGGTGATAACACGACGATCACCGTAGAACTGATTACCGACATCGCCATGGACGAAGGTCTGCGCTTCGCTATCCGCGAAGGCGGTCGTACGGTCGGCGCCGGTCGTGTAACGAAAATTATCGAGTAATCGATTCGCTTTGATTAGGGGCCGGGGTCGTCTGACCCCGGCCTTCTGTTCCACTTTTCAGGCTGCCGCTGATGCATTGACGCGGCAAAGCACACGGCAGTAGCTCAACGGTAGAGTCCCGGTCTCCAAAACCGGTTGTTGGGGGTTCGAATCCCTCCTGCCGTGCCATAGACCCGAGGATTGACCTCTAAAGAACCGATCAAATGTTTAAGAAAATTACGGACTACTTTGTAGGCGTCCGCAACGAAATGTCAAAGGTGTCGTGGCCCCCGCGACCCGAGGTCATCGAAAGTACGTGGATCGTGCTTGGGCTGACTCTGGTGCTTGGCGTTGCGGTGTTTATCGTGGATCGATTGCTGAGTTTAGGGCTGCAACAGCTGCTGTAAACTAACCCGTGAATTTCGAAACCATCGCCTGCCCTGTTTGTTCGAGTCCGGACTACCGGCCCGAGCGAATCGTCAGCGATAGGTTCCGCGTCCTCGGTGACCGCACATATCATTTGGTGCGGTGTCAGATGTGCAAAGTGGTCTATCTGAATCCGCGCCCAGATGCGGAATCTATCGGAACGTTCTATGAAACGCCGGGTTATGATCCGTTCGGTTCGGCAGGGGAATCGCCGAAGGGTGATTTGGCAAGGCTCTATCGCCGCTTCCGACCTTTTTCGATCAAGCGCAAAGCTGCGCGAGTCGTCAAGGGGCTGAAGCCTGCGGACCGATGTCTGGATGTCGGGTGTGCAACCGGTGAGTTCATGCTCGAGCTCAAGCGGCGGGGATTTGAAGCAGACGGATGTGAGCCAAACGCGAGCGCTGCTCAATATGCGCGAGACAGGCACAGTCTGCGGATCTGGACGGGCGGAATTGACGCTGTCCCTCCTCATGCGGGACCTTACAAACTGATTACGTTCTGGCATGTGCTGGAACATGTGCACAAGCTCCGCGAGACGCTCGAAATCGCCCGCAAGATGCTCTCTCCGCGCGGTAAAATCGCGGTGGCCGTGCCCAATCCCCTGTCCATTGACGCAAAAGCGTACGGCGATGATTGGGTGGCTTGGGATGCGCCACGGCACCTCTATCATTTCGAACCCCCGGTCATGCTTGACCTGCTGATTCGTGCGGGTTTCGATCCTCGCAGTCTTGGTGCTGTCGCGTTTGATGCGTTCTATCATTGCCTGCTCTCTGAACCGCGCAAGCCTCTTCCAATGCTGCGCGGAATGTATCGAGGCGTGCTGAGTTACACCAGCGGATTATTAGGCGGACCGGGTTCGTCTGAGCTTTATGTTGGAATCAACCGTTCATCATAGGTTATCCTAAGTTTGATGCATCATCCGACCGACGCACCGATCCGTGAAGGAGAACTTGGGTGGTATGTCATCCACGTTTTCACCGGACAGGAAGAAAAGATAAAGTCCTTCTTGGAAGAAGAGTCCAAGCGGTTGGGAATCGCTGATCAGATTACTCAAGTCCTAATTCCGAAGGAAGAAGTCATCGAGATGCGCGAAGGCAAGAAGAAAGCCAAGACGCGCACCTTCTATCCAGGCTATATGCTCGTTGAGATGATTCTGAACAAGAACACCGAGCATCTCGTTCTCAACACTCCGCAGGTCATCAATTTCGTCGGACCGAAGAACCGGCCGGTGCCGCTGCGGCGTAACGAAATCGAGCGCATCTTGGGACTGCAGGACAAGGCCGGTGAAGTCGAGCTGATTGAGTTGCCGTTTCGGGTCGGCGATACAATTAAAGTCATTGACGGACCGTTCAAAGACTTCACAGGCATCGTGCGCGAAATCAACATGCCCAAGCGCAAAGCCAAAGTCATGGTTTCGATCTTCGGTCGCTCGACACCCATTGAATTGGACTTCCTGCAGATTTCGACGGAATTGGGGACCAGCTAAAGCACCCTGCGTGGTTCCTTAAAGCAGCCTCTTTCGACAAACATAAGTATTCGAGATAAATTATGGCAAAGCAAATTACCGGATTCATTCGCCTGCAAATTCCCGCTGGAGCGGCGACGCCTGCTCCTCCGATTGGTCCTGCGCTCGGTCAGAAGCAGGTCAATATCATGGACTTCTGCAAGCAGTTCAATGCCCGCACCGAGAAAGACAAGGGAATGATCATTCCTGTCGTTATTACGGTGTATAAGGACAAGAGTTTTAGTTTTATCACCAAGACTCCGCCGGCAGCCATCCTGATTAAGAAGGCCATCAAGCTGGAAAAGGGATCCGGCGAGCCGAACCGCAACAAGGTCGGCACGATTTCGCAGGCGGCCATTCGCGAAATCGCGGAAATTAAAATGAAGGATTTGAATGCCAACACCGTGGAGATGGCCATGCGAATGGTCGAAGGCACATGCCGCTCCATGGGTGTCAACGTTACAAATTAATTCCTCTACAAGAACCGGTGGGAGTGCAGTACCGCACGTTTTGACCACCAAGGAGTGAAATTGCGATATTCAAAGCGCGTCAAGCGCAACAGAGAAACCGTGGATCGTCGTGTGGAGCTGCCTCTCTCCAGCGCGATTGCGGCTCTCAAAACCGCAGCCAAAGTGAAGTTCGACGAAACTGTCGAAGTCGCCGTTCGGCTCGGTGTCGATCCCAAGAAGGCGGATCAAGTGGTTCGTGGTACGGTGACGCTGCCGCACGGCACTGGAAAGACTGTTCGTGTGGTGGCTGTGACAAAGACGAAAATCAGCGAAGCCCAGGAAGCCGGAGCGGATTACGCGGGATTCGAAGACATCCTTGAACGAATCAAGGGTGGTTGGACGGATTTCGACGTGCTGGTTGCAACACCGGAAGTGATGGCTGATCTGGGTAAACTCGGTAAGATCCTCGGGCCCCGAGGGTTGATGCCGAATCCAAAAGCCGGAACGGTTACGCCTAATCTCGGAAATGCCGTGCGCGACGTAAAGGGCGGCAAGGTCGAGTTTCGCGTGGACAAGTACGGCATTTTGCATCTGGGCGTGGGCCGTTTGAGTTTCTCACCACAGGCGCTGCAGGAGAACATTGAAGAGTTCTTCCGCAACATCATGCGTGCGAAGCCGGCGACGGCTAAAGGGCAGTATGTAAAAAGCGTGTTCTTGACTTCTACCATGGGACCGGGAATCCGGATCGCCCGTGCGGAAGTTGAAGGCGCCCGGTTGCACTAAGCATTGATGGAGTGAAATATGGCATTAGCTGACTTGCAGAATCGCGTTATTCGGCCCGAAAAGGTCGCCATCGTCACGGACTTCAGTGACAGGGTGGGTCGTGCGTCAGGTATTTATCTGACGGACAATCTGGGTTTGAGTGTCGCGGAAATGACTGAGTTGCGCCGCGAGTGCTTCCAGAACAAAGTTGACTTCATGATCGTCAAGAATACCTTCGCGCGCATCGTGTTGAAGGAAAAAGGCTACGAAGACATCCTGAATCTCTTGGACGGACCGACCGCCATCGCCATCGGCTATGACGATCCCGCTTCCCCGGCGCGCATTTTGGACAAGTTCGCCTCCACCCACGAGCGGCTGAAACTAAAGGGTATTATCTTCGACGGCAAGATTATGCCGGCCTCGCAGATTACCGCTATCAAGGATCTGCCGACCCGCGAGCAGGCGCTTTCCGGGTTGATCGCAGCGATCTATGGCCCGGTGCAGGGATTCTACAATGTGATCAACGCCGTGCTTCGCGATTTTGTGTCGGTTATCGACCAAATCGCGGAAAAGAAGCAGGGCTGATTTCTCATCGAATTTGAAAACAAACCATAACGGAGACTAACCGTGCAGCAGATTATTGAAGCCATCGAGAAAATGACCGTGCTTGAGCTTGTTGAGCTCAAGAAGGCACTGGAAGACAAGTTCGGCGTCACTGCCGCCGCGCCGATGATGATGGGCGCGATGCCGATGATGGGCGCCGCCCCGGCAGCCGCAGTAGAAGAAAAGACCGAGTTCGACGTCATTCTTATGGAAGCTGGCGCCAACAAGATTCAGGTCATTAAGGTTGTCCGTGAGTTGACCGGCTTGGGTCTGAAGGAAGCGAAGGACCTTGTCGACGGCGCGCCGAAGCCTGTCAAGGAAGGCATGCCGAAGGATGAAGCTGAGAAGATCAAGGCCAAGCTCGTGGAACAAGGCGCAAAGGTCGAGATTAAGTAAGGCGATTGCCGATTGCACGCCGCGCATCGCCCCGAGTACTTATCTCGGGTTGCCGAGTCCCTTCCGCGCTGTGTTAGATGCGCCGAAGTCAGACTTGGCAATTTGCGTTTATTATGTGCAGGCAAATTCTGATGTAAATTCCCCGCTATCGGGGTTTTCGAACGAATCATTGCGGTCATTCTAAGGGAGCTTTTCGTGCGCGAAACGCAGAAAACCATCCAGCGCATCAACTTCTCAAAAATCGCGGAAGTCCATGAAATGCCGGACCTGTTGGAGGTTCAGCTTAAGTCATTTCGCGATTTCTTGCAGGCTGATGTGCCGCCCAACCGCCGCCGGTCTGTAGGGCTTGAGGCGGTGTTCCGCAACATCTTCCCGATCATTGACAATCGGGAAACTCACATTCTCGAGTACGTCGACTATCAGGTGGAGCGGCCCAAGTACGAAGAAGATGAATGTCGTGAACGCGGTGTCACTTTTCAAGCCGCGCTGAAAGCTAAACTTCGCCTGTCGTCACGCGATGAAACCAGCGACGTCGGAAGCTTCGATCAAACGATTGAAAGCGAAGTCTACTTGGGCAATTTGCCCTTGATGACGACATCAGGCACGTTTATCATCAATGGTGCTGAGCGCGTCATCGTTTCGCAGCTGCATCGCAGTCCCGGTGTTTTCTTCGGTGAAGATACTCACCCGAACGGGAAGAAGATCTATTCGGCGCGTATTATTCCGTTTCGCGGGTCGTGGATCGAGATTTCCACGGACATCAACGACGTCCTCAATGTCTATGTCGATCGCCGGAAGAAGTTTCCTGCCACGACCCTGCTACGGGCGATGGGCTATCAGAACAATCGCGACATCCTCGATTTGTTCGGCTTCGTGGAAACGGTGCCGACCAACCGCAAGGAATTGAACAAGGAAGTCGGTCGCCGGCTGGTCTCTGACGCCGTGAACTCATCAACCGGTGAAGTTGTGGCAACGGCTGGTGCAGAACTCACGGACGAATTGATCGGTAAACTCTACGAAGCTGGAGTGCAGTCGATCGACCTTTCCAAGGCCAAGAAGAAAGATGTTTCCTATGACATTCTGATCAACACGGTCAACAAGGACAAGTCGACGTCGCCGGACCACGCGCTCGAAGTGATCTATCGCGAGCTGCGCAGCGGTGATGCGCCTGACATCGATACGGCACGCAAGTTCCTCGATCGACTGCTTTTCGATGAAAAGCGCTATGACTTGGGTGCTGTTGGGCGTTACCGACTGAACAGCAAACTCGAGCTGAACGTTCCCGCGGAAATCACAGTGCTGACACCAGATGACATCGTTGCTATCATGAAGCACGTGCTCAAGCTTCGCACGGGCCGTGCGGCCTCTGATGACATCGATCATCTCGGCAATCGCCGGGTGCGCACAGTAGGTGAGCAGCTGGCCAACCAATTCAGTGTGGCCCTGTCGCGTATGGCGAGGACTATCAAGGAGCGGATGAATCTCCGCGACTCGAATGCGCTGACGCCGCAGGATTTGATCAATGTACGGACGATTTCCTCGGTCATCAACAGCTTCTTTGGAACCAATCAGCTCTCGCAGTTCCTCGACATGGTGAACCCGTTGACCGAGCTGACGCACAAGCGCCGTCTGTCGGCACTGGGTCCCGGTGGGTTGACGCGCGAACGCGCAGGCTTCGAAGTGCGAGACGTGCACTACACCCACTATGGCAGACTCTGTCCGATTGAGACGCCGGAAGGGCCGAACATCGGTCTGATATCCTCGCTTTGCACCTACGCGCGCATCAACGATATGGGATTTGTTGAAACTCCCTATCGTATCGTAAAGGGCGGCAAAGTCACCAAGACGATCAAGTATCTGTCTGCGGATGAAGAAGACCGTGTCACGATAGCTCAAGCGAACACGCCGATCAATCAGAAAGGCGAATTCTTGACTGACCGCGCGAAGTGCCGAAATCGCGCAGACTTCCCGGTCGCTCAGCCCGACCATATCGAGTATATGGACGTTGCTCCTGCGCAGATCGTTTCCGTCGCCGCGGCCTTGATTCCGTTTCTTGAGCATGACGACGCGAATCGTGCACTCATGGGATCAAACATGCAGCGTCAGGCGGTACCGCTCCTGCGCCCGGAAGCCCCTTATGTGGGGACGGGGATGGAACGCAAGGCCGCAATTGACTCGCGCACGATGATTGTCGCGCCTTCCGACGGTGTTGTTGAATACGTGGATAGCGACAAGATTATCTTTCGACCTCAACCGATTGTGGACGAAAGCGGCGAGGAAGGCCCTCAGCCGGAATCCATCACGTTCAAACTTAAGAAATTCGTCCGAACCAATCAGGACACCTGTTTGAATCAGAAACCCTCCGTTACAGAGGGTGATGAAGTGAAGGCCGGCCATGTGTTGGCGGATGGTTGTGCAACTGATCGCGGCGAGCTTGCCTTGGGACGCAATGCTTTGGTGGCCTTCATGCCCTGGCATGGGTACAACTTTGAAGACTCCATTATCGTCTCCGAGCGAATCGTGTTTGACGACATCTACACGTCGATCAACATCGAAGAACTGGAACTCCAAGTTCGCGAAACGAAGCGCGGTGAGGAAGAGCTGACCCGCGAAATTCCAAACGTGTCGGAAGACGCGGTCAAGAATCTCGATGAAATGGGCATCATCCGCATCGGAGCCATTGTGCGTCCGGGCGACATTCTGGTCGGAAAGGTTACGCCCAAGGGCGAAACCGACTTGACTCCCGAAGACAAGCTCCTGAAGGCTATCTTTGGTGACAAGGCGGGCGATGTTAAGGACGCGAGCTTGAAGGCGCACACCGGAATGAATGGCATCGTGATTAACACGAAGCTTTTCAGCAGGAAGAAGAAGGACGCGAAAACCCGCAAGGAAGACAAGAAGCTGATCGAGGATCTCGAGGCGAAGTACGAGCGCGAGCGTCAGCGTTTGCGCCGCCAGCTTTCTGAAGAACTCTACGCGATCCTGCGCGGGCACAAGGCACGGGAAATCAGAAACCGTGATGAAACCGAAGTGATGGTCTCTGAAGGATCGGCGTTCAGCGAGTCGCTCCTGCAGCAGTTGAATTTCGACGCGCTCGAGACCGGCTACCAATGGACGACGAACGAAGGCCTTAACGAGATGATCGCACAGGCGTTCGACAAATTCCGCGAACGGCTTTTCGAGCATGAGACCGAACTGAAGAACGAGAAGTACCGGATCGAAGTCGGTGACGAACTGCCGCCGGGGATTGTTCAGCTGGTCCGTGTCTACGTCGCGCAGCGCAGAAAACTGTCGGTAGGCGACAAGATGGCGGGTCGCCATGGTAACAAGGGCGTGGTCGGGAAAGTTGTTCCGGTTGAAGATATGCCGTTTCTGGCTGACGGAACGCCCGTCGATATCATCTTGAATCCGCTGTCGGTGCCGTCACGTATGAATATCGGACAGCTTTTTGAAACGACGCTCGGCTGGGCGGCACATCGACTCGGCGTGCACTTCGCAACTCCTGTGTTCGACGGTGCTAAAACCGCAGATGTTGAAGAGTGGCTCGATCGCGCAGGACTTCCGCACAGCGGTAAGAGCTATTTGTTTGACGGCCGAACCGGTGAACGCTTCAAGGAAGAGACCGCCGTCGGTTTCATGTATGTCTTGAAACTCTCGCACTTGGTTGACGATAAGATTCACGCAAGGTCGATTGGACCGTATAGTTTGATTACACAGCAGCCGCTGGGTGGTAAGGCGCAGTTCGGTGGTCAGCGTTTCGGAGAAATGGAAGTCTGGGCGCTTGAGGCCTACGGTGCGTCTTACATCCTCCAAGAGATTCTGACGATCAAGTCCGATGACGTAAACGGCCGCGCGCGTACTTACGAAGCTATCGTCAAGGGTGATAATCTGCCTGCACCCGGCATTCCTGAATCCTTCCACGTGCTCGTCAACGAGTTGCGCGGCTTGGGTATTGACGTGGAATTACGCGAGTAGTCTCCCGGACTCTCCCGTATCCCGTTTTATATTAGGTAAGCTTTCGGCCGCATCGCGGCCTTCACAGGAATAAGGAGCAACGCATGCTGCATTTCGCTGCTGCAACAGAGCACGAACCCCGCAGATACTCCGAAATTGCCGTCAGCCTCGCGTCACCCGACACGATTCTGTCGTGGTCGCATGGCGAGGTAACCAAACCTGAAACCATCAACTACCGCAGCTATAAGCCGGAAAAAGACGGCTTGTTCTGCGAAAAAATCTTTGGCCCCGTCAAGGACTGGGAGTGCCATTGCGGTAAGTATCGCGGAATCCGCTATAAAGGAATTGTCTGCGATCGCTGCGGTGTGGAAGTGACGAAGAAAGACGTCCGCCGCAAGCGTATGGGCCACATCGCGCTGGCCGTACCCGTTGTGCATATCTGGTATTTCCGCAGTCTGCCCTCGAAAATCAGCTATGTGCTGAACATGAGCACGCGTGAACTCGAGCAGGTCATCTATTACGAGTCGTACGCCGTGATTCATCCGGGTCGAGCGGACTTGCGGCGCAAGGACTTGCTTTCCGAAAACGAGTACCTTGAGGTATTGCAGCAACTGGGTCCGCAGGATGCCCTGCCGCCGGAAGAGCGTTTTGTTGCAAAGATGGGTGGTGATGCAATCCGCGACTTGCTGGCAAGCGAGGATGTCGATTCTTTGTCCGATGAGTTGCGCGCTCAGATCAAGGTGGAAACAAGTGCTCAGCGCAAAGCGGACGCGATCAAGAAATTGCGCGTGATTGAGTCGTTCAAACGCTACGAGGGTGACAAACTGAACCAGCCGGACTGGATGGTCATGTCAGTCGTCCCCGTTGTCCCGCCGGATCTCCGTCCGCTGGTGCCATTGGAAGGAGGCCGCTTTGCGACGTCCGACCTGAATGATCTCTACCGCCGCGTAATCATCAGAAACAATCGACTGAAGCGCTTGATTGAGATTCGCGCACCTGAGGTCATTCTGCGCAACGAAAAGCGCATGCTTCAGGAAGCGGTTGACTCGCTCTTTGACAACGGCCGCAAATCCGTCGCGGTGCGTTCGGACGGCAATCGTCCCTTGAAGAGTCTGTCCGACAACTTGAAAGGCAAGCAGGGCCGATTCCGCCAGAATCTGCTGGGCAAGCGTGTGGACTATTCCGGCCGTTCCGTCATCGTCGTCGGCCCCGAATTGCGCCTGCACGAATGCGGTCTGCCAAAGGAAATGGCGGTCGAGCTGTTCAAGCCGTTCATCATTCGCAAACTGATCGAGTATCAATACTCGAAGACAGTGAAGTCCGCCAAGCGTCTGGTCGAAAGGAAGACGGACGAAGTGTGGGCGATTCTGGAAGAAATTATTCAGGATCATCCGGTTCTCCTGAATCGTGCGCCGACGTTGCACCGTCTCGGCATTCAGGCGTTTCAGCCGCTGCTGATTGAAGGCAAGGCAATACGACTGCATCCGCTCGTCTGTCAGGCATTCAACGCCGACTTCGACGGTGACCAGATGGCCGTGCACGTACCGCTCTCGTTTGAGGCGCAGGTTGAAGCCCGCCTGCTCATGCTCGCGAGCAACAACATCCTGCACCCCGCCAACGGCCGCCCGATCACGGTTCCACACCAGGACATGGTGCTCGGATTGTACTATTTGACGAAGCGCAAACTCGGTGAACCGTTCCAAGGTAAGGTTTTCGCTGACGCCGGCGAAGTGATCCTCGCGTACAATGACGGCCGGATCGGCTTGCATACTGTGATTCACGTGCGTGTCGGTGACAAACTGATTGAAACGACTGTGGGAAGAGTGATCTTCAATCAGATTCTACCTGAAGATGTCCGTGGCAAGCGTTACTTCAACGAGATGCTTGCAAAGAAGCGCATTGAAGAGATCATTTTCTATTGTGTGCAAACTGTCGGCATCGCCCCGACCTCCGTGTTTCTTGACAACCTAAAGAAGCTCGGTTTCGAGATCGCCACCGGATCGGGAATCTCCATCGGCCTCGCGGACATCGAGATCCCACCGGAAAAGGATCGACTGGTGCAAGCCGCCTATAAGAGGGTGGATGAAGTTCAGACGCAATACTCCGATGGTATCATTTCTGACGGTGAGCGCTACAACAAGATCATCGACATCTGGACTCACACCAGTACCGACATCGCCGAGGTGATGTTTGCCAAACTCCGTGACTCGAAGGATGGTTTTAACTCGGTGTTCATGATGGCGGATTCGGGTGCTCGTGGTTCCAAGGAACAGATTCGTCAGCTCGCTGGTATGCGCGGTCTGATGGCCAAGCCGCAGAAGTCGCTGACTGGACAAAAGGGTGAAATCATTGAAAGCCCGATTACGGCCAACTTCAAGGAAGGTCTGACCGTTCTCGAGTACTTTATTTCAACGCACGGTGCGCGTAAGGGTCTGGCCGATACGGCGCTCAAGACCGCCGACGCCGGCTACCTCACCCGTCGTTTGGTTGACGTGGCTCAGGATGTCATTATCCGCGAGTTCGATTGTCAGACACTGCGCGGAATCACGCTGGAGGAAGTTCAGGAAGGCGAGGAAGTCACTGAGCAACTGCATGAACGCGTGATGGGACGCGTTTTGGCCGATGATGTATTTGATCCCGTCACGAATGAGAAGATTCTGGACGCCAACACGCTCGTGCGTGAAGCTGAGGCCAGTTTGCTGGCGAAGGCCGGTGTCACAAAACTTCGGATTCGTTCGGTCTTGACCTGCGAAAGTTCGCGGGGTGTCTGCGCACGTTGTTACGGAGTTCATCTCGCCACGGGCCGAATGGTCGATATTGGCGAAGCCGTTGGCGTGATGGCGGCGCAATCCGTCGGAGAGCCTGGCACGCAGTTGACCTTGCGTACGTTCCACATCGGTGGTGCCGCATCGCGCGACGTGTCAGAATCCAAGCGTGAAGCGAAAAAGTCAGGACGTGCCCTCTTCGAAAACGTCGACTTCATCGTCAGGGAAGACGGGACGCGCATTTCCATTCGCCGCTCAGGCATTATCAAGTTGCTCGATGACAACAACCGCACCGTCGCGCGTTACAAGCTGCCCTACGGCGCGCATGTGTATGTCGAAGAAGGTGAAGTCGTCAAGAACGGTCACCTCCTGTTCGAGTGGGACCCGTATGCTGACTCGATTCTTGCTTCAAAGTCAGGCAAGGTGCACTTCATTGATATCCGTCAGGACAGCACGATTCATGATGTCGTCGATGAGCAGACCGGCATGAAGCAGAAGGTCATTATGGAATCGCGCGACCGCAAGCTGAATCCGCACATCGTGATTATTGACGCGGACGGAAGCCGCTTGGCTAATCATGTGCTCCCGATTGGTGCTCAATTGTTAGTGGAAGATGGTGCCGAAGTCAAAATCGGCGACCCGCTTGCCAAGATGACGCGTAAGTCTCAAGCCATTCGCGACATCACCGGCGGTCTGCCGCGCGTCACCGAGTTGTTTGAAGCACGGAAACCCAAAGATCCTGCTATCGTCACAGAGATCGACGGAATTGTTCGTTTCGGCGGTATGAAGCGCGGCGTGCGCATCGTAACGGTTACGTCGGAAGATGGGTCCATGTCGAAGAATTACGCCGTACCTTACGGAAAGCATATTCTCGTCCACGATCATGACCGAGTGTCCGCCGGTGAAAAGATCACCGAAGGCTCGGTTGCTCCTCAGGACATTTTGGCGATTCAGGGTCCGAACCGTGTTCAGGAGTATCTCGCCAAGGAGATTCAGGAAGTCTATCGCTCGCAGGGCGTGGCCATCAATGACAAGCACATCGAGGTGATTGTCCGGCAGATGCTTCAGAAAGTGCGGATAGACGATCCGGGTGACACTCGCTACCTCGAAGGCGACCACGTGGACCGTATCAAGTTCACCCGTGAAAACGAGCAGCTTGTCAATAGAGTGGTGGTCGAGGAACCGGGTGATTCCGGTTTCCGAATCGGCCAGATCTTGGACAGAACAGAAGTCAATCGTCAGAACCGTGCGCTGAAGAGTGATGGCAAGGATCCTGCAAAGACCCGTCCCGCGCGTCCGGCGACCTACTCTCCGGTTCTGCTTGGAATCACGCAGGCCAGTCTCTCGACGGACAGCTTCATTTCGGCAGCCAGTTTCCAGCAGACCACGAGCGTCTTGACAGATGCCGCGATCAGCAACAAGGTCGACTATCTGTCGGGACTCAAGGAAAACGTGATTCTCGGTCACCTGATTCCGGCGGGAACCGGACTCAGCCGATACAACAAGTTGGAGATCGTGCGGCCCGCTGCGGAAGAGGAAGAATTGGCGCGGGACTTCCGGATTGAGATGTCTGAATTGATGCAGTCTTTGGAGCACGGTTCTGCCGCAATTGAGGAGGACATTGGCGAAATTGCGCAAAATAGCGCAAATCCGCCGGTTTCTCCAGAATAATACCAAATGTTTGTTTAACATACATTTGTGGAATCCTTTTGAGCTTGGGCGGCCTCAAAATCGCCCAAGCTCGCCTCTCGACTCACTTGACAATCCCAAGCTCGATCCTTAAATTAGCTAATCTACGCCACAAAATTTCTTAGAACCTTGCCCACGATTCAACAACTTATCCGTTCAGGCCGGGAAGCTGCGCAATATAAGTCTTCCGCACCGGCTCTGATGAACTGCCCGCAGCGGCGGGGGGTATGCACTCGTGTCTACACTACTACCCCCAAGAAGCCGAACTCTGCGCTGCGCAAAGTCGCACGTGTCAAGCTGACAAACGGCGTCGTCGTGACGGCTTATATTCCCGGAGAAGGACACAACCTTCAGGAACACTCTCTGGTCATGATTCGCGGTGGTCGTGTCAAGGACTTGCCGGGCGTGCGTTACCATATTATTCGCGGAATTCTGGATACCGCCGGAGTGGATGGCCGCAAGCAAGGCCGCTCGAAGTACGGCACGAAGAAGAAAGCCGCCGTTCAAACCAAGGGCAAGAAGTAGTTTTAAGTTATGCCTCGTCGTAAACGAATTGTTAAACGTGAAGTCCCCGCCGATCCCAAGTTCGGTTCGATTCAGGTGGCTTCCTTCATAAACGGCCTGCTGCGCCGTGGTAAGCGCTCCGTTGCAGAACGAATGTTCTACGGTGCCTTTGACCTGATCGAAAAGAAGGCCAAGTCCGATCCGCTGGAAGTCTTCACCAAAGCCATGAAAAACGTGGCGCCGATTGTCGAAGTCAAGAGCCGCCGCGTCGGTGGTGCCACCTATCAGGTTCCTGTAGAGGTGAACCCTTCCCGTCGCCAGGCGTTGGCCATCCGCTGGCTGATTTCCTACTCAAAGGCTCGCGGTGAGAAGACGATGGCCGAAAAACTTGCCGGCGAAATGATCGCTGCGGCAAAGGGCGAAGGCAGCGCTGTCAAGAAGCGCGACGAAACGCACAAGATGGCCGAGGCCAACAAGGCCTTCGCGCATTTCCGCTGGTAATACTGCAATCTGTGAACAAGTTCTGTTAACGGTGATTTAATCGTGTCCAACGCTCCGAAAACCGCACAAAAAGAGAAGGTCAATCCGTCCGTAGACCTGTTGAACCGCACGCGCAATATCGGCATTATGGCCCATATCGACGCCGGCAAAACGACAACGACGGAGCGCATTCTGTTTTATACGGGCCGTCTGCACCGCATGGGCGAAGTGCATGAGGGCGGTGCGACGATGGACTGGATGGAGCAGGAGAAGGAGCGCGGGATTACGATCACCTCCGCTTCGACCACTTGCGAATGGCAGAACCACCGGATTAACATCATCGACACCCCCGGTCACGTGGATTTCACCGTCGAGGTCGAGCGCAGCCTGCGCGTCCTGGACGGCGCTGTGGCCTTGTTCTGTGCCGTAGGCGGCGTGGAACCGCAGTCGGAAACAGTCTGGCGTCAGGCCAATCGCTACAAAGTTCCGCGGATTTGCTTCGTCAATAAGATGGATCGTGCCGGAGCGGATTTCTTCCGCGCCGTTGACATGATTCGCACGCAGCTGCATGCGAATCCGGTGCCGATTACAATCCCCATCGGATCCGCCGATATGTTCCAGGGTGTGATTGACTTGATTTCGTTCAAGTCCATCGTCTGGGTCGAAGATTCGCACGGCATGCACTTCGAGGAATTTGATGTCCCGAAGGACATGTTTGACATTGCCAGTCACTGGCGGGAGAAGCTGCTCGAGTCCGTTGCCGAATTTGACGACAACCTGCTTGAGAAGTTCCTTGCCGGCGAGCCGCTGCTCAAAGACGAAGTTATGGCCGCGCTGCGCAAGGCGACCATCGCACTGAAGTGTTTCCCCGTTCTGTGCGGCGCGTCGTTCAAGAACAAAGGCGTGCAGCGTCTGTTGGATGCGATCGTCGAGCTGCTGCCGTCCCCGCTGGATGTGGGCGAGGTTTCCGGATTGAATCCCAACACGGAAGAGGAATTGCTCCGACACCCCGATGTGGAACAGCCCTTCGCCGCGCTGGCGTTCAAGATTCTGACAGATCCTTATGTCGGCCGTCTGACCTACGTTCGCGTCTACTCGGGCAAACTGGATGCAGGTTCCGCGATTTACAATTCCACGCGCGATAAGCGCGAGCGAATCTCCCGCATCGTCCGCATGTTCGCCGATAAGCGTGAAGAAATGTCCGCAGTCGAAGCGGGTGATATCTGCGCTGTCGTCGGATTGAAGGACGTGCGCACTGGGGACACGCTGTGTGACCCGAAGTCGCCGATTCTGCTCGAAAAGATGGACTTCCCGACGCCGGTGATCGAGATTGCTATCGAGCCGAAAACCCGAGCAGATCAGGACAAGATTTCTGAATCTCTCGCCCGCCTGGCCGAAGAGGACCCGACCTTCCACGTGAAGTTCAACGAGGAAACCGGTCAGACAGTCATCGCCGGAATGGGCGAATTGCACCTCGAAATTCTCGTGGATCGCCTGATGCGCGAGTTCAAGGTTGAAGCGGTCGTGGGTGCTCCGCAAGTGTCCTACAAAGAGTGTATCCGCCAGTCTGCTTCGGTCAATCACAAGTTTGCCAAGCAGAGCGGTGGTCGCGGTCAATATGCGCACGTGGTGATTAATGTGTCTCCGGGTGCGCCGGGCAGCGGGTTGGTCTTTGAGAATAAGATTGTCGGCGGTGCGATTCCGAAGGAATACATCCCGGCTGTTCATAAGGGTATGGAAGACGCTATGGCCAACGGCCCTCTGGCAGGCTTCCCGATCATGGACGTGAAAGTCGAGCTTGTGGACGGTTCGTACCACGAAGTTGACTCGAACGAAATGGCGTTCAAGATTTGCGGCGGAATGGCCTTGCGTGAAGCGGTTACGAAGGCGAACCCCGCGCTCATGGAACCGATTATGAAGGTCGAGGTCGTCACCCCGGATTCGTATCTGGGCAATGTCGTGGGCGACTTGAACTCGCGCCGCGGTCGCATTCAGGAAATGCATCCGCGTGCCGATGGGCAGGTCGTCAATGCAATGGTCCCGCTTTCGGAAATGTTCGGCTACGCGACCAGTCTGCGTTCGCTGACGCAGGGACGCGCTATCTTCACCATGCAGTTCGACCACTTCATGGAAGTGCCCAAGTCCATTTCCGAGAAGATCCTCGAAAAGCGCTAAGTCAACCGCCGATCCGCACAAAACCCCACCTCTTCGCATGGCACAACAATCCTCTATCCGGATCAGGCTTAAGAGTTACGATCACAATCTGATCGACAAGTCGACGGAAAAAATCATTCAAACGGCAAAGCAAACGGGCGCGGTCATTTCCGGTCCGATTCCGCTGCCGACGCGACGCACGGTCTACACGGTAAACCGCTCGCCGCATTCCGATAAGAAGTCACGTGAACAGTTCGAGACGCGCATTCATAAGCGTCTAATTGACATTCATAACTCCTCGCCGCGCACAATCGACGCCCTCATCCGCATCGAGTTGCCCGCCGGCGTAGACATCGAGATCAAGACATGACAGGGCTGATTGGGAAGAAAGTCGGGATGACCCGGGTGTTCGATGAAAAAGGTACCGTTATTCCGGTGACTGTCATTGAACTTGGGCCGAACCAGATCACAAATATCCGCACCGAAGACAAGCACGGCTACAATGCGCTCTGTCTCGGATTCGGCCAAAAGCGCGACAAGCTCGTGCCCATGCCGATGAAAGGGCACTACAAGTCGCTCAGTATCACCGCTCCGCGAATCGAGCGCGAATTCCGCGACATGACGGTCGAGGGCAAGAAGATCGGTGACTCGCTGGCCTGCGATCTCTTCAAGGTCGGGGAAAAAGTGCAAGTTACCGGGACCTCCAAGGGACGCGGATTCGCCGGTGTCATCAAGCGGCATAAGTTCAATCGCCAGACGATGACTCACGGTACTCACGAGTTCTTCCGCCACGGCGGTTCGATCGGCTCCAACACGTTCCCCGGTCGTACGTTGCCGGGTTTACGGATGCCGGGTCGTATGGGAGCGGAGCGCGTGACCGTCAAGAATTTGAAAGTTATCCGGGTTGATGCGGAAGCCAATCTGATCATGATTGGCGGAGCGATCCCCGGTCCCAATCACGGTATTGTGATCGTAGGGAAACAAGACCGATGAATCTCAAAGTTTATAAACGTGATGGCTCCTTGAGCGGCGATTCGGTGGAACTGCCGGATAGCCTGCTTGCGCTCGAGCCGAATGAACATGCGATGTGGCTGGCGGTGCGCAGTGAAGAAGCCGCGCAGCGCCAAGGCACGCACAAGACCAAGAGCCGCAGCTACGTCCGCGGCGGCGGTCGCAAGCCGTTCAAGCAGAAGGGACGCGGTGTTGCTCGTCAAGGATCCACGCGTTCGCCGTTGAACCCCGGCGGCGGTACGATCTTCGGACCGATGCCGCACACGTATCATATCGGCGTGCCGCAAAAGGTTAAGGCCCTGGCCCGCCGCAGTGCCGTGATCTTGAAGGCGCGCGAAGACCGTATTCGCGTCGTCGAAGACTTTACGATGGATTCGCCCAAGACGCGCGAGATGGTTGCGATGATCGAAAAGATGGCTCTTGCGGATCACAAAGTGCTCTTCCTGACTCCCGAATACAGTCAGAACATCCTGCTGAGTGTGCGCAATCTGCCGGGCGCCGCAGTGACGCGAGCCGATGCGGCTTCCACCCGCGACTTGCTGAAGTGCTCCACATTGATTATCCAGAAAAGTGCGGTGCAAACGTTGCTGAAAGGATTGAACCATGCTGCATAAGCGTTCCGTCCTGCGCAAGCCGCTTCTGACCGAAAAGGTCGCCGCCGCTCAAGACGCACATAATCAATATGCGTTTGTCGTTGACACCAGTGCGAATAAGGTTGAAATCAAGCGCGCTGTTGAAAAGAAATATGAAGTCACCGTCGTGGGTGTTCAAACCATGAACGTCCGCGGCAAGGTGAAGCGGTTGGGCCGTTTTGAAGGCCGCCGCCCCAATTGGAAGAAGGCGATCGTCACGCTCAAAAAGGGCGAATCGATCGAACTCGCGCAGAACGTCTAAAGATTTACCTGAATCATGCCGCTGAAGAAGTTTCGCCCCCTGACCCCCTCGCAACGCTACCGCACGGTGCTCGTGCGCGATGGCCTGTGGACCGGTGAGCCAGAGAAGAGTCTGGTTGAGCCGCTGGCAAAGTCGGGTGGCCGCAATAATCGCGGGCGGGCCACCAACATCAATATCGGTGGCGGACACAAGCGCCGCTATCGGGTGGTCGATTTCCGCCGCAATAAGTTTGATATTCCAGCTAAAGTTGAGCGTGTGGAGTACGATCCCAATCGCTCCGCGAATATCGCCCTGCTCTTCTACGCCGACGGCGAGAAGCGCTACATCCTCGCGCCCGAAGGCCTGAAGGTCGGAGATACGGTCGTCTCGTCGAAGACTGAGGCCGATATTCGGGTTGGCAATGCAATCCCGCTCGCGAAGATTCCGCTGGCGACGTTTATTCACAATATCGAAATGCGTCCCGGCAAAGGCGGGCAGATCGCACGCAGTGCCGGAGTCGTTTGCCAGTTGATGGCGGTCGATACCAAGTATGCTCTGATCAAGATTCCGTCCGGTGAAGTGCGGCGCGTGCCTGCGCAGTGCATGGCCACGATCGGTCAAGTCGGCAACCTCGACCACGAAAGCGTCGTGTCCGGCAAAGCCGGTCGCACACGCTGGCTGGGTCGGCGTCCGCACAACCGCGGTGTGACGAAGAATCCGGTTGACCATCCGATGGGTGGTGGTGAGGGCCGTTCGTCCGGCGGTCGTCATCCGACGACGCCCTGGGGCAAGATTACAAAAGGTTTGAAAACGCGCAATCCGCGCAAGAAGTCCAATAAACTGATCGTCCGTCGCCGTCGCGACAAGACGCAACTCGTATAATCCGAAATGGCACGTTCGCTCAAAAAAGGTCCGTATATCGACCCCCGCCTCGAAATGCGTGTTCAGCAGATGAATGAACGCAGCGAGAAGAAGGTGTTGAAAACGTGGTCACGCCGCAGCGTCATCTCCCCCGAATTCGTGGGTCATACGCTGGCTGTGCACAATGGCCGCAAGTTCCTGCCCGTGTATATCACGGAGAACATGGTCGGCCATAAGCTCGGAGAGTTCTCTCCGACCCGTACGTTTAAGGGCCATACGGAAAAGAAGGCGGAAACCACCGCCAAGAAGAAGTAAGGATTTCCGATGGAAGCTCGATGCGTTGCCCGCTTTGTTCGCGTTACTCCCCGCAAGATGCGTCTCGTCGCAGACCTTGTGCGTGGCAAGAACGTCAACGAAGCCATCAATATTCTAAAATTTACTCCGCGTTCGGCCGCTACGCCGACGCTTAAGGCGATTCAGTCCGCTGTGGCGAATTATGCCCAGCTCTTTGACGCGACTTCCGCCGACATCGACAGCCTGCTGGTGCGCGCGATCTTCGCTGACGAAGGTCCGACGATGCACCGCTTCCTGCCGCGCGCGCAGGGCCGTGCCACGCCGATTAAGAAGCGGAT
The DNA here is from genome assembly GCA_023382385.1 of bacterium. Lineage (NCBI taxonomy): Bacteria > bacterium. The sequence goes on along the minus strand of JAHDVH010000001.1, from coordinate 548,440 downwards.
GTCGCACTTGACTGTGATTGTCGCGGCGCCGTCGAAGGTTGCTGTCGAGGAAGCCACGTCGGAGACGGCCGAGGCCGTTGAAACAAAGCCAGTGAAGAAGACTGCCGCAAAAAAAGCGGCTGTGAAGAAGAGTGCGACCAAGTCGGCCGCCAAGAAAACGTCCACACGTAAAACAAAGTCGTAATCCCCAGTGGGTCAAAAAGTCAATCCGCTCGGCCTTCGCGTCGGTATCATCAGAACATGGAACAGCCACTGGTTCGATGAACGCAATTTCGCCGACAAGCTCGAAGAAGATCTCTATCTCCGTAAGTATCTCCTGCAGCGCCTGAAAGGCGCATCCGTTGCCGGAGTTACATTTGAACGCACTCCGAAGATGCTCACGCTGACCATTCGGACTGCTCGCCCGGGCATCGTGATCGGCCGTAAGGGCGCCGAAGTGGATAAGCTCAAGGCCGAGCTGAAGAACTTGACGAAGCGCGACGTTCAGGTGAACATTTACGAGATCAAGCGGCCGGAGCTTGAATCCAAGCTGGTCGCCGACATGATCGCCCAGCAGCTTGAAGGTCGTGTCTCGTTCCGCCGCGCTATGAAGAAGGCGATTCAGACCACGATGCGGATGGGAGCGGAAGGCATCAAGGTCATGTGCGCTGGACGGCTGGGCGGAGCAGAAATGTCGCGCACTGAAGGGTATAAGGAAGGCCGTGTGCCGTTGCACACCCTTCGTGCAGATATCGACTACGCGTGTTCAGTCGCACGCACAACGTACGGCACCATCGGGGTAAAGGTCTGGATCTGCCGCGGCGAAGTGATCGGCAAGGCCAAGGTAAACTCGCCGTCCGGCGAAGCGCATCATGAAAAGGGTCATGATGTTCAGAGAGGACGCGGAGATCATGATCGAGATCGCGGTCGTGACCGCGACCGGGATCGCAACCGCCGTTCTTAAACTGATTAAACTACAATGCTGACACCGAAGAGACTAAAATTCCGCAAGCAACAGCGCCGCCGCCGCAAGGGTTACGACTATTGCGGGTCGACCCTGTCGTTCGGCGAATACGGCTTGAAAGCCATGGGCGATTGCTGGATGACTTCGCGGCAGATTGAAGCTGCGCGTATTGCGATGACACGCCATATCAAGCGTGGCGGGAAGGTCTGGATTCGCATCTTTCCGGATAAGCCCGTTTCAAAGAAACCTTTGGAAGTGCGCCAGGGTAAGGGCAAGGGCGCGACCGAATTCTACGCGGCCGTGATTCGTCCCGGTCGGATTCTATTTGAACTTGAAGGCGTCACGCGCGAGCTCGCTCAGGAAGCCATGCGTCTTGCCGCACAGAAGCTCCCCATCAAAACCAAGTTTGTCGAACGCGACGTCGTTCACTCGTAAGCAATTATGGCAACCAGTTCCGCACGACCTGCAAGAATGACTGAGCTCAAGGAGCTCACATCACTTGAACTTAAGAACCGCTTGGTTGAAGCAGAAGACAATCTCGAAGCTCTTCGTTTTCAGCTTGACGCCGGTCAACTTCCGAATACCGCGAGAGTGCGTTCGATGCGTCGCGATATCGCCCGCATTCGCACCGTCCTTCGCGAACACGAACTTGGCCTGCGCGCCGAGAAGGGTGCTGTGAAATGAGTGAAACAGCCGTTTCCCGTCCCGTGGAAGTATCCCGCGGCGTCCGCAAATCCCGTGTCGGTGTGGTTGTATCCAACAAAATGGATAAGACAATCGTCGTCAAAGTCGAGCGCAAGGTGAAACACCCGCTCTACGGGAAATACATTAAGCTCACCAAGAAGTTGATGGCCGACGACAGCCAGAACGAGTGCAACATCGGAGACAAAGTGCGGATCATGGAGACGCGTCCGTTGTCGAAACTCAAGAGATGGCGTCTTGTCGAAATCATTGAGAAAAAGAAGTAGGCCATGATTCAGGAATATTCAGTTCTCAACGTGGCGGACAACACCGGCGCCAAGAAAGTCCGTTGCTTCCGTGTCTATGGCGGCACGGGAAGACGTTCGGCATCTGTCGGCGACATTATCATGGTGTCTGTGCGGACCGCGATCCCCAATTCAAACATGAAGAAGGGTTCAAAGGCGCGCGCTGTCATCGTGCGGACCAAGAAGGAAGTGCGTCGTTCCGACGGGTCGTATATCCGCTTTGACGAGAACGCCGCTGTATTGATTAACAAGGACAATGAGCCGATCGGAACCCGTATTTTCGGCCCCGTCGCGCGTGAACTTCGCGAGAAGCAGTTCATGAAGATTGTCTCGCTGGCACCCGAGGTGCTATAAGGTTAAGTCATGAAGATTCGTAAGAATGATATTGTACAGGTGATCGCCGGAAACGACCGCGGCAAGAAGGGAAAAGTCCTGAAGGTTTTTCCCGAGAAGTCGCGCATCGTCGTGGAAGGGGTGAACTTCATCATGCGCCACTCCAAGCCCACGCAGCGGAATCAGCAGGGCGGCATCATCAAGCGGGAAGGGACGATTCACGTATCCAACGTGATGCTGATTGACCCCAAAAGCGGCAAGCCGACTCGCGTTGGACATGCCGTGCTGAAAACCGCCGACGGCAACAAGCGAGTTCGTGTGGCGCGAGTCTCTAACGAAATGATTACCGAATAATGAGCGCAGAAAAGGCAAAAGGCAAGCCACAGGCAAAGCAGGGCAAGCAGCCCCCCAAGGCGGCTAAGGGCGGCGGCATGAACGTCGCCGGCGAGCGCCCGAAGCTTCCGGCAGGCTATGTCCCGCGTATGCAGGCACACTATAAAGATAATGTGGTTCCCGGACTCAAGAAGACGTTCGGTTACACTAATCCGATGGAAGTGCCCCGCTTGCAGAAAATAACGATCAACGTCGGGTGCGGTGACGCAACTCAGAACCCGCGTGTGGTCGAGTCCATCGTCAAGGAACTCGCACTCATCACCGGCCAGAAGCCCGCGGTCGCAAAGGCGCGCAAGTCCGTCTCTAACTTCAAGCTGCGTGAGGGAATGGCTGTCGGTGTGTTTGTGACCCTGCGCCGCAATACGATGTGGGAGTTCCTGGATCGTTTCATCTCGCTGGCTACTCCGCGTATCCGCGACTTCCGCGGACTGCCCGATCGAGGCTTTGACGGACGCGGCAATTTCTCACTCGGTCTGCGCGAGCAGATTCTGTTCCCGGAGATCGACCTCGATCAAGTCGAGAAGATCCGCGGGATGGACATTACGTTTGTGACTTCCGCGAAGTCGGACAAAGAAGCCTATGAGTTGCTCAAGCAGCTCGGCTTGCCCTTCCGCAAGCGTGAAGATAAAAAAGTCGCGACTGCCGCATAACCTTATTAGAATCTTATGGCAAAAGCCTGTTTGATCGCGAAAGCGAAGAGAGCTCCGAAATTCAAGGTACGTGCCTATCACCGTTGCCGCCGTTGTGGACGTCCACGCGCCGTGCTGCGTAAGTTTGGATTGTGCCGTTTGTGTTTCCGCGAACTCGCGCACGCCGGCGATATTCCGGGTGTTGTTAAGTCAAGTTGGTAAGCAAGAGTACTCATGCCGACGACCGATCCCATAGCTGATTTTCTGACGCGCGTCCGTAACGCGATTCGCGCGCGCAAAACGATGGTGGATATTCCCTACTCGCGGATGAAGGCCGACCTCGCCCGAGTTCTGATGGAAGCATATTATATCCGCGACTTTGTTCAGGTGGACGAAGGTCCGCAGGGATTTCTGCGTATCTACCTGAAATACACAAACGGCAAGCCCGCGATTCAAGGGTTGCGCCGTGTCTCAAGCCCGGGTCTGCGACGCTATGTGAACCGCAACCAAATTCCTCGTGTGATGAATGGATTGGGTACTGCGATTCTGACGACGCCGCAGGGATTGTTAACGGGTAATCAGGCGCAACGCGCCGGTGTGGGCGGCGAAATCGTCGCGGAAATCTGGTAAATCTGTAGCTGAACGGAGAAGATAGACGTGTCACGCGTAGGACGCGCCCCCATTAAAGTGCCGAAAGGTGTCGACGTAAAGATCAACGGCTCTGACGTTACTGTCAAAGGCCCGAAAGGTGAGCTTGCGCGCACGTTTCCTCAGGATATCGAGATTAAACTCGAAGACGGCACCCTGACCTGTCACCGTCCGAGCGACCGCAAGGATCATCGCGAAAAGCATGGTCTGGCGCGAGCTCTGCTCAACAACATGGTTGTGGGCGTCACGGACGGTTTCAAGAAAGAACTGCAAATCGTAGGCGTCGGTTTTAAGGCGGAAGCCAAGAAGCGCGGCGTGTTGCTCAACGTCGGCTACAGTCATCCGGTACTCATCGTCGCTCCTCCGGGCGTAAATACTGAAGTCACCGGACCGACGACCGTGTTAGTCAGCGGAACGGACAAGGAAATGGTCGGCCAAGTGGCCGCCACAATCCGTGCAGTTCGCAAGCCCGAACCTTACAAGGGCAAGGGTATCATGTATACCGGCGAGCGGATTCACCGCAAGGCCGGAAAGACTGGCAAGTAATCATTAAGCTGGCAAGATAGCCGTACCTTCCGTGTCCAGAAAAATCGCAATACGCAAACGCGCACGTGTACGCCGCAAGCTGCACATCCGCAAAGTCGTCAACGGCACCGCCGACCGCCCTCGTCTTGTTGTCTATCGCAGCGTCGCGCATATGTATGCGCAGCTGGTGGACGATGTGGCCGGCCGCACGCTGCTCGGTGTCTCGTCTCTATCACCAGAGTTGAAAGATCAACTGTCCGGCAAGAAGCCGTCGGAAGTTGCAGAGTTAGTAGGCGGGTTGTGCGCGAAGAAGGCGCGTGAGCACTCTATTGAAGCTGTCGTCTTCGACCGTAACGGCTTCCCGTATCATGGCCGAGTGAAGGCCATTGCCGAAGGCGCGCGCAAGGGCGGCTTGAAATTCTAAGCATAAGTACGAAATGAACGGAAACAATCCACGCCGCGGCCGTGACCGCGAAGATCGTCAGTCCGAGTACTCGGGCGGCGAGGCCTTGCTCGAAAAACTCGTCGCGGTCAATCGTGTAGCCAAAGTCGTCAAGGGTGGCCGCAACTTCTCGTTTAACGCGATCGTGATCGTCGGTGACGGTCATGGACGCGCAGGCTTCGGTCTGGGCAAAGCCAATGAAGTCTCTGACGCCATTCGCAAAGGCACCGAAGCGGCCAAGCGCGCAATGAAGCGCTATCCAATTTTAGGAACGACTCTGCCGCATTCCGTGCATGGTAAATTCGGAGCGGGCAAGGTTTTTCTACGCCCTGCGTCTGCAGGTACCGGAGTCATCGCGGGTGGTTCCGTGCGCATGATCATGGAGTGCCTGGGCGTGCGTGACGTATTGACTAAAGTCATGGGCACCAACAATCCGCACAACGTTGTCAAAGCCGTATTTCGCGCGCTGGAAGAGATGAGCGATGCCCGCATGGTCGCGGCCCGTCGCGGTATTACGGTTCAGGAAGTCTTTACACTCTAAGCAAGTCCGAAACGCACGAGAGTGCATTCTCGAATAGTGAGTCATGGCAAAGCTTGAAGTAACATTAACACGCAGTACTGCTTCCCGCCCGCACTTCCATCGTAAGATTGTCGAAGCGCTCGGGTTTCATCGCTTGCACGAAACACGCATTCTGCCCGATAACGCAGCGACGCGTGGCATGCTCGCGAAGATCCCGCACATGGTCACCTGGAAGCAGCATGACGAAGGAGCCAAGAGCTAATGGGTCTGGATCGTCTTACACCGGCAGCAGGTTCCACTCGTACCAAAAGACGCCTCGGTCGCGGCCCGGGTTCGGGCACCGGTGGAACGGCCGGACGAGGTGAAAAGGGCTACTACTCGCGTTCAGGGTCCGTGCATAAGCGCGGCTTTGAGGGTGGTCAGATGCCGCTTCACCGCCGTCTGCCCAAGCGCGGTTTCACCAACGTGTGGGCCGAAGGCAATGAAGTTGTCAACCTGCGCGATCTCAAGAAACTATCTGAGACGACCGTCACTCCGGAGACTCTGAAGGCTGCCGGGTTGATTCGTCACAGTCATTCATCGGTGAAAATTCTGGGTATGGGCGAAGCTGATCGCGCGTACGAGATCTCGATGTGTGCTGTGTCCGAATCTGCGGCGGCGAAGATTACCGCCGCCGGCGGCAAAGTGGTCTCCGCCTGATGCTCGATCGTTTCGCAAACATTTTCAAAATCCCTGAGCTTCGTGACAGAATTCTGTTTACGCTGCTCATTCTGTTCGTGTATCGCATCGGCGGTCACGTTCCGCTGGCCGGCATAAATGCCAGCGCCCTGGGCGAGTTCATGGATCAGAACCGAACAACCCTGTTCGGGATGTATGACATGTTCGTCGGCGGTGCCTTTGAGCGCGCTACGATCTTCGCTCTGGGAATCATGCCGTATATTTCGGCCTCCATTATCTTCCAGCTGATGGGATCGGTGGTACCTTACTTCCAGAAGCTCCAGAAGGAAGGTGAGGAGGGCCGCAAGAAGATTACGCAGTTGACCCGTTACGGAACCGTGATCCTCGCCGCGCTGCAGGCCGGTGGTGTGTCGGTGTTCCTGACCAGACTCGTCGCTGCTTCGGGAACTCCCGTTGTGCCGAACCCCGGATTGGGCTTCAACCTGCTGACGATGATCACACTTGCCGCAGGAACCACTTTCATCATGTGGTTGGGCGAGCAGATCACTGAGCGAGGAATCGGCAACGGTATTTCCCTGATTATTATGGTCGGCATCATCAACACGCTGCCGTCCGCAATCATCGAAGAATACACGATGGTATCAACCGGTACGCGGCACATCGTGATGGAAGCCGTGTTTGCCGTGATGCTGTTTGCGATTACGGCATTCGTCGTCGTGTTGACGCAGGGTGTCCGGAAGATTCCGGTTCAATACGCTAAGCGAAACGTCGGCAGAAAACAGTACGGCGGCGTGTCGACGCATATTCCGCTGCGTGTGAATTCCGCAGGCGTGATGCCGATCATCTTCGCGCAGTCGATTATGTTCATCCCATCGTCAGTCGCGACGTTCCTTCCCGAGGGCGGGTTCCGCGATGCGCTGACGCAAGCATTTGGAGTGGAGAGCTTCGTCTACTCGACGATGACCTTCCTGCTGATCGTCTTCTTCACGTACTTCTACACGGCCATTATTCTGAACCCGGTGGATCTGGCCGACAATATGAAGAAGAACGGCGGCTTCATTCCGGGAATTCGACCGGGCAAGCAGACGTCCGATTTCATTGACAACATCCTGTCGAAAGTGACTCTGCCGGGTGCCATTGCACTTGGCTTGATCGCCATGATGCCGACGATCGTGATTCGGCAATTCGGCGTGTCTTACAATGTTGCCCAGTTCTTTGGCGGAACCGGCCTGCTGATTATCGTCGGCGTCGCGCTGGATACGCTTCAACAGATTGAATCGCACCTTGTTATGCGGCACTATGACGGCTTGATGAAGTCAGGCCGAATTCGGGGCCGCCGCAGAATGTAAGCATTGTGTGTCCCGGACTCGCCGTAACCCGCTATTCGATCGTCCTGCTCGGCGCGGTGGGGGTAGGGAAGGGCACGCAGGCTAAGAAGCTTGCCGAGGCTCTGAAGATTCCGCAAATCAGTACCGGAGACATCCTGCGTGCCGAGATTGCGGCGGGAACGGAGTTAGGGAATCAGGTGCGGGAGACGATGGACAGGGGCGAGTTGGTCTCGGACGACTTGCTCATTGAATTGGTCCGCGGTAGGCTTGACAAACCAGATACGGCACGCGGGGCTGTCCTGGACGGATTTCCTCGAACGATCCCGCAGGCGGACGCACTGGAGAAGTTGCTGGCCGAGTTCGATTTGCCACCGCCATTGGTGATATCAATCGACGTTCCTGATGCGCTGATAGTAGAGCGCTTGGCTTCCCGGCGGGTTTGCACCACTTGCGGTGCGACGTTCAATCTCAATCTTGACAAGAACGCGCTCACGGCGCATCAATGTCCCGACGGCAAAACTCCGAATGTCGTGCTGCGGGAGGATGACCATCCCGAAACGGTACAGAGACGGTTAGCCATCTATCGCGAGAAGACTTCACCTCTTCTTGAGTACTATCGGCGGAAGCGCGCGTTGAAGACCGTTTCCGGCGTCGGTACAACCAATGAAGTTTATGCTCGGATCGCCATCGAGCTTGACAGCGCAACAGAATGATTCATATTAAGTCGGAAGCGGAACTGCGCTTGATGCGCAAGGCCGGAAAGATACTGGCTGGCGCATTTGAAGCTGCGGAACCGTTGATGCGCGAAGGGACGAATGCCGATGAGGTGGATCGTGTTGTCGAAGAGACGATTCGTTCGCAGGGTGCGATTCCCGCGTTCAAGAACCACCCCAATGCGGACGGAGCGCGATTTCCATACTCAGTTTGTTTCTCAATAGACGCGGAAATCGTTCACGGAATGCCGCGCGGACGTACGATTGAGAGCGGGCAGATTATCGGCCTCGATATCGGCGTGATTTATCAAGGGTATTATTCCGACAGTGCCCGCAGTTACGCAATTGGTAATGTTGAGCCGCGCGGACTGGAACTGGTTCGCATCACGCGCGAGTGTCTGGATCTGGCGATTGCCGAGGTGAAAGCCGGCGCGAGACTCTCCAACATAGGGCATGCGGTTCAGACGCACGCGGAGAAACACGGATTTTCGGTGATTCGTGAGCTTGTAGGTCACGGCATTGGAAAGAGCCTGTGGGAAGATCCGCAGGTTCCGAATTACGGTGCTCCGGGAAGAGGCCCGGTTCTCAGAAAGAACATGGTTTTGGCGATCGAACCGATGATCGCAATGGGCGGCCCGGAAGTGGATATGATTGGCGACTGGGATGTGCTGACTCGCGACCGCAAGCCGGCGGCACACTTTGAGCACACGCTGGTCGTGACCGACGGCACCGCTGAAGTATTGACAGTTTTATAGATCAGAGGTTTCGCATTTCTAAAGAACAATCCATTAAGGTTGACGGTGTGATTGAGGAATGCCTGCCCAACGCTACATTCCGTGTGGTATTGGAAAACGGGCACAAAGTTCTCTGTCACATTTCGGGCAAAATGCGCATGCATTTTATCAAGATTCTGCCCGGTGACAAGGTCAGCGTGGAATTGTCTCCTTATGATCTCAACCGCGGGCGAATCACGTACCGCTACAAATAACCCGGCGACAGATTCAATATCATGAAAGTCCGTACGTCCGTCAAGAAGATTTGCGAGCATTGCAAGATCGTCCGCCGTCGCGGCCGCATCTACGTCGTGTGCTCCCGTATTAAGAAACACAAGCAGCGTCAGGGCTAACGCCCGCGCCCTAACCCCGGAATTCGTTCATGGCTCGTTTTGCAGGCGTAGATGTCCCGCGCGACAAGCGCATCGAAATCGCCCTAACCTATGTTTTCGGTATCGGCCGGCCGACGGCGCAGCGTATTCTCACGCAGTGCAATGTTGACTGGAATAAGCGCACGCACCAGTTAAGCGACGATGAGCTCGCCGCAATTCGCGCGGTTATCGCCGAGCTTAAGCTGGAAGGTCCGCTGCGCTCGGAAATCCAGATGAGTATTAAGCGCCTGATGGACGTCGGCTGCTATCGCGGCCTGCGCCATCGCAAGGGCCTCCCTGTGCGCGGTCAGAATACGAAGAATAACTCGCGTACGCGCAAGGGCCGCAAGAAGAACCTGATGGTCAAGAAGAAGGGCAAGTAGGCCGCCCTCGTCCAGTCGAACTTAAGATTTCCTTACGGAGCATAAAGCTTGGCAACATCGAAGAAGAAGGGTAAGCGTAAGAAGGAACGTGTTGAAGACACGGGCGTCGTGCACGTCAAGTCTTCATTCAATAACACGCTGATTACGGTTACGGACAACTACGGCAACACGATTTCCTGGGCTTCGGCCGGCAAGATGGGCTTGCGCGGCTCGCGCAAGAACACGCCGTTTGCCGCGCAGCTTGCTACCGACAACGCGGTCAAAGCCGCGATGGCGCTCGGTCTAAAAAAGGTTTCTGTCGAAGTGCGCGGTCCGGGCGGTGGACGCGATGGTGCCGTCCGCGCGATCGCCGCATCGGGTTTATCCATTTCTACAATTCGCGACGTGACGCCGTTGCCGCATAACGGTTGTCGTCCGCCCAAGCGCCGCCGCGTATAATCGGTTGTTTTCAAATCTCTAAACTCATAAACTTTTCAATCTATGGCAAGAAATCGCGGTCCCACGGATAAGATCTGTCGCCGCGTTGGCGCGCAGTTGTATCTTAAGGGTCAACGTGTGCGCAACGGTAAGTCGGCGTTCGATAAGAAGGGCTATCCTCCCGGGATGCACGGTCGTAACCGTCGCGCAAAAATTTCGGAATACGGTCGGCAGTTGCTCGAAAAGCAGAAGATCCGTGAATCATACGGATTGCTTGAGCGGCAGTTCCACCGTTTCTTCACGGTTGCGCAACGGCAGAAAGGTGTTACCGGCGAAAACTTGATGGGAATGCTCGAAAGCAGACTCGACAATGTTGTCTACCGTCTGGGTTTCGCAGCGACGCGCCGTCAGGCTCGCCAGCTCGTGGTTCACGCACATTTTCAGGTGAATGGCAAGAAAGTCAATATTCCCTCGTACATCCTCAAGGCAAACGATCGCATCAAAGTACGTGAACGTTCCCGCAAGATGGAAGCGATTCACTCTGCGATGCAGCTCGCGGCACACGGCAAAATGATGCCGAATTTGGAAGTCGATCGCGCGAAAATGGAAGGTCTCTTCCTCGGTCCGCCGGCGCGCAACGACATTCCGTTCGAAGCCAACGAACAGTTGGTTGTCGAACTCTACTCGCGTTAATTTTTCCTCGAGGAGACCCATGAACGGTTTGAACTTCCAGATGCCGGAAGCGGTGGAGATTGATGAATCTACCCATACAGATACCTATGGCAAATTCATCGTCCAGCCTCTTGAGCGTGGCTATGGAGTCACGATTGGCAACAGCCTCCGTCGGGTTCTGATTTCATCATTGCAGGGTGCGGCTATCGTCACCCTTAAGATTGACGGCGTGCTGCACGAGTTTTCGACGATCCACGGCATTTCCGAGGACGTCACCGAGATGATTCTGAATCTGAAGGGTGTGCGCTTCAAGCTCCTGAACAAGAAGCCTGACAAGATTTTTGTTCATCTGAAGGGCCCAAAGGAGTTTTCGGCTCGCGACCTGCAGATCGGCAATAACGATTTCGAAATTCTGAATCCCGATCATCACATCGCCACACTGAACAGTGAAGCAGAGGTGAAGGTCGAGCTGACGATCAAGAAGGGTCGCGGCTACGTGCCCGCTGAAGAAAATCGCCCCTCCGACGCACCGATTGGAACGATTCCGCTCGACGCGATCTATTCGCCGATTCGGAACGTGACCTACACGATCGAAAATACGCGCGTCGGGCAGCGCACGGACTACGAGAAGCTGATCCTTGAAATCTGGACCGACGGTTCGATTACGCCGGAAGATGCGCTGTCGAGTGCTGGCCGCATCATGCGCGACCATATTCAACTCTTCATCAACTTCGACATGAAGCCTGAGAAGGACGACGACGAAGATATCGACGAAGAGACGTTGCAGATTCGGAAACTGCTCCGCAAGCCGGTTGAAGATCTTGAGCTTTCGGTGCGCAGTGCGAACTGTCTGAAGGAAGCGAAGATCCGCACGATTGCCGATCTTGTGCGTCGCGATGAAAATGAAATGCTGCGTTTCAAGAATTTCGGCCGCAAGTCGCTGATCGAATTGAACGAAATTTTGAAGACCAAGTCCCTGCACTTCGGCATGGACGTTGATAAGTATCTCTCTCCTGAACTCGAAAAGAAATGAGACATCTCAATAAGGGCCGTCAGCTCTCGCGTTCGTCCAGCCACAAGAAGGCGCTGCTGGGCAATTTGACGCAGGAGCTGTTTGAGCATAAACGAATCAAGACGACTTTGGGCAAGGCGCGGGAACTCCGGCCGTTTGCCGAGAAGTTGATTACCAAAGCCAAGTCGGGCACGCTGGCGGCGCGTCGTGACGTGGCACGCTTCTGCTCGCGGAAGTCTGCTATTTCGACGCTGTTTGACGATATCGCGCCGAAGATGGCGGATCGTCCGGGCGGCTACACGCGGATTATCAAGCTTGGGCCGCGTCTGGGTGATGCCGCACCGTTGGCCATCATTGAATTGGTGGGTTATGAAGGTGCAGTGACGGCTCCGGCTCCTGCTGCAGAAGAGAAGAAGCCAGCGAAGAAGTCTAAGAAGTCCGCTGCTTAATCTTTGGATTGATTGATTTTAAGGCCCCCGCCGCTCGGCGGGGGTTTTTTTCTAAGGAGCGCAGAGTTGACAGGAAGTGAAGAGAAGGGGTTGCCTTTCATCTTTGATTTTGGCTACTTGTGTGAGACACATTTGAGGAATGATCGATGCGATACGCTGTTCTTTTGTTAGTTGGAGCCATCTTGATCGGCTGTGCGGGGTCGAAGCCGTACGTCTATCACCGCCAGACGCATGAGTTGCTGCACAGCGTGCTGTGGATGCAGCGATCTGCTGAATACTATGCCGCATGCGAAACGGTCTATCTCGGGGCTTTGGACGCCCTTGAGCGGGCATTGGCTGATACGGGGTGGACGGCTTCGGCAGAACAGAAACCGCCGTTCGGGATGAAGCCGCCTGCAATCATCGTTGACTGCGATGAGACGGTGCTTGACAATTCTGCTTACGAGGCCAGGCTGATTCTCGACAAGAAAAGTTATCCGGACGGATGGGATGAGTGGTGCTTTGAGGAGAAGGCTGTGGCAATGCCGGGCGCGCTTGAGTACCTGCGAGAGGCGGACCGGCGGGGCGTGGCTGTGTTCTACGTGACGAATCGGGACGTTAAACTCGATGACTGTACGTGGAGGAATCTTAGAGCGCAGGGTTTTCCGCAAACCGCGACGGCCGAACAGGTGCTTTCCAAAGGTGAGCGCGAGGGGTGGGGTTCAGACAAGAGCGCACGCCGTGAATACATTGCTCGTACGCATCGGATCGTGCAGATGGCGGGCGACAATCTTGGCGACTTCATCGGATACCAAGAGACTCCGGATGAGCGTGAACGGCTGGCCAAGGACTATATGGCATGGTGGGGGACGCGGTGGCTGATGCTTCCAAATCCGGCCTACGGATCATGGGAACGAGCGCTCTTGAACTTTGATAACTCCCTAAGCGACAGCGCGGCGCTGAAGAAGAAGTATGATGCGCTGAAGCCGGCAAGATAACAATGCTCACACCTGAACAGAAGGCCGAGTTACGTACGCTGATTGAAGCTCAGCTCGTAGAAATTGAGCAGGAGATCGCGCGATTAGAAGAGTTGGTCAAGCCTATTCCATTGGAGAATTCGATTGGCCGGATTTCGCGCATGGAAGCGATAAATAGCAAGAGCATCAATGAAGCGGGGTTGAGGATGGCCAAAGAGCGTCAGATTGATTTGCGGAACGCGCTCTCGCGGATGGAAGAGGAGAACTTCGGGCTTTGCGTCAGATGTGGCAATCCAATTCCGTTCAAGCGGATTCTCTTGATGCCAGAGACGAGAAATTGCGTGCACTGCGCGGCGTAGCGAAGCACAATGACTTACGCGACGGCGGCGGGCCTGTGCCCGCCGTTTTTGTTGACTTCCGGATACTCAGAATCGGGTTCGGTTGTGGGGATAGTAGGCTTCATGAAGCTTTAGTCAGGGACATGGCAGAGAAAAGGATTGTTCTTAATGTCATTCAAGATTCAAATCAATGGCGTTAATATAATACTAAGAATACGAAAAGTCAAGGAATCTGTGCCTTTTTTGTGTAATTATAAACATTTGTTCAAACTGAAATTCTGCAAAAAGGGATGAAATTCAAGAGGCTTTGCAGTGGCACGCGAGCGTGTTTAGTGCAAGTTCGGTTCGGGGGGATCAGCCAAGTGCGAGCGGCCTTATACAAAGGTTGTTTTTTGTAGATTTACTGCATATATTCTTTACTGGTCGAAAGCTGTTTCGACAAATTCACGTTATGCTTAAGTAAAGAATTATCTTATGTTTGAGATACCAAGAACTCCAATTGGGACGAAACTGACCTGTAAGGGCTGGCTACAAGAGGCTGCCTATCGCATGCTTCTGAACAACCTTGATCCAGCAGTGGCAGAAGATCGTGAGCAGCTTATTGTCTACGGCGGAACGGGGAAGGCTGCGCGGAATCACGAAGCCCTGCGGCTCATTCTTGACGCGTTGACCAAGCTCGAAGCTGACGAAACTCTACTGGTGCAATCCGGCAAGCCCGTCGGGGTTGTCAAGACACATGCCGATGCGCCGCGCGTCTTGATCGCGAATTCGAATCTGGTGCCGCAATGGGCAACGTGGGAGTATTTCCACGAACTCGAGGCGAAAGGTCTGATCATGTACGGTCAGATGACGGCAGGTTCGTGGATTTACATCGGCACGCAAGGGATCTTGCAGGGCACCTACGAGACATTTGCTGCTGCGGCTCGGCAGCACTTTCATGGCACACTCGCGGGGACGTGGACGCTTACCGGCGGTCTGGGTGGTATGGGCGGCGCGCAGCCGCTTGCTGTGACGCTGAATGGCGGGGCGGTGCTGTGCGTGGAAGCGGATCCTGCGCGTTTGAAGCGGAGAGTCGAAATCGGCTATTGCGATCGATCCACAGACTCTTTGGATGAAGCGCTGGAGCTTGTGACCAATGCCGCGCAATATGAAGAGGCTTTGTCGGCCGGACTACTCGGCAACTGCGCAGACGTTCTTCCGGAGCTTCTGCGGCGAGACAACTTGCCGCACATCGTGACGGATCAAACGTCGGCTCACGACGAGCTTAATGGTTACATCCCGCACGGCATTTCATTTTCAGATGCTTTAAGCTTGCGCAAGAGCGACCCGAAGGACTATATCCGGCGTTCGATGCACTCGATGGCAGTACATTGTCGCGCCATGAAAGAGATGCAGGATCGCGGTGTGATTGCGTTCGACTACGGGAACAATTTGCGCGGACAGGCGCTCAAGGCTGGCTATGCCGAAGCCTTCGCGTATCCCGGATTTGTCCCCGCATACGTTCGTCCGCTGTTCTGCGAAGGAAAAGGGCCGTTCCGCTGGGCTGCGCTATCGGGCGATCCGGAAGACATCTACACGATTGATCGCAAGGCTCTTGAGTTGTTCCCTGACGATGCAGGTCTGCAACGATGGATCAAACACGCCACGCCAAAGATTCCGTTTCAAGGTCTGCCAGCTCGAATCTGCTGGCTGGGGCAAGGTGACCGCGCGAAACTGGGCCTCGCGATGAACGAACTGGTGTGTTCAGGGGCGGTCACGGCTCCGATTGTCATCGGTCGCGATCACCTCGATTGCGGTTCTGTCGCATCACCCAATCGTGAAACCGAAGCGATGCTTGACGGTTCCGATGCAATTTCCGATTGGCCGCTGCTCAATGCACTTGTCAATACGGCGAGTGGAGCAACATGGGTGAGTTTTCATCACGGCGGCGGAGTGGGAATCGGTGCATCGCAACATGCCGGACAGGTCATAGTGGCTGATGGAACACCTGAGGCCGCCGCGCGAATACAGCGGGTGTTGACCAACGATCCCGCGATGGGAGTCTTCCGCCACCATGACGCGGGTTACGAGTTGGCGACACTGACCGCGAAATCTAAGAACGTCCATATACCGGGTCTTAACTTCTAATTATGACTTACGAAAACATCCTGTGGGAAGTCGAAGGCAATGTCGGCATTCTCACGATCAATCGACCGAAGGCACTCAATGCACTCAATGGTGCGACGCTCAATGACATTGAGGCGTGCCTGAATAATGAACTGGGCGACAGCGTCCGCGCAATTGTGATGACCGGCGCGGGGGAGAAGAGTTTTGTCGCAGGAGCCGACATCTCCGAAATCCATGAATTAAACGAGAAAACCGGCCTTACCTTCACTGAGCGAGGCAATCGGCTGTTTTCGCGCATAGAAGCACTGCCGATAACGGTAATCGCCGCAGTGGGGGGATTTGCACTTGGCGGAGGCTGCGAGTTAGCGATGGCATGTCATCTGCGCATCGCATCGGAAAAGGCGAAGTTCGGTCAGCCGGAGATTAAGCTTGGCATCATTCCGGGATACGGCGGGACCCAACGGCTCGCGCGGCTTGTCGGCACCGGTCGCGCTCTTGACTTGCTGCTTTCGGGACGAATGATTGACGCAAACACGGCGCTGCAATGGGGACTTGCCAACGAAGTCACCGCACCGGAGCAAACACTCCCGCGCGCAAAGGAGCTTGCGGCCCAATTAGCGACTGCTGCGCCACTTGCACGAAAGGCGATACTGGAAGCAGTCTATCAGGGCGCGGGACTTCGGCTTGCAGACGGCCTGAAAGTGGAAGAGAAGCTATTCGCACAGTGCTGCGGCACGTACGACAAGAATGAAGGCACGTCTGCCTTTCTGGAGAAACGTGAAGCAAACTTCAAGGGGCAGTGACCTTGGATTCTCTGCTTTTGCACAGTGTCGGCAGGCTTGTGACGCCGTTAGGTGTGGATCGGAATGATGCTGCACGTCCGCTGTTTGAGTTAGCCGACGCGGCCGTTTGGATTGAAGATGGGAAGTTCAAGCAGATCGGGAAGACTCGAGACTTGGAGAAGTCAGTTCCCGCCTCTATCGAGCGTGTCTCGGCGGGAGGAAAACTCATGGTGCCTGGGTTCATTGACTGCCACACGCATCCCGTATTCATGGGAAATCGCGCGTCGGAGTTTTACCTACGGAACCAAGGAGCAAGCTATTTGGATATCGCCGCGGCGGGAGGAGGTATCCACGCTTCCGCAGAGAAGATTGCGAAGGCACGGGTGGATCAGATTGTTCGTGAGTCGTTGCCTCGATTACAGCGATCACTCGAGTGCGGAGTGACTACCATTGAATGCAAGTCCGGATATGGCCTCACGTGGGAAGGTGAAGAGAAGTTGCTGATTGCGCTCAGAGAGATAGAGAAAATCAATCCTCAGCACATGAATAAGACGCTTCTGATACATGCGGTTCCGGCAAGTTGGCAGGACAGACGCGAAGAGTATGTGCGATGTGTGACGGAAGAAATGATTCCCGAAGTGGCGGCGCGCAGTTTGGCAGACTGCGTTGACGTTTTCTGCGAACAGGGCGCGTTCACAGTAGACGAGTCAAGACGCGTACTGATCGCGGGACAGGAATCCGGATTGTCCGCGAGAATTCACGCCAATCAATTTGGGCATTCCGGCGGTGCGCTGCTCGCAGCAGAACTAAGAGTAAGAAGCGCAGACCATCTCGAGTACTTGAGCGACGAAGAAATCAGTGCCTTGCGCGATGCAGACGTGATCGGAGTCGGGCTTCCGGCTTGCGTCTACTTCCTTGGGACGATCCCCTACCCGCCGTTGCGTAAGATGATTGACAGCGGAATGCGGGTCGCCTTGGCAACCGATATGAATCCCGGCACTTCAATGACAGAGTCGATTCCTTTCTGCATGACGACTGCCGCGATATACGGGAAAATGAGCAGCAACGAGTTACTGTGGGCAGTGACACTGGATGCCGCTAGAGTGCTTGGACGCGAAGAAAACACAGGCTCAATCGAGCAGGGCAAAGCCGCTGATTTCTCCCTCTGGAACATGCCTGACGCGTTGTCAATAGCCTACTTCTTTGGTCAGGCTGGCGCAGACGAAGTGTGGATCGGCGGTGAACAAGTTTATGAAACTCAAGCTGTCGTACGCAGATACTGAGATCAATGAATGAGCGAGACGATGGAGTGCGCATGAAGTCAGTTTTCGCAACACTGAGAGAAGACGGGCTCTATTCGGAGCTGCGAATCGTTCGGCTTTCTGGTGCGGAACTGCAGACGCTCGAGAGAGTTTTCGAGCAGGCAGGGATTGTCACGAGTTCTGCAATTTCGGGACATGCAAGTGTGAGAGCGCACTATCTTCGGGATGAAGGACTTTCTGTGCTGATCGAGGCGGAACCAATCAGTCCATCGCTATTCACAATTGAAGGTGAGCGGTTCACTGTCGGTTTCTCGAAGAGTGACCGGATTGCCAACTGGATAGCACGCAACTCGGACGGAATCGGCGGCGTGTCGGTCAAAACGTTTGGTGCAATCAGTGCCATTCTTGAGGCGTATTGGAAGTCGTGGGATATTTCCTGTAAGAGCAGAGCATTGGAATCTGTGCAGAGCGATTCACGCTTTGATCGAGAAGGCGCCGACTTCTTTGATGCGATTGAAGTGAGACTGAGACAACTCTTCTCACCGGATTATCTTGAAATTGCTCCACTGAGTCCCGGGAACTTCTGGGCAGACCGGCCAGACGGCTGGTCATGGATTTCAGCGACTCGTTCCGACTTTCATTGGCCGGTGCCACTGACCTCGGAGTTTGAAGCTCGACTGCTGAGTAAACCATTGCCGCACTTCCTGCACAGATTGGACGACCAACGTCTGCTTTTGCCGCCTCCGGGAGGAAACACTGGACTCTGCTGCGGTGTGATTTTCCCACTCGTAGTTAAGAACAGACGGCACGGAGTGCTAAAGCTGTTATTCGCTCGCGAGGTTGTCCCGACTGATTCCGAGAATGCCGCGTTACAAGTCGTGCAGAACGGATTCTCTGTAATCTTTGATCAGACGAGTGAACATCTCCGAACTCAAAGAATGGCGATGGTGGATGGTCTGACGAATCTCTTCAATCATCGCTTCTTTCTGTCACAGCTTAGAACGGAGTTTCAGAGAGCACTTAGGTACGGCGGCACGCTGACGCTATTGATGATTGACGTCGACGGGTTTAAATCTTACAACGACACCTACGGTCACCAGGCAGGAAATCGCGTGTTGACCTGGGTCGCGAGTCAGATTCGCCGCACGGTTCGTGACATAGATGTCGTCGCACGCTACGGTGGCGAGGAGTTCGCGTTGATCCTCCCCGAAGTGAAAGCCGAACAGGGGTTAATCGTCGCCGAGAAAATCAGAAAGGCAATTTCGCAAGGGGAGGTGTTGACTGATGAAGGAGATCGTCTCGCGGCGATTACTGTTTCGTGTGGTGTGGCAGATAGTCGCGGTTGCAAGGGACCGGAAGAGATGATTGACCGCGCTGACCGAGCACTCTATTGGGTAAAACGTAATGGCCGCAATCTGGTGAGGCTCGCGTCACTCGAAGGATGATTCAGCCTCCACTACGCATTCTTCACGTCTCATCGGAAGTCGCGCCTTTTTCGAAGTCTGGCGGTTTAGCCGATGTCAGTGCCTCGCTACCACAGGCCTTGGCCGATCTGGGACATGAGGTTGTTGTTGTTTCACCCAAGTACCAGACTCTTCGAGGCTTCAATGCGTCTGACGACTCGCTTTCGACCATAGTGTCTCTAAACCATCACACTTATGCACTGCGCTTCACCTATGACGAGCCAGTGCAGCCACGCCTGCGGTTTGCATTTGTGGAGTGTGACGCGCTGTTTGACCGCCCCGGCTATTATTACGATCCGGTGATCAAGCAAGACTATGAGGACAACGACGAGCGCTTTGCAATATTGTCGGTTGCGGCGCTGGCGTGGTGTAAAGAGAGTGCGTGGACTCCGGACATTGTTCACGGACATGATTGGCAAACCGGTCCTTTGCCCTTGTTCATGCGTTCTCCAAGGTTCGATAAGTTCTTTGATGAGAGCAGATTTGTCCTGACGATCCACAACATGGCTTTTCAGGGTCGTTTTCATGCGGGATCGCAGGTGTGGGTTGACCACGGTGCAGAGCATTTCTATCCGGGCGGACGTGCGGAGTTGCATGGATCCTTCTGCTATCTGAAGATTGGAATTGAGTTTGCAGACGCTATAAATACGGTTAGTCCAACGTACGCACACGAACTGCGAACGATTGATCATATGAGTTTTGGATTGGGGCAAGTACTTCAGGCAAGGCGAAAGCACTTTTCCGGAATACTGAATGGCATTGACTCAAATCTCTGGAATCCACAGACAGATCAGTTTCTGTCGCGAACCTTTACTCCGACTACCCTCGCTCTGCGTAATATTAACAAGCGTACATTGTGTGAACGAGTCGGCCTGCCATACGATCAACGGATTCCGCTTATCGGAATGGTCACGCGCATTTCGGAGCAAAAGGGTTTTAGCGTTTTACTGCCCGCAGTTGGAGAGTTGATAAGTTCGCCGGCTCAATTAGTGGTTCTGGGGAACGGAGATCCACGATTTGAGCAGGAGCTGCAGATGCTTGAATCAGTCTACCCTCAAAGGGTCCGCGTTATCACAGACTATAGCGAGCCACTTGCACATCTGATCTATGGCGGCGTGGACGTATTCTTGATGCCTTCCTTGTTTGAGCCCTGTGGATTGAGCCAAATGATGGCGTTGCGTTATGGTGCACCGGTTGTGGCACGTGAAACCGGAGGTTTAGCGGATACGGTTCAGGATGCTGATCGGGATCAAAAGTCCGGAACAGGTTTCTTGTTTCGTGAGTACGATTCGCGCGCGCTAATGAGCGCCATGCGGCGCGCACTTGGGGCATTTCGCAGAACGGAGAGATGGCGTTCGATTCAAAGGCACGGCATGAGACAGGATTTCTCGTGGCGACGATCGGCAAAAGTCTACGAAGAATTGTACCGTCGAGTGCTTTCACAGGATCGGGTGTTAGAGTGATACTCCTCGTTGTCTTGTTGCTAACGAGTACTGCTGCGCTTGGACAAGCCGGAGCGACGCTGAGTGTATTGGTGCCTCCGGAAGAGAGTCCCTTCAGGAGTCCGAAGGCCATACAGAGCGGCCTGCTTGACGTTCTTTACATTGTCGATACCGGACACAATAGATTGCTCGCATTGGATTCGAATGGAGCGATCACCTTTGAAAGCAGTCAGGGCAGCTCGGGTGGTGAGCTTCGCTGGCCTTCAGATCTCGCCATTGCACCCGGGGGCAAAGTTTTTGTTGCTGACGCCGGTAATCGGAGGATTATCGAGTATTCGAGATTGCTTGAATGGCGGGGAGTGCTTCAAGTCAGAAGCGAGTCTCAAGAGGATCTTGAACCGCGCCTGCTCTGCACGACCAGGCAAGGTGACTTGATAGTATACGAATCCGACTATGGACAACTGTTGCGTTACGATGCTTTTTATAAGATTTCTGGGCGCCTCGGAATGCGTTCCGGGCAGAATTTCGCGCATTCAATGTCCGCGTTGTCTTTTTCACAGGCGTATGGCGTCATGTGGATTGACCAGCGTGGCGGTCGGATCTACCATTGTGATCAATTCCTGAACGAGGCGAATTTGTGGTTACAAGCGCCGCAGACCAACCATTTTAATGCCTTAACCGCCGTTGACAGTTTTGTGTTTGTTACTGACGACGAGCACTTGTGGCGCATTTCGGCGGGCGTCCGCGATAGCTTAGGGATTCAGGAGTTGTTTGAGGGGACCGGCTCTTCGCGTGATCTGATCATGACGGCAAGCACTCCTGAACGTCTATATATGCTTAACCGCCGCAGTGGAGCGCTGTACAGACTAGATTGGCCTTAGTTGAGCCACGAATACTCAGGCTGCGCTCGGCGCACGGCTTCGTGTTTGCATTGCTGCTGCACGCGACCTTCCTGTCAGGAGAATCTTCCGAAGTGAAGACCAGTCTTCCGCAGCGAAGCGGGCATGCGGTGTTCTTCCCAGCAGATAGAGACACGCTCTTTGAATTGCCCCACAAATGGATCAATGTCGACTCACTGCGTGTCAAGAAGAACGGTTTTACTCTCGAGCCTTACAGGGACTATCGGATAACTGATCCCGGCCATTTCGTTTGGGTTTACACGCCGCTTGTATCCGGGGATACGTTGAATGTTGAATACTTCTATACGCCAATCCCGCTCCTTCGGAGCTATCTCCGTCGCTCCCTCCGTGAACTAACATACTATGAATCGAAGGGCGATTCGGCGTATCGTATTGTCGCGATCGAGCAGGAATCAGTCGGTTCATCCTGGTCGTCGTTGAGGCGCAGTGGGTCACTTGTGCGAAGCATTCAGATTGGGTCGAATCGAGATTTGACATTTGAATCCGCGCTTTCCTTGCAGGTTGAGGGGAAGGTCGGGAACAATGTAGACGTAATCGCTGCGCTCAGCGATCAGAATTTGCCGCTTCAGCCTGAAGGCACTACGGAATCGATAAGGGAACTGGACAAGGTGTTTGTCACAGCCCGCTCTCCGCATCTTGAGGCGACGATTGGTGATTATGAGCTTGAACTTGCAGGCAGACGCTACGACCGTTATACGCGTAAACTGTCGGGGTTGAAACTTAAGCAGTTTTCTTCAAAGACCGAGGCGGCATTCTCTGCGGCTGTGAGCAAGGGAGAGTTTCATTCCAACAGCTTCTTCGGCGTGGAGAGTGTTCAGGGTCCTTATCAACTGACAGGTAAGTCGGGAGAAACAGGAATAGTCGTGCTCGCAGGGACGGAGCAGGTGTGGATTGACGGTCTGGAAGTCCGGCGCGGCGAAAACAATGATTATACGATTGACTATGCCTCCGGACAAGTGACCTTTACGGCGCGCAGATTGATCACTTCGGATTCGCGGATTCTTGTTGAATTTGAATACGCCAATGAAGACTACGAGCGCCAGTTCTTGGCCACCCGTGCCGCACTGAAGTCTTCTAAGCTCAATGGTGGTGTGTACATCACCTACATTTCGGAAAGCGACGACCGAGAAAGACCTCTTGGACTTGCATTTGATGATGCCGATATTGAGCAATTACGATTTGCCGGTGACAGCCTTGTGTATGCGTCTTCGTCTTCCGCAGATTCAATCGGACCCAATGGAGGTGACTATGTGCGATCCGATACTCTGGTCAGCGATACATCGTACTCAATCTTCAAGTATATAGCGCCATCTCTGGAAGGTGAGCCGCAGGGCGAGTGGCGCGTGTTCTTTGATGACTTTGGTGCCGGTAACGGTGACTATGAAGCTGCCGGAGACTCTTTGGGAAGGACCTACTTTCGATGGATCGGAGTCAATGCCGGCAGGTATTTACCTTCAAGACGGCTGCCGCTTCCGACCCGTGCGGAGCTGGCAGTTGTGAGATTAGAGCAAAGCGGCGGATCAGGTATTCGAGCTACTGTTGAAGGAGCTTTCAGCGTGGCGGATCGCAATACGTACTCGAGTGCCGATGATGCGGACAATGATGGGTCTGCAGGATCTGTTGAGTTAGGTTATGACCGAGAAGAAATCTCGATCGGGAGCTACAGGCTTCGGAATTTCAGTGTGTCCTCGAGTGGGCGGATGCGCGGCAGGACGTTTCAAGACGTTTCGCGCAGTGATGTGATTGAGTTTGACCGCGAGTGGGCCGTTTCTACTGTGCGTCAGGCAAATGAGACTATAGGTGAAGCCGCTCTCGGGTTTTCTCCTTTGAAGCACTTGAGTCTGTCCGGAAGCGGCGGCGTGCTGTCGAGGGAAGATGTGATGGACAGCCGAAGGTACAGCATTTCCGGTACGCTTCAGCCAACACGAATCTCCAGAGTGCGAGGGACACACACTTCAATAAGCAGTGACGATAGTGCTAACGCGCTTAGTACGGACTGGACTCGTCAGCAACTTGATGCGTCGACTGAAGTGTTGACGTTCAAGCCAAGGGTTCGGATGAACAGAGAAAGGCAGTTTCGTACGTCGCGAAGTCTTAAGAGTGGATTCCGGTTTGTAGATTGGGCAATTGGTAGCTCTGTTCCGCTCTTTAGTAGTGTTTCGCTGGACGGCGAGGTTGGTAGGCGGACAGATGACTCGCAGAATCAGAGCAATGAGTTTGTGCGGGCGTCGCAATCAAACGTGTATACCGGCGATTTGCGCTGGCAACCACTCGACTTGGGGCGCGGTGTGTTCCGGTGGATTCATCGGGACAAGAACTTTGAAAGCGGGGATTCGGCGAACGTCTCATCTGATGCGGGCCGTTTTGAATTGTTGTTGACACCGCGAAACCGCGCTTTCGAAGTGAATTTCGTCTACGATGCTTTGAAGTCGCGGACTGAACAGCAGATTCAAGTCTTCTCTCCAGTTCAAGCCGGTACCGGAAACTACCGACTCGAAAATGGGGTGTATATCCCCGATGATCAAGGCGATTTCATCCTTGTCTCGCGAAACACCGGTGAATTTGAGCCATCGTCAGAGATTCGGACAAATGCGGTTGTGTGGCTGAAGCCGGATGAATTGAAGTCCAGTAATCCAAAACTATGGCAGCGGTTCGCACTCGAAACGGAGGCAATCGTCGAGGAGAGGACGCGACTTCCTCTGACACTTGGTTTGCTGATGCTTGATCCCGCGAAGCTGCGTGTAGAAGAGACGATTGACGGCAGATTCTCGTTTCGCCAAGACGTGCATTTCAATCGACTGTCGCGAGCCGCCTCATTCAGGCTACGGCTGCTGAATTCGGCTTCACAAGTGTCACGCTTCAGCAATGGAGCTCAAGAGACCATACGGCGCTTCGGAAGCCTGCGCGCGAGGTTACGATACCATTCGCAAGTGCGCGGCGAAACCGAGGTCTCGACGGAGATTGAGCAGTCAAGGTATGACGGTGTATTCATTGCAAGTCGCGATGTCGTGCGCGATAGATTCTCACAGGATGTGCTGTGGACGCTTTCTGAGAAGTGGGAGGCTGGAGTCACGCTCGCTGGCTCTGAAGCAAGTGACGAGAATAGTCGAACTCAAGCATCTGTGAGGGAAGTCGCTCCACGCATCGGTTACTCTCGTTACAATAAAGGAAGAGTGGATGCGGAGTTTCGCTGGGTCCACGCCTCCTCTAATCGCGGTATAATACCTCAGGAAGTTGGGGGAGGGGCAAATCGCGGAGAAAACTTCCGATGGTCACTGCGGGGAACGCTCGCCATGTCCGACACATTTTCCGGCTCCTTGAACTACACCGGAAGACTGGACGCAGGTGAGAATACTGTTCATATCGGCCGCGTTGAGGTGCGGGCAACATTTTGAGTCGATTGCTTGCGTTCACGGTTCTTGTCGCCGGTTTCTCCTATGCAGCGACAAACGAGCTTCCGGCCATTGTGAATCGATCAGTTTTGCCGATTCGTGTTATCAGAGAGGTCTTGGAGCAGGATTCATCTGTCGGACGTGATGATGCCATAATGGCGCTGCAGGATTCCTTGATTGCAAGAGGATTTTTCGGCGCGACTGTTGACATATCAGGTGAAACGCTCTATGTAGTGGCCGGGAACCGCTACGAGACTGCCGGCGTTCGCTGGTTGGGTGACTCATTGGTAATTGATCCGATGGCGTTCGCACGCGTTCCCCTGCAGACCGGAAGAGAGTTCGAGTTCTGGCAGGTAAGTGAGTCGGCAAATGGCCTGCTCGATTGGTGTGAGGAAAGTGGATTTCCCTTCGCGCGGGTGGAAGTAGACTCTTTTGAACTGGATCATATCTCAGGACATGTTACTCCACACTTGCGAATAGCTGCCGGTCCACGCATTGCAATTTCATTCGTGAACTTTAAAGGCAATACGATCAGTCAGAATTCGCTCCTCCTCCGCGAGAGCCGGTTGCGAATTGGGTCTTTGTATCGCGAATCTCGCATTGGTATGGCGAAGCGACGCTTGTCGCAGCTTGAATATCTGCGGCGAGTGAGCGATCCGAAGCTTGTGGTTGATGACCAAGGCCGAAGCGGGTTAGTAATTCCAGTTGAAGAGAGCAAGCTGTCGCGACTTGATGCGGTTGCTGGATTGGCACCGGCTGCAGAAGGCGAGTCACAAACGGTTACGGGACTCGTTGACCTGCAGCTTTTGAACCTGTTTGGAAGCGGACGCCGTGCAAAAGTCTTCTGGCGTCGGCCTTCAAGCAAAGTGCAAGAAATTGCACTTGCCTGGCGAGAAGTTTGGGTTGCGGGAACGCCCTTTTGGGCGGACATGTCTTTCGCACAGCGTGTAGAAGACACTTTGTACGTGACGAGACGATTCGGCGGCAAGGTTGGATATCCAATTTCAGCCAGTCTTGAAGTTTTTGGTGGAGTCGCGCGCGAGGAATTGCTTGCAGATTCGACGACCGCACGGCAGCTTGGACTTACGACGAGTGCTACGACACTTTGGGAATCCGGATTTGCGGTTGATACTCGCAATCACAGGTCGAATCCACGAAGCGGTGTCAAGTTCGAGACTTCCATTGCGAATGGAGTTCGCAGGACCGATGTGCCGCCACAAGGCAGTGACAAGAGGCGATTCACGCAACGACGTGTTTCAACTGATGTGGAGTTCAACAAGGAGGTCCGCCCGTACTGGATTGCACATGTCAGCGGCCACGGACGGGCGGTTTCTTCCGACGAACCGCAGGTGCCAACGCCCGATCTCGTCAGAGTTGGAGGGGCGAGAACCTTGCGGGGCTACCGAGAGGAACAGTTTCTGGGTTCGCAGGTGGCGTGGGGTACGCTCGAAGCTCGGTACTGGTTGGGGAATCTGTCTCGTGTCGCAATATTCGGCGATTTTGGTGCAATCTCGCGTGAGATGCGGCGCGAGGAGAGTAAAGCGTCTGTGACGACATTGAAAGCCGCGTACGGGTTCGGTTTGCGAATGGAGACGGGTTTGGGAGTTTGGGGAATTGACTACGGAATTGCAGGTGGAACGTCACCCTTGAACGGGCAACTTCACGTTTCGCTGTTAAGCTTATTTTGATGCCGGATTTCGGCATAAACCATCCTTGGAACGCGCAGGAAAATTGCGCGATTGCACATTGAAAAAAGAACTCATTATCAATTCGACGACGACGGAGACCAGGATTGCCATTGTTGAAGACGGGTCGCTTGTTAACTTGTTCGTCGAGTTCCCTGACGCCGAACGAAATGTCGGTGATATCTACAAAGCTACTGTCCGGAAAGTGTTGCCGGGGATGCAAGCTGCGTTCCTGGACATAGGTTGGGAGGTTGATGGATTCATTCACTTCTCCGACATGTATAAGAGTGCTGTTGAGCTTGCTGAAGGGACAGAAATCGAAGAAGTGTCTCTGCCTGAGAAGCGGGAAGGGAAGAAACGCCCGTGGAAACCACGTGCGGATCTGAAGTCCGGGCAGGAAATTCTGGTGCAAATTGTAAAAGAGCCGTTAGGCACAAAGGGCCCGAGGCTTACATCGCAGATCTCACTGCCCGGAAGATTCCTCGTCTTGGTGCCCGGGGATAACTTGGTTGGCGTCTCTAAGCGAATTCCGGAATTTAAGGAACGAAAGCGGCTGAAGACGATTCTGAAGCGGATAAAGCCTGACGGATTCGGTCTGATCTGCCGCACCATCGGCGAGGGTAAGACTGAAGCTGAAGTTGAGCATGATCTTAACACCCTGCTTCGCCTTTGGAGAATGATAGAGTCGAAGATTGATGATGCTCCCTCGCCGTCCCGGTTGCATAAAGAAGCGCCTTTGACATCAAGTATTATTCGCGACTTGTTCGGTCCTGACGTTGATCGGGTAATCATTGATGACAAACGGCTGTATCGCGAGATACGCGCTTACGTGCGCGCTGTTGCGATGCCGCTGCTGGAGCGGGTGCAGTTTCACGCAGGGCCAAGTCCGGTTTTTGATCTTTACAATATTGAACAGGAAATCGAGAAGGGGTTATCGCGCAAAGTCTGGTTCGGCGGAGGCAGCTACCTGATTATTGAGCAGACTGAAGCCGTCGTGACGATTGACGTTAATTCCGGGCGCTTTGTCGGAAAAGAAGAGCAAGAGGAGAATAATCTCCGAGTCAATCTGAAGGCCTGTCGCGAAATTGCACGGCAGATTCGACTGCGCGACCTCGGTGGGATTATCATCATTGACCTGATCGATATGTATAATGAGTCCAATCGCAAGAAGGTCTTTGACGCAATGCAGCAAGCGATGTCGAGCGACCGCGCGAAGTGGGATATCGCTCCGATCAGTCAGTTTGGAATAATGGAGATGACCCGGCAGCGCACAAAGTCTTCGCTAGTGCAAGCTTTCAACGAACCCTGCCCGACGTGCAACGGTTCCGGACTGATTGAATCAAAAGAGACCGTGGTTACTCGTCTGCAGTCTTGGGTTCGGCGTTTCCGGGCAATGAGTGGGGAGATGGGGGTGACAATTAAGGCACATCCAGTAATTGTTGAGTATATAACACAAGGCCTCCGTTCACATTTGCGCAGGATCATGTGGGATGCGCTCCTTTACATCAAACTTGAGCCTGATGCCACCTTAAAGATCGATGAATTCAAAGCTTACAGCTGGAAGCAAAAGCGGGATGTCACAATAGACTTCCAGGCAAGACCAGCGGAAAAGTCGGCCTCTTGACAGATACCGAGGATATGGTTATATTAACGTTCTACCAAAATTCTGGGTGAAAATGTACGCCATTTGTAATCTAAAGGGGCATCAGGTTAAAGTGCGCCCCGACGAAAAAGTCAAAGTTCAGTACCGCGCAGATGTGCAGCCCGGCGACTCGGTCGTGTTGGATGATATCCTCCTGCTGAACACCGGCAGCGAAATCAAGGTGGGGACCCCTACTGTTCCCGGTCGAGTTCATGCCAAGGTGCTGGAACACGGACGTTATGACAAAGTCATTGTCTTCCGGAAGAAACGCCGCACCGAGTACCGCAAGCACAAGGGCCACAAACAGTGGTATACCTTGCTGCACATTGAGAAGATTGAAACAAATTAACAGGAAGGCTTAGACTTCCATGGCACATAAAAAAGGACAAGGTTCCACACGAAACGGCCGGGACAGCCAGCCTAAGATGCTCGGCGTAAAGCGATTTGCCGGGCAATTCGTTCGCGCAGGTGAGATTATTGTTCGCCAGCGCGGTACGCGTATTCATCCTGGAAATCTCGTCGGGATGGGCCGCGATCATACGCTGTTCGCAAAGTCGGCAGGTGTCATCCAGTTTGTCGATGGCGGACGCTCTAACCGCAAGTTCGTCCACGTCCTCCCCGAAGCGGAATAAGCCCGCCGCACGGCAGTCAGTTCATTTGCTATTTGTTGGAGTGCGGCTTATTTTGAGCCGCACTCTGTTTTTTATCACCTCTTGTATATCTTAAACCCACCCACATCATGAAAGTAACGGTTATTGGCGGTGGCAACGTCGGCGCCACATGTGCTTACATTCTGTCCGACAAGAACATTTGCAAGGAAGTCGTTTTGCTAGATATCGTGGAAGGCATTCCTCAAGGCAAAGCGCTCGACATGAGAGAGGCAACTCCCATTGGCGGCACAAGCACGGCTGTCATCGGAACGAACGCATATGCCGATACCGCGAACTCCGATATCATCGTGATGACCGCGGGAAAACCGCGCACTCCGGGAATGTCACGTGACGACTTGCTCGCGGCAAACATTGAGATCATGCGCTCTGCGATCGGAGAAGCGGCCAAGGCTTCACCGAACGCGATTATCATCATCGTCTCCAATCCCTTGGACGCAATGTGCTACGCCGCGCTCAAACTGACAGGATTTCCGCACACCCGCGTTTTCGGAATGGCAGGTATTCTCGACACCGCTCGTTACCGTACGTTCATTTCAATGGAGCTCGGGGTATCGGTGAAAGACATATCTGCTGCGGTGCTCGGCGGACACGGTGACACAATGGTCCCACTTCCGCGCCTCACTACTGTGGGCGGTGTTCCGCTGACAGAGCTTGTATCCAAGGAACGAGTGGACGCCATTGTACAGCGTACGCGAGACGGAGGTGCTGAAATTGTCAAGCTGCTGAAAACCGGTTCGGCATACTATGCACCTGCGGCCGCCGCCGTTGAAATGGTAGAGTCCATCATTGTCGATCAGAAGCGGGTGCTGCCATGCGCAGCATGGCTGACGGGCGAGTACGGCTGCAAGGACATTTACATGGGTGTACCCGTCGTCATTGGTCGCAAAGGAGTAGAGAAGATACTTGAAATCAAGCTGACCGAGGAAGAGCGCAAGATGTTTGATCATTCCGCGGAAGCCGTACGTTCAGTTATTGCTGCGACGAAGCTCTAATCACTCCAAAGGAGACTGAAATGCCTAAAGTGGGCGTCGTGCTGTCCGGATGCGGATTCCTGGATGGCGCGGAGATCTACGAAGCAACTTTGACTCTCTTGGCTTTGGATCGTCGGGGAATCTCATATCAATGTCTCGCTCCTGACGTCCCTCAAATGCATGTGGTTAATCACAGGACGCGTGAGGCTACCGGCGATTCCCGCAATGTCTTAGTAGAGGCTGCGCGAATAGCAAGAGGCAAGATTGAACCTTTGACCGTAGACTGGATTGAGAAACTTGACGCTGTCATCTTCCCCGGCGGTTTTGGGGCAGCAAAAAATTTCTGCGATTTTGCTGTCAAGGGGACAGGCTGCAGCATTCACCCGCTTGTTGAAGAGTTTTTGCGAAAAGCTGTGGAGAGTAGACTGCCTGTTGGGGTCATTTGCATTTCGCCTATGGTTCTGGCTCGTGCCCTCAAGGGTGTGGACATTCATCCTCGATTGACCGTTGGAGCATCGTCCGATGCCTCCCGCGCCATTGAAGCATTCGGAAGCATGCACGAAACATGTTCAGTTACTGAATGTGTGGTGGACAAGACTCTGAGTATTGTATCGACTCCAGCCTTCATGTATGATGCACGGATTAGTGAAGTGGAGCAGGGGATTAACAAGCTGGTGGAGCAAATTGCCGCTTTGATGACCGTTGTTCATCAGGGAGAAGTTGCGTAGATTCGACATGCGGTTCAGCAGTACTGATGTTTAAGAGCACCCACGTCCTTCGAACTTCTTAACGTCTAAGAACACATAGGTATAGAGAGACCCGTCCGAAAAGGACGGGTCTCTTGTTTTGAAGGAGAATGTTCTCTCTGAGACCATGCAAATGGGCTTGTGCTTTGCTATATTGTCCGTGATTGATATCTCGAATCATACATGAACTTGGACACTAAGACACTTCTAATCGTTGCACAGCAGACCTCATTGCGAGATCGGCTTGAATCACACCTGTCGCAAAGCGGGTGGAGGTGTCTTCTGGCGAGTGATTTTGAAGAAGCACTCTCTTTTGACAATCTGTCAAGCGTTCAGATTGCTTTGATCCACGGAAGTTATGCGGCAATTGCCAGTCGCCTGCGAAATGTGGCGCCGGCTGCCCCCTTGCTCCTTTTTGATGCTGTCGACATTTCCAAAACAGAAGCAGAGCTACTATATGGTGTAATACCAAGTGACGCTCCTCTTTGGCAAGTCGATCTGTTAATACAACGTGCGGTCGAGAGTTCAAGTACGCGATCGTTATCCTCCAAAGTGGTTTCCGAATCGTTTCGCCAGCTCTTTCGTGCAAGCTTGGAAGTGGTTTCTATGGAAACCCTTCAAGATCTATTGAATGCCCTCTGCCGGAGCATTGCTGTGCACACCGGTCATCAGCGGGCAATCATTGTGATTGGCGATGAACGATTTCGCATCAGTCACGTCGGTGCTTCACTTTCTCCTTCTGGCGGAGTTGAGGCCTTAGAATCCTTGCGGGGCTTGCCGCTCTCACCGATTTTCCCGGAACGTCTATGGGCTGCGGTTGGCAAGGGCTTCATGGAGACCCCAGAAGTCTCACAGGCGCAACACAGTCCCTTAATCGTTCCACTAGAAAAGCGTGATGGAACAATTATTGGATTTCTCACTCTTGATCAGCCGATTGAAGCGAACTTGCCACTGGCCGATTTAAGCGAACCGATAGACCTCCTGTTAAAGCATGGCGTGCTTGCGATTGAAGCACAGTCCTTGCGTCGCGAGTACAAGCAATTGCGTGACTCGCGTGAGGACAGCGGCGCACTGCGATCGGTGGAGCTGCGACAAGCGCAGGAGAGACTTCTTAGGTTTGTTAACTTGACGGGCGATGTCGTATATGTGACAGACGGTGCCGGCAGAATAGCATATCTGAATGAGTCCTTTACAAAAGAACTCGGATACGCAAGGGAAAACTACATCGGTAAGCCGCTAACGGGAGTGCTTTCCGACATTGCAGTGGAAGGAGATGAAAACCTCTCTCTTGTCCGCTTGCTGTCCACAGTCACGACAGAGAAACTAAGCGGCAAAATAGAGCTATTCACGAAAGATGGTCATCGCCGATCGTTCAACTTGTCACATCAATGGATTCAACAGGGAGAGGAAGTTGTGGCAGGTCAGGGTGTCTTGCGTGATGTATCGGATGTGCAGCATCTTGTGCAGAGGTTAGCGGCGTCAGAGCGACTTGCGATTGCAGGCCGACTCGCGAGTGGAGTCGCACATGAAGTCAACAATCCTCTTCAAGCGATTTCCGCTCATCTGTCCGCACTCAGAAGCCGCATTGGTGAAGACGCGAAGGCTGTCGAAAGTATTGGCGTAGTTGCCGATTCGGTGGAGCGAATTCGATTGATTGTGCGTGGGATGCTTGACCTGCAACGAGTCGAGACTGCCCAACGCAGTGCAGTTAACGTTAATGATGTTGTGGTAAAGACTGTCGCACTCATGCAACCGTTGCTTAATCAAGCCGAGATTGATGTCAAGACTGACCTGAGCTCAGATATCCCGCCTGTACTGGCCTCCACTTCGGAACTCGGCCAGGTCCTAATCAATGTCATTCATAATGCTATTGAGGCGATGGAGCCGCACGGTTTGCTCAAGATCGCAACAATTGCATCCGGCGAGCGTGTTGAGGTCATGGTCACAGATAGCGGCAGGGGTATTCCAAGCGATGTTCTTCCCAAGCTCTTCGAGCCCCATGCGAGTTTTCGAGAGCGTGGTGGAGGCACCGGACTCGGACTCTTCATTTCGAAACATCTCATCACACAGCATGGCGGAGAACTGCGTGTCGCGTCGGAGGTAGGAGTAGGATCAACTTTTACTATTTCGTTGCCAAAGTTGCATCACCTCGGATGAAAGCGAAAGCGGCGCCGAAAGTGGCGCCGCTTCGATGCTGTGACGGTGGCGATCAGCTGATCGGAGAGTTATCGGGAGCTGATTCCGGTGGACTAAGGATCTCAAGGGAGTTATCCCATTTAACTGCCAGCAACATTCCCTCAGACATTTCTCCCCGCAGCTTTGCCGGTGCCAAATTGGCGACAACGACAATCTTCCTGCCGACCAGCTGCTCGGGTTCATAGTGCTCGGCTATACCCGCAACTATTTGCCTCCTGTCACTTCCAAGCTGCACCTGCAGTTTTAACAGCTTGTCTGATCCCTTCAGTTTCTCGGCCTCCAGTACAACCGCCGTGCGGAGTTGGATTTTGCGAAAGTCGTCAATCGTAATGTGATCGGTCTGGTCTGACTGTGGCATGCTGGCCTGCGCTCGCATGTCGGCGTTTGAATCCAGAAGGTCGGCGAATGCTGCGCGGACCGTCATCTCCTCGAGTCTCGGGAAGAGCGCGTCACCCTTGCTAATGTGAGCACCCGCACGAACATGTCCCCATCGTCCGTGCTCGTTTAACCGGAAATCTTGAACAGGTTCACCCATTCGCGTTAGCATGTCTGCCATCTTGCGAGGCATAATCGCGTACAGAAGTATCGCAGAAATTCGAAGTGCTTCGCAGCAATTGTTCAAGACAGTTCCGGCGGAAGTCTTGTCGCTCTTCACAAGTGCCCACGGTGCAGAAGACTCAAAATAGCGATTTGCGGCTCGAACGAGCTGCATTGTCTCTTCAATCAGTACATGCCATTTCATCTCAGCAATCCATTGTGGTGCACTTTCTACCAACTGTGAGGCGATTGCCACTAGCTCCGGTTCGCTTGAAGTTGCAGCGGGGATCCTACTTTCAAAGTGCTCTTCGATCAATTTGGCCACTCTCGAAAAGAGATTCCCGAGGTCATTTGCTAGATCACTGTTTGTGCGCTTAAGCATCGCTTCAATCGAAAATGATGCATCAAGTCCCACAACCATCTCGCGCATGACAAAGTACCTTACTGCATCAACACCAAATACTTGCATGAGTGGATCGACGGCGATAGGCTTGCCCGATGATTTGGAGATCTTTGCATCCCGAAAATTCCAATATCCGTGAACCGTCAGGTGGCGAAATACAGGCAAGCCTGCGGCGTGCAGCATTATCGGCCAATAGATGCCGTGCGGTTTGACAATGTCCTTGCCGATCAGGTGTTCACATGCGGACCATCGGTTCGACCACTCCGGATCCTGATCATAACCGATTCCGCTTAAGTAATTGAGCAATGCGTCAAACCACACGTAAGTGACGTACTCCCGGTCGAATGGCAACTCAATCCCCCAAGACAGTCTTGACTTCGGACGCGAAATACACAAGTCTTCCAGCGGCTCGCGCAAGTAACCAATAACCTCGTTCTTGTATCGTTCCGGTCTCACAACATCGGGATGGTGATCTATGTAACTGCGCCACCATTCCTGATACTTGCTCATTCGGAAGAAGTAGTTTGACTCTTTGATTCGTTCCGGAACAGTGCCATGGTCCGGACACTTGCCGTCAATTAGCTCCTTATCAGTTCTGAATCTCTCGCAACCTGTGCAATAGAGTCCTTCGTATTCACCAAAATAAGTATCACCTTGGTCGTGCAACTTCTGCAAAACCATCTGAACCACAGTTCGGTGATCCTCGTCGGTCGTCCGAATGAATCGATCGGGCGCAACGTCCAGTCGCGGCCAGAGCACTCTAAACTGTTCGCTTACCTCATCCACAAATTCCTTCGGCGACTTGCCTCGTGCGGCGGCGCTCTTTGCTATCTTGTCGCCATGTTCGTCGGTTCCGGTCAGAAAAAAGGTGCTTTCGCCGAGCATGCGCCGGAATCGCGCCGTGGCATCGGCCAATATCGTCGTATATGCCGTGCCAATATGTGGCGACGAATTGACATAGTAGATCGGCGTCGTTACATAGTAATTGCTCATGCGTCAGTCATTCTCACTCGATGATTCGGGAGTGCCTTGCGTTCCACCTCCTCTGCGCCTCCGCCCTCCGCGACGACGTCGTTTATGTGTCGCGGTGCCAAAACTCTCGCTTTGATTTTCCGTCGAAGATGCCTGATTGGACGATGATGGTACTGCTTCAATGGCAGCTTTTGGGCTGCCTGAAGTCTGCTCGGTTTGCTCTGGGACCGCCGGACGCTTTTTCTTGCGCTTGCGTTTTCGCTTCGTGGTCGGATCGATTTCGACGTTTACTTCTGTCGATACGTCAAGCGAGTCTTCTTCGTCCTCAAATTCTACACGGAACCCACCCTCTCCACGCAGCGTAATCTTATCTCCTCGTCCTGACTCACGTTGTGGTACCTGTGAAAGTTCGGAGTGCGGTTTCGAGGTTTGATCCGCGAGTTCAGTAGATCCGCCTTTTTTGCCGCAAGTACAGATGCATTCGTTTTTCGGCATTTGCGGCCGCCAGTTAGTGAGTTTCACAAACTGTTCCTTCGTGTAGCGGTCCATGACGCCATTGCCATATCGAACTTGAATCTGACCGCGAATGACGTCAAGCTTATCCACTTCACCCAACCCTTTTTCCTCATCCTTAATGGGATGGCCGACCTTGGGACACTCTCTTTGAAACTCGCGGTAAATGTCAAGCTCATATCGCAGACAGCATTTCAGTCTTCCACAGACACCCGAAAGCTTGGACGGATTGAGAGGCAGGAACTGATCACGCGGCATCTGGGTCGTGATCGGTTTGAATTCTGTCAGGAAGGATGCGCAGCATAGCGGTCTGCCGCAGATTCCGTAACCGGTAGTCTTCTTGGTTTCGTCCCGTGCGCCTATTTGCCTGAGGTCAATTCGCGTGCGAAATCTTGTTGCCAAATCGCGGACAAGCTCCCGAAAGTCAACGCGGCCCTCAGCAGTAAAGTAGAACGTCATCTTGCGGCCGTCCCACTGCAACTCGACATCCACCAACTTCATTTCCAGGTTGTGGCGTCTGATTTCGGTACGGGCAATCTTTTTCGCCTGTGCTTCGCGTTCGCGATTTTGCTGAAGTTTCTCAATGTCCGTCGTTTGGGCCTTTCGCAGGACTGTTAGACCAAGTTTCTCACCGATACTGTCTCCTGTGCGAATGCCGACGAATGAGATCTTGCCCAAGTCCTGCCCGCGGTCGGTCGTGACGATGGCCAAGTCGCCACGAACGAACGGGTATTGCTGCGGGTTTGCCGCATATTCCTTGCGACGTCCCTTGAATTCAAGTTCGAGAATTTCGTTCATATTCAGATAGGCTAAGCGCGGACTCTGGGACCAAGTGCACGATGCAGTTCGATTGCCATGGTCGTCAGTACGAGTGAAGGTGTATATCCCGCGGATCGGGATGAAGCAGCGCGATCCACTGCGGCGATCGCTTCGCCGAAATCCGCGTGCGGATATGTTGTTGCAAGCTTAATCACGCGAGTGCTTTGCGAGGGAAAGTGGAGCTGAGCATTGGCCAGCCCGACGGAACTTGCCGCAGCATCCGAGAGAAATAAGGTCATTAGCTCAAAAAACGCGTCGTCCACGAATCGAGCATCTTCGAGAAGTTTGTTCACATGCTCATGCAGCTTCTCCGGCCAGAGTTGGGCTGACGCCGCGAGAAACTCTACCGCAGCTTTCTCGAGTTCCTCCGGCTGCATCTCCGCGAAGCGCAACGCTTTTCGCATGTTTCCACTTGAGAGTGCCGCAGAGAGTTCTGCCTCCCTCGTTGTGAATCCTGCATCGCTCAGCCCACGCTGCACTTCCGCAGGCGACAACGCCAAGAGCCTGATCGACTGGCAGCGAGACCTAATGGTCGGCAGGAGGCGTTGAAGTTCGGACGCAGTGAGCAGAAATGTCGCGGAGGTCGGCGGTTCTTCTAAGACTTTGAGCAGGGCGCTCTGCGCGCCATCTCCGACCATATAATCCGCGTTCAAGATTACGAAAACAGATCGTTTTGCCTGAAACGGCTTCCGATACGCGGCGCTATGCAGCCAGCGTGAGTCTGCAACCCGCAGACTTGATCCGGTGGCAAGCTTTCGTGTTGAAGTCCCTTCGCTGTGCTCAAGTTCATCAAGATCGCAATGCGTGTAGGGATTGCGTGCGAGTTCCTCGCGCAGTTTAGCGTATTGTTTCGGGTAGGATTCAATTGAGGAAGTTTCGGAATCCTTCGGTCTTCCTGAAGGTGCCATCAAATGAAGGTCTGGATGCTGCAGCGTCCTGAGCATGACACATTGGTTGCACGTCCCGCAAGGCTGTGGTCCCTGCAAATCACAGAGCAGATGTCGTGCGAACTCGATTGCAACCCCTGCTTTGCCGATTCCTTCCGGGCCACCAATGAGATACGCATGAGCAGTTCTGCCGCTCGCAACTCCTGCTGCGAACTGTACGCGCGCGTCTGCGTGGCCTAGCCACGTAACTACTGGTGTCGATTTTCGGGTGCGAGCCAAGTTAATGGGTCTTGTTTTTCTTTGCCAGACCAGATTTCGAAGTGCAGGCCGTATGAGTCCCGCTCGGGATTATACCCAGGATAACCGATAATTGTAGACGGATCAATCATGTCGTCCTGGCGCACAAGGACTTGACCAAGCCGGGCATAGACAGTATGATGGTCACTGTCGTGGCGCACGATACAGACATTTCCGAATCCTCGCAGCCAGGTGACTGTGGTGACTTGTCCTGCGGCCACCGCTCGAATCGGGTTGCCTTCAGCCACTGTCAAATCGATGCCAGGATTCTCTGTAACGGTCTCTAAGCTGCGATGCCTTTTCTTGCCGAATCTCGAGGATATGGAACCTCTGGCAGGCCACGGAAGTTCCCCCTTAAGGGTGCTGAAGCTTATCTTCGATGATTCGAGCGTTGACGAGCTCCTGATGGCGAGCGCAACTGTGTCCAGCGTCGCGGTGGCCTGTCTTAGCTGCTCTTTTGCCAGTCCGGCGGAACTGTTTACGATTGCCTGCTTAGAAGCCAGCTCAAGTTTCTTCTGAAGTGCCCGCTCTCGATTTTGGAATAGTTCTTCTTCATGTGCGGCGATACTGGCGAGTAGTTCTGTTGTAGCTTGCCGTTGTGCTTGAAGCCTGGCTGTCTCGGTGAGACTTGCATCTTCAAGCGCTTCAATTTCTCGCAGGGCGAGAGCGCTTTCCTTCGCCCGATGCTGAACGGACTCTCTCAGTCGGGTCATTGCGGCTCTGCGACCGAGGAAGTCACTCGGGCTGCCGCTTCCAAGAAGCGCGTCCAGTACAGCCCATCGACTGAATCTGGTGTCGGCAAGCACCGCTCTGGTCAGAAGGCCGATTAGGGGTTGCCGTTCTGCTTCAAGAATCCGATATTGACTGTCGAGGCGTGCGACGATCACTTCCTGCCGGTCGAGTTCCAGCTTCACTGAACCCAAACTGTCTCGCAAGCTGTTGCTCGCCTCTTTGAGTCGTCTGATTTCCTCGTCAAGCCTGGTTAATTCCCGGCTCAAACTATCCATATCAGCGAGGATAGAACTCGAGTCAGACTGGGCAGCTTGAAGGCGAATTGCCCAAAAACTAAGACAAACTATTAATAATACTTGTCTTAACACAATGGCCCTTGCGATTCTGACACAAACTGTATAATAACAGGAAATTCGGCAAGGTGCAACACGTATCCCAGGTCGGATCGAAGCTGTCTCGGAGGATCAGCCATGTTTGCCGTGCTTCTGATTTGCTTTCCGCTGATGGGTCTTGCGCAATCCATGCCTCTCACAGACAAACCGTGTGGGCCGATTTGCGCGCACTCGAGGTCCGCAGAGCGCTGGACTCGAGCGACTCTCGATGCTGAGAGTCTGCATACATATGACCAGCTTTCCCTGATTCTGCAGGTTTCAGTTGAGGACGGGGACTTCCCAATGGTGGCAATTGCCACTATTGACTTGGTTGCGCGAGAAACGTTAGCCGCGATTCCATTCAATGCCGAAGGACTCAGTATTTCCGAAGTGACTGTCAACGGCCAAGTTACCGCCTATTCCCACGTGCTCGACACGTTGCATGTATTGCGCGGAGTAGCCCAGGCAGAGACCGTGACCGTGACGATTTCTTATTCAGCTTCGCCAAATCCTAACTGGTATGACACGGGCTTCCAGACGGCATGGGAGCATTGCTACACTTTCAGCGAACCTTATGGAGCGCGACGGTGGTATCCCTGTTGGGACCAACCATCAGACAAATTCTCTGAAATCACCATGGTTGTCGAGACGCCGGAACATTGGACTTTGGCCGCGAATGGATACTGGCAATCTACAACATTTCCGCACATGGGGAGGGTTACGCATACTTACTATCATGACCGGCCAATCTCCCCTTATCTGGTCATGTTTGCTGCGGGAAACTTTTCAAATCAGGTCTTCCTCCAGAACGGCATTGAGTACCGCTACTTTGCTTGGCCGCGCAGCGACTCGATGAAGGCGGCCTATGATTGGGAGCGGACACCGGAGATGGTTGAGTCATTCTCCGGTTTGTTCGGAGACTATCCGTTTGCTGAATATGGAATGGTGATGACGGATATTTTCGGCGGTTGGGGAGCAATGGAGCATCAGACATTTACGACCTATGGTTTCAACCTTGTAGATAGCCTCAGAACTTTCGAAGGGATCGTGGCACACGAGTTGGCGCATCAGTGGTTCGGCGATCACCTTAGTCCGGTCGATTTTCGCCACATGTGGTTGAATGAAGGTTTTGCGACGTACGGTGATGCACTTTGGAACGAGTATCTCATGGGAGATAGTGGGCTAAACAATTACATGGCGCAGGCCGCCACGTACTGCATCAACGAGGAACGCCATAATCCCCCCAGCTATCCCGTGTACGATCCGCCAGAAGAACGACTTTTCGGCACGAACGTATACTATAAAGGCGCCTGGGTCCTGCACATGCTTAGAAAACAGCTGTTGGGAGATTCTGTGTTCTTTGATGTTCTTCGAGATTACGTCGCCACTTTTGCAGGAGGCAATGTCAGCACGCAGGACTTCATTGACAAAGTCAATGAACACTATGCAGGTCCCGACGTAGGCTGGTTCTTTGACCAATGGGTATTCGGTCTAAGTTTGCCGGTACTGTATTTCAACTCAATGTATGACAACGTTGATCACTTACTTTGGGGCAGAGTTTCGCAACTTCAGAGCGGTCCGCCATACTTCACTTTCCCCGTCGTAATTCAACATGGGCAGAATTCCTTCACCGAAACAGACACGTTCTGGGTGGAAGCAGGACCGATCAGTGAGTTTATTATCAGTAGTCAGTCGAATCAAGCGCGGCTTGCACCTTATCCAAGTCAAATTACGCTCTATGAACCAGGAATTGTCAATGTTCCGGAGCCGCACGATCCTCTCCCTGCGGCGTTCGGTCTCTTGCCCGCATATCCGAACCCATTTAACCCGAGTGTCACTATCCCGTTCTCACTCGCCAGGATTGCAAATGTCAAGCTTGCCCTCTTCGATGTAACTGGAAGACGCATCACAACGATCTTTGAAGGATTCTTGAATCCAGGAGAACACAGGTTGCATTATGATGCGCCTGCATCGCTGGGCACCGGAGTGTATCTGCTGCGTGCTGAAAGTGGTGGAGTTACTATGACTCAGAAACTGCTTCTTTTAAAGTAATGAAACTCCAAGTTATCGCGGTCGGGAAACTTCGTGAAGCGTACTTCAGAGCCGCGTGCGAAGAGTATGCGAGCCGCATCAAGCACTTCCTGCCGTTTGAAGAATCAGAGGTGCCTGCAGTGTCCGATATGAGCGGGAACGGTTCCGGCAAGGGTGCCATGCATGTTGAAGCTGAGGCAATTATCAGGCAAATCCCTCAAGGAACTAAATTAGTCGCGCTTGACTCCTCTGGGAGGTCGTTTTCGAGTGAGCAATTCTCCGCGTTTCTTCAGGATGAGATGCTCGCCAGCACAAACCGACTGTGCTTCGTGATTGGCGGAGCTTGGGGCTTGGCCCCATCGCTTTTGGAGTCAGCTGCCTTTAAGTTAAGCCTTTCGGCAATGACATTTCCGCACGAGCTTGCCAGAGTTGTGCTTTATGAGCAGCTATACCGAGCGTTAAGCATCTGGAAAAATCTTCCATATCATAAGTAAATACAATATGTTGCCGTGTCCCTTGCTTCATGCAAAGAGATTTTGTAGCTTATTTGATTCCCAAGACTGGTCAAGACGTGATTACTCAAGAACAAGTCCACGAAGCCTTAAAGCAGGTTAAATTCCCGGGCCTCCCGCGTGACATCGTATCCTTTGGCATGGTCAAGGACATTGTTGTCAAAGGTGACACCGTGCACGTTCACATCTCTGTTGCCGCGCGTGATGAAACTGTCCCAGGTCAAATCGAAGAAGATGTTGCGACAACCGTCCGATCGCTTGATGGCGTCAACGAAGTGCATGTCCATATGAAGTGGACGCAGCCTGCTTCAGCTCCACATCAGCCGCACTCCCGTCCAGCTCCGGATGGCCCCGTTCTTGAAAGTGTGCGCACCAAAATCGCGGTCGCGTCAGGCAAAGGTGGAGTGGGGAAGAGCACTGTGGCGGCTGGGATTGCCTTGATGCTGCAACAAATGGGCTTCAGAGTCGGACTTGCGGACTTCGACATTTACGGCCCCTCTGTTCCGACTCTGTTTGGAATCCATGAACGGCCCCGAGTGATCGACAACATGATTCTCCCACTTGATCGGAACGGCATAAAGCTCATGTCGATAGGATTTCTTGTTGAACCCGAGACACCGATGATTTGGCGTGGTCCAATGGTACATCAGGCAGCTGATCAATTCTTGCGTGATGTTAACTGGGGAGAACTCGATTGTCTGGTCGTCGACCTTCCACCGGGAACAGGTGACGCTCAAATGACGTTGAGTCAGCGCATTCAGCTGGACGGAGCCGTCATAGTTTCTACGCCCCAAGACCTTGCACTCATTGATGCGCGCAAAGGTGTCGCGATGTTTCAGAAGCTGAATGTCCCGATCCTTGGTATCGTTGAGAACATGGCGAGCTATCGCTGCCCGCATTGCGGTGGCGAGTCGCATATTTTTGGATTTGGCGGAGCCGAAGAGGAAGCCGAACGACTCGGCTGTCCGTTACTCGGCAGACTGCCACTCGTCCCGCAACTCGTCGCTGCAGCAGACGCTGGTGACCCGATGCTCGCCATAGACGCAACTCCTGAACTTCGCGACGTCTTCCGTGGCATGGCGGAATCGGTTGCACAACAAGTTGGCTTAATGTCGGAACTCTCGAGGAAGTAGCATGCCTACTGAAGAACAAGTCTTTGATGCACTCGCAACTGTCTATGATCCAGAACTTCATCTGCCCATTACGGATCTGGGTTTAGTTTACGGAATCACCGTCGACGGGGGCAAAGTTGACGCAAAGATAACATTGACTTCGATGGGATGCCCGCTTGCCGGTACTATCGTCGACTTAGCGCGCGACGCGATCTTCCGCGTCGACGGTGTGGAAGAAGTCAGCGTCGATATTGTCTGGGACCCGCCTTGGTCTGTGGACATGATGAGCGATGAAGCTCGCATGCGTCTTGGAATGTGGTAGCGCAAGACGTGCAGGGCTAACGTCCCAACGAATTCTGACCCTTTAATTTGGCACCGAGAGGCCGATAAGGAATCCCCCCAAGAATCCATCGGTCTCAGTTCTGATGGATTTACTTTTCATTCTATATCCTACCCATGCAAACCAAAATCAAAGCAAAGTTGGTGGACGCCGCGGGGTTTTCTCGTACGATTACCCGAATCGCTCACGAAATCATTGAGCGAAATCGTGGTACTGAAAGTCTCGGCCTTGTCGGGATGCAGACACGCGGAGTATTTATCGCAAGACGTGTTGCTGCTAAGATCCGCGAAATCGAGAGTATTGATGTTCCGGTCGGTATACTGGATGCGACACTTTACCGCGATGACTATCGAACGTCGTTGCGTCAACCTTCCGTGCAGCAGACCGATATTCCTTTCGACTTGTATGACATGAATGTTGTGCTGGTGGATGATGTCCTGTACACCGGCCGGACTGTGCGCGCGGCGCTCGAAGCAATTATGGACAACGGCCGTCCCAAGCGAGTGCAGCTTGCGGTCATGGTGGATCGCGGCCACCGCGAGCTTCCCATCAAACCGGATTTCATAGGAAAAAATGTTCCAACAAGCATCAATGAAGAAGTGCAGGTCCGTATGACCGAAGTTGACGACGAGGATGCCATTTACCTTGTGGAGGTGGACAAGTGAGCTTGCTCTCGCAAAAGCATATGCTTGGCCTGGCAGACTACAGTTCCGATGAGATTCAGACGATCCTCGACACTTCTCTGCAAATGCGGGACATTCTGGATCGCCCTGTGAAAAAGGTCCCCACGCTACGCGGCGTGACGGTCGTAAATCTCTTCCTCGAGAATTCCACACGCACGCGAACGAGCTTTGAACTGGCCGAAAAGAGGCTTTCGGCAGATACTCTGAACTTCTCCGCATCCGGCAGTGCCCTTTCGAAGGGCGAAACAATGCTCGATACGGCACTGAACATCGAAGCCATGAAAGTGGATGTCGTCGTGATGCGACACAAATCGCCCGGCAGTCCGCATTTCCTCGCGCGGCACCTCGAATCGATCATCATCAATGCCGGCGATGGCCGACACGAACATCCGACGCAAGCCCTTCTCGACATGCTGACGCTTCGCGACAAGTATGGCTCGCTCAAGGGCTTGCGCGTCGCACTGGTCGGTGATATTCTGCACTCTCGAGTTGCAATGTCCAACATCATTGGCCTTAAGAGAATGGGAGCTGAAGTTATCGTCTGCGGACCTTCTACCCTGATCCCTCGAGGAATTGAACGCATGGGAGTTGAGATAACAAATCATCTCGATGACGCAATACAGCGCGCTGATGCGTTAAACATTCTGCGAATACAGCTTGAACGTCAAACTGCCGGACTGTTCCCGTCCTTACGTGAGTATCACAAGTACTTTGGTGTAACGCGTGCGAGACTGGAGAAGGCAAGCTCCCCTTTGACAATTCTGCATCCCGGTCCGATGAATCGCGGAATCGAGATTACTTCTGACGTTGCAGACAGCGAACACTCCGTCATACTGCAGCAGGTCACCAACGGTGTGGCGGTGCGTATGGCCGTCCTCTATCTGCTGGCAGGCGGACGTGCCGAGCCTGGCGCACAATAAATTTCAACTCAATATGACAAGCAAATACACAAGATTCGACAAACCTGCGAGAGCCGAGAATCTCTTTTTGCAGGGAGCGCGCGTCATCGATCCGCGGCGCGGCATTGATCAAATTATGAATCTGCACGTGCGAAACGGCGTGCTGCAGGGAATCACAAGCGAGGCGCCCGCAGGCTCCGATGTCATCGATCTGCGCGGCCATTGGATCACGCCCGGATGGTTTGACCTTCACGTGCACCTTAGGGAGCCGGGAAAAGAAGTTGCGGAAACGATTGCCACAGGATGTATGGCTGCAATGAACGGCGGCTTCACGGGAATCGCTTGCATGCCAAATACTGATCCACCGCTGGACGACGCCGCTACGGTCAAGTGGGTCCGGTCTCAAGGCAAGCCGTTTCCCGTTGAGGTTCATGTCATTGCAGCTGCGACCCGCGGACGGCAAGGAAAAGAGCTTGTTGAAATGACTGAAATTGTTGAAGAGGGTGTTCGTGCCTTCAGCGACGACGGTGGCCCAATCAAGAGCTCGGCCGTTCTCCGCCACGCCGTTGAGTATTCAAACATGCTTGGGGCGAGAATTTTTGAGCACGCCGAAGACGTCTACCTGGCCGAGGGCGGCTCGATGAACGAAGGGGAGTGGTCCACTCGACTCGGTGTTACAGGCATGCCGACAATTGCCGAAGCGATCGATGTCGCGCGGTGTGTCTTAATCTCAGAATATACTGGCGGTGCAGTCCACATTTGCCACGTTTCTGCGAAGGAATCTGTCGAATTGATTCGAAAC
Source organism: bacterium (assembly GCA_023382385.1). Taxonomy (NCBI): domain Bacteria; species bacterium. The sequence goes on along the minus strand of JAHDVH010000001.1, from coordinate 503,743 downwards.
GCAAAGCAAAAAGGCTTGCGTGTGACCGGAGAGGTCTGCCCGCATCACTTGCTGCTGACAGATGAATCCTGCAAGACGTTCGATACAAATTTTAAAATGAATCCCCCGTTGCGCAGTGAATCCGATCGTCAGGCTTGCTGGGAGGCGTTCCTCGATGGCACCTTGGATGTCTACTGTACTGATCATGCTCCCCACTCTTGGGAGGACAAGACTCAAGAGTTTGATATCGCGCCGTTCGGGATTGTTGGACTCGAAACGGCTTTGGGTCTGGCTCTGACATTCTTCATGGAGAAGGGCATGGGCTTGCATACTTTACTTGAGCGTGTGGTTTACGCTCCGCGCGAAATACTCACTCAACCATTGCCTTGCATTGGCGAAGGTGAAGCTGCGAATCTGACGATTATCGACCCCACTTGCAGATGGACTGTGTCACCTGACGACTTTAAGTCATTGTCCCGCAATACCCCTTTTGCAGGTTGGGAATTGACAGGTAAGTCGCGCGGCGTGATTCACCGTGGATTTGCAGTGATACAGACATTTTGATGATGCGGGAACATTCAATCGCTGGCGAGAGTTAAAGTCATGTGTCGACCTATTCTCCCGAAGCAACGTTCAGGAGCCGGAATGAAAGCTGGGATATGGATTGCATGCCTGAGTACGGTCATTTTGCTGATGATTGGATGTGGAGGAGCAGGCGTTGCGGAAGGCACAATCATCACAGTGTATTATTCGTCCGAGACGCGCGGAAAGATTGAAGGCTGCGGATGCAAGAAAAGCGGGGGAGGTATAACAAAACGCAGTGCGAAGATAAAAGAAGCCCGTGAGGCCGACTCCAAGATTCAATATTGTGATGCCGGTAACTTCCTAAGTGGAACTCCTGAAGTGGATAGTTCCAAAGGCGAAATTACGGTTGCCGCATACAATCATATGGGAGTCAGTGCGGTGAATGTTTCAGAGCGCGAGTTAGCATTGGGTTTGGATGCTTTTCGTGCTGCAAAGAAGAAAGCAGACTTTGAGTTCGTTTCGGCAAATGTCCGTGCGAATGGAAGTTTGTTGACGGATGAGTATGTCATCAAACGTGTAAAGGGAGCTCGTGTCGCTTATATCGGCCTGTGCGGCTCTAAAGACGTCATGCGGATCGACTCTACGAAGCTGCCAGCTGGTGTCTCGATTGATGACCCGATGACGGCAGCGCGTCGAGTGCTGCCAGGTATGCGGGATAAAGCCGATCTGATTCTTGTGTTGTCGACGTGCGGTGATCAAACGGATAGCCTAATCGCTAAGGAGTTCCCATTCGTCCATGCCATCATCGGAGGGAGAAGTTATCGTGCGAACGAGGACGCACCTTGGCAGTTAGGCGAGACTCGAGTTGTTCGCGCACAACGCGATGGTCGAACGATTGGCAGATTGGATTTCCAGTTCGGCCAGGACGCGGCCATTGCTAAAGTAGCTGCAAAACGGATAACCATGGAAACCACTGACCCTTCGGACGAAGAGATGCTTTCGCTGATTCGTGAAAGCATTCCTGAATTCGTAGACAATCCGCAGGACGGTGTGCGGATTAAGGATAGAGGTTCGGAAGTTCGCGGTTAGCCTGCTCACTGATGGAAAATGAAGCGGCGGCTCTTGGGAGCCGCCGCCTTAACTTGGTACATTGTGTGCAGAAGTCAACGATCGTCTTCGTGAGCAATCAGGCGTTGCCACTCATTGATGTCCAGTTCGCGGGAGTGCTCGATCAGCAAGTCAGGGAGTCCCTCGGATATTTGATACACCCTGCGCGTCGATCTGTCCGTTGAGACAAGTTGGTCTCCACGTTGTATGAGAGTCGCTTTGCTGAGTGGGCACGCAAGCATATTCAGAAATTGTGAGTCAAGCAAATTCATCAAGCGACAGTTATGCTCTGATCGAGATAGACGTCTTGAATTGCGTTCAGCAACGTAATTCCATCCTTCATAGGCTTCTGGAATGCCTTTCGCCCGCTGATCATACCCATCCCGCCCGCCCGTTTGTTGATGACGGCGGTCTTGACGGCATCTGCCAGATCATTCTTACCTGCGGCTCCACCCGAGTTGATCAGACCGCAACGCCCCATGTAGCAATTGACAACTTGCCAACGCGTCCAGTCAATCGGATGATCTTTGACTAATTTACCATAGACATCTTTGTGTGTTTTGCCGAAGTTGACGGCGTTATACCCGCCATTGTTCTCGGCCATCTTCTGTTTGATAATATCGGCCTCCAAAGTGACGCCAATGTGATTCGCCTGTCCGGTCAAGTCGGCCGACAGATGATAGTCAACGTCCTTTTTGAAAGCGGGATTACGGGTGTAGCACCACAGGACGGTGAACATCCCTAAGCGATGAGCTTCTTCGAACATCTTGCGCACTTCCTGAATCTGCCTGCCGCTCTCTTCCGCACCGAAATAGACCGTCGCGCCGACGCCTGCCGCACCCATGTCGAACGCCTGGCGAACCGTCGCAAACTCGATCTGATCAAACTTGTTCGGATACGTCAGAAACTCATTGTGGTTCAGTTTCACAATGAATGGAATCTTGTGCGCATACTTTCGGCTCACAATGCCCAGCACGCCAAGGGTCGACGCGACTCCATTGCAGCCGCCCTCGATGGCCATTTTGACGATGTTCTCGGGATCAAAGTAGAGCGGATTCGGCGCGAAAGACGCTGCCCCGCTGTGCTCTATACCTTGATCCACCGGGAAGAGTGATAGATAGCCTGTGCGGGCCAACCGTCCGGTATTGAACATGCGCTGCAAGTTATTCAGCACATTCATTGGTCGATCGCTGTTCGCCCAAACGCGATCCAGAAAATCCGGCCCGGGCAGGTGTAACTGATCGGCTGTAATACCTTCACTCTTGTACGTTAATAGTGACTGGGCATCTGCACCCAATAACTCCTCAATACGCGTGGCCATTCTTTTCCTCTTCGCTCTGAATGTATTTGATTCGGCGCAACCTTCGCGCCATTCGGACACTCGGACAATACAGGTCTTTGATCTGTTCTAACATCTGCCGTCGCCACGCGCTTCAGCGTGGAAGACCGGATCTAATAAGCGTAAGACCGGACGCCCGTTCTGAATATGCGAAGTCACAATCTCATCGACGTCTGTGACCGTAACGCCGGAATACCAAATCGCTTCTGGATAAACAACGACAGTTGCGCCCCGTGCGCAGTTGGCAAGGCAGCCTGAGCTATTTACACGTACCCTTGCTGCTAACCCAACTGCCTTGATCTTCTCACGAAGTTGCACGAGCACTTCATGGCTGCCCTTAGATGCACAACAACCTTTTGGGTCATCACTGGCTCGCTGGTTCTCACAAACGAAAATGTGGTGCTGGTAGCGGGACATCGCGTGATATGTTACAATTGTCGTAAGATACAACAACTTCCGAGAATTTCAAATCCCGTCGCCTGAGATCCCAGTGTCTCGGAACCGGCATCAGCTCTTGATCGTTAAGATACTGACGTTTATGGATAGCTGCGCAACGATGAACAATCAACCGAGTAGCAGGAGAAACCCAAGTGTTTAAGAAACTTATTTTTGCGTCCACGATTGCCCTCTTAGCACTCAACTCAGATTCAATTGCACGTGAACGAGATGGGTTTGGGATTGGCCCGTATCTCGGAGAGCCTACGGGCTTGAATATGCAGTTCTTCTGGGACAAGAGTTCCGCTGTGGACTTTAATGCGGCATGGTCCTGGGACGAGTGGCTTATGCTGTCAGCAGACTTCCAAATGTATGATTATTTGATGGATATGCCACGAGAGTGGAAGTGGTTCTATGGTGGAGGTGTCTACATGACTGTCGCAAATAATGGCGACGAGGACAACACTCTTGGCCTTCGAGTTCCGTTCGGACTTAAGTACCATATCCCCTATACCATCATGGATGTTTGGGCAGAAGTTGCCCCGGCACTGGAACTCGCACCTGACACGCAAGGGCGATTCCAGGGAGGTATTGGTCTGACGTTTTGGCTCTGGTGAGGTTGCCAGCCGTTCGAAAAAGACGTAAATTCAGGTTTGCTAAGATCAAAGTAGAGGACTTATGACCCCGCTGGAAAAACTGCTAAGTGCCAGAAGACGCTGGGAAATAGAATACGAGGGCAAGAAACCAAGGGACGGCTTGCGTAGATTTGTCACAACTTCGAGCATGGAAGTGCCTCCGCTTTGCTGGACTGAAGATCCTGCACAGGCGGAGGCTTACATGGAGAAATTGGGCTTTCCCGGCCAGTTCCCATACACACGCGGTGTGCATGCCTCTATGTACCGTGGTAAATGGTGGACCATGCGTCAATTCAGTGGCTTTGCAACGCCTGAAGAGACTAATCTACGGTACAAGTATCTGCTCGCTCAGGGCGGAGACGGGCTGTCTGTGGCGTTCGATTTGCCGACACTTATGGGGAGGGACCCTGACTCGCCTTGGTCGCTCGGCGAAGTTGGCAAGTGTGGCGTTTCCGTTGCATCTCTCGAAGACGCCGAAATCCTGTTCAAAGACATCCCGCTTGGCAAGATTACAACGTCGATGACCATCAACTCTCCGGCGGCGATCATCTGGGCATTTTACATCGCTGCGGCTGAGAAACAGGGATGGAAGCGCTCTGAGCTTGGCGGCACTCTGCAGAATGACATTCTGAAAGAATACATCGCTCAAAAAGAATTCATCTATCCCCCGCGTCCCTCGCTGAAATTGGTCGTGGACACCATCGAGTTCGCAACGCGTGAGATGCCCAAGTTTAATCCGGTCTCGATTTCCGGCTATCACATCCGCGAGGCCGGTTCGACTGCCGTGCAGGAACTTGCATTCACGTTGGCGGACGGTTTTACATATGTTGAGGCGGCTATGGAGCGCGGTTTGGACGTGGATGAGTTTGCTCCGCGACTGTCCCACTTCTTTAATTCGCATCTTGACTTTTTCGAGGAGATCGGCAAATTTCGTGCGGCGCGCAGGATTTGGGCAAAGCGGATGAAAGAGAAGTACGGTGCCCGGAATGAACGTTCATTGCTCTGCCGTTTCCATACTCAGACAGCCGGTTGCAGCCTGCAAGCCCAGCAGCCTGAAGTTAATCTTATTCGTACTGCAACTGAAGCCCTTGCTGCCGTATTGGGCGGAACCCAAAGTCTTCACACGAATTCTATGGATGAGACGCTTGCGTTGCCAAGCGAAAAGGCGGTGACACTTGCGATGCGCACGCAGCAAGTCCTGAAGCATGAAGTTTTGGCTGGAGCTCCGATTGATCCACTCGGAGGAAGCTATTTTGTGGAGTGGATGACCGACAAAATGGAAGACGGCGCCAATACGTATTTTGACAAGATCGACGCTATGGGTGGTGTCATTCGCGGGATTGAAAATGGGTTCTTTCAGCGTGAGCTTGCACGTGCCGCGCAAGTCTATCAGTCCGAATTCGATCGAGGCGAGCGCGTTTTAGTTGGGGTCAACCGTTACGTGCAGGAAGGTGAACAAATCGAGATTCCAATCCTCGATATCTCTGAAGAACACTGCAGGAAGACGCAGGTCGAAAAGCTGAATGATCTGCGCCGCCGCCGCGACGCAAAAGCGGTTCAAGAGTGCCTGGACAATATCAAGCAGGCCGCTCTGAATGAAGAAAATGTGATGCCACATCTGATAGCCGGAGCCCACGCCTACTGCACCCTTGGTGAAATGGTTGATTCACTGAAAGAGGTCTATTCCGAGTACGAGGAACCTGTCGCTTTCTGAAGTTTCGAATTATCAATGTGAAAGGCCGGGCAATGCTCGGCCTTTCTTGTGAGCAGTCGCCACAAAAATTGGAGCCGAAATTGCAATGTATCTTGGTCTAAGCAGGAGTTCGCATGAAATACATTGCCGCAGCATTTGCTATGGCGTCCATCGCCTTGATTTCCAGTTGCGACATGCCGGAACCACCCGCCATACGCATTGGAATATCCCAGTCTCCGGGATCGTCGGTCTTGTACTTGGCCGAAACCACCGGTCTGTTCAAAACCTACAAAGTGGACGTGAAGTTGGTCGAGCTGACCTGCAGCCATGAGTTGCGTGCAGCCTTTGCGTCCAACAAGCTGGACGCAGTTACTCTGCCTCACGATCAGTTTGAGCTGGCTGCAAAGGAATCGGGCTTGGAAGCCGGTGTCTTGCTCCTTGTTGCCGCTCCCGGTGACTTGGCCGTTTCCGAACACTTTGAGCATTGTGATTCGACTTGTCGTGATATGGAAGTCGAAGTTCTCGTTGGTCGGCGCGGTGACATCATGCTGCGTAGAAAAGACTGGCAAAAAGTGCTCCTTGCATATGAACACGCACGATTACTTATGGCCAGCGGCCACAATAAATACCTGTCTCTGCTCGCAGAACGTGAGCACAAGGACATCTCAAAGGTTAGCGAGGAGCTATCGCACTGGCAAGTCTTTGGTTCCATGCAGCAAGATTCGTTGCTCGGGAAGAAGGGACCGTTTGCAGGTCTGCAAGCGCGTTGGCAAGGGCAGGTGCACTTTTCCTCACTTGTCGCGTCTGAAGCTCAGCGACTTCTTGGGGAACGGCCGCATGCAGTGACGGGGGACAAGTGAGAATGCTTGCTTCGCTATTCAAAGATATCAGGTCTTCGCTTGCCTATAAACTTGTTGTTCCGCTCCTTACCATTGGCTTGTTACTCGCCGCGGCAGGCACAATTGGTATTCGAAAACTGTTTGAACGTCAATTGGCGCAGCAGCTTGAGTCACGATCGTCATTGGTTCATTCAATGATCGCGTCAGCGATGCAAACTGCAGATGCAGCAGAGATGGACAGACTTGTCAAGCTGCTTGGCTCTGAGCGAGATGTTCATCGAATATTTGTGGCCAGTGGAATTCCACGAGTGATCATCGCCTCCACAAAGAGCGTGCTTATCGGCCGCGAGCTTTCTTCATTGGATGAAACATACATCAGCACGCACCTATTGGGCCTGTTAAGCCGCGAGTCCGACGCCGCCATCAGCTATAATGGAAGCCGCTACTACGCTTCCCTCAGAAATCTTCAGGTCAACCACGCAGATCTTGGCAAGAAGGGTGTTGCGGTGGTCGCTCTTGATACCTCGGAAGTCCGGAAGATCATCTTCGAGGACACTGCACGGCTGATGCTTTTCCTCCTTGGCACTCTCGCAGTGCTGCTGGTTGTTGTCTACTCAATTCTCAATAACAACATCCTGAAACCGCTTGGATTGATCCGGCAGGCAATGACACAGCGTGCAGAAGGCAATCAACAAGCCATTGCAGTTGTTGATACCGAGGACGAGATCGGAGAGGTGGCGCGGTCTTTGAACTATATGCTACGTGCGCTGGAGGAAAGTGAAGGTCGGAGTCGAACCATCATTGAAGCCGCACCGATGGCAATCTGTGTGGTCGATGAATGGACTGGTGACCTTGTTTATGCGAGCAAGAATTTCCAGTCCTTTTTCGGCGTAAGCGACGAATGCAGAACTATCGACAAAATCTGGGAATTGCTTACACAGCGCGAAGATCGCACGCGACTTGAGAGCGCGATTCGACAAGGCGTTGCTCTCGAGAACTGGGAGGTTGCAATTAAGCGTCGAGGGATGATTGACCAGTGGTGCAGTCTGAGCCTGAGGGAGATACTTTGGGAGGCTCATCCGGCGATGCTTTGCGGATTCGTGGACATTACACAGCGGAGGGACCACGAAGAGCAGATTCGCAAGTCACATCAAGAGCTTGAAGTGATTAATCAGCAGCTTGAATCCGCAATCGTAAGAGCGAATGAACTCGCCAGACAGGCCGAATCTGCCAGCGTTGCGAAAAGTAACTTCCTCGCGAATATGTCGCACGAAATCCGAACCCCTATGAACGGAATTGTAGGATTCACGCGCTTGCTCACTCAGCAGCCATTAACGCCGGAGCAAGAAGACTATGCTCGCGCGGTGCAGGACTGTTCGGATTCGCTGCTAACTCTTATAAATGACATCCTTGACCTGTCAAAGATCGAGGCTAAGCAAATGGCGCTCGAATCGGTCGCCTTTGATCCGCGAGAACTTACGGAGAGCATTGTTCTGCTTTTCTCGCTTCAGGCAGCTGGCAAAGGGCTCGAAATCGGATGTCATGTCTCACCGAATGTCCCCTCACGAATTCTCGGTGATCCTACTCGTTATCGCCAGGTTATCTCAAACCTCGTAGGAAATGCCGTCAAGTTCACCAATTCGGGATATGTCTTTGTTCGTGTCGAGTCTGTCGAAGCGTCAGATCGGAACTTGTTGCGGTTCGAAGTGAGTGACACCGGAATCGGTATTGACGAGGAACGTCAGGAGAGTATCTTTGAGAATTTCACTCAGGCAGATTCATCCACGTCGCGCAATTACGGTGGAACGGGCTTGGGACTGTCCATCTCACGTAGTCTGGCAAGGCTGATGGGTGGAGATATCCTGGTGACGAGCGAAATCGGAATAGGAAGCACGTTTACGCTTGAAACTGAACTCATCCCTGCTGTGATGGAAGGCGGTGTGTGTGAAGACGCGCAGGTCGATAGCGGGACGGTCGTCATCTGGGAGACGCGCGAGTTGTTCCAAGCGTGGTTAGTTGCCATAGTCAAACAAGCTGGTGCAAATGCAATCCTTGTCAGTTCATCCATTGAACTGCTTGATGCCTTGCTCGAGCGGCGACGCGAGACCTGCCAGTTGCTTTTGGGCAGTGCGGTCCCATATGAAGAGGTCGTAGCCGCGCTGCATGCTGTGGATCGACATCCCGATGTCCGGCACACGAGAATAATCATACTTCGGCCCCTTCATGACAAAAGGCGCACAGAGGAGCTGCAACGTCTCGGCAAAGGTGCGGTCCTGGAGGTTCCCGTGCGTTCGGAGCATCTTCTGAGACTTCTGCGCGGACTGGAAACGATTCCAAAGCCTTTGATGGTGCAAGATGGTGGCACCCTGCGAGACAGCTATGAACTCAAAGTACTTTTGGCAGAAGACAATCCGCTCAACCAAAAGCTCGCAAGCAAAATGCTTGAAGCGATCGGTTGCGAAGTGATGATTGCAGATAACGGGCGCGAAGCTGTCAGAATGCACTGTGAACGCGAGTACGATGCAATCCTGATGGATATCCAAATGCCGGAAATGGATGGACTTGAAGCGACGAGGCAGATTAGAGCTTGCGACATAAGGCCACAAATTCCAATAATCGCCTTGACTGCGAATGCCCTTCAGGGTGATCGTGAGATGTGCATTGCCGCCGGGATGAATGAGTATCTGGCAAAGCCGTTTAAAGCCGAGCAAATACAAGAGGTTCTGAAGCACGTTGTGGAATCTGGTACTCGGCATCAAAGGCAAACACTGGCCTAGTTCCCTTAGCTATTGCACCAAACGAGTCATTTACCTATTTTGATTGAATTGAATACCATCCAGTATATGACCTCTCGCCTCCTCACCGTCATTTGCATACGTGCAATTACACCATTCATCATCCTGACATGTGGCGTTGCCCATCTGTATGCCGGTCTGAATGACATTCGTCCACGACCTCAGCAGATGGGGCTGCTCGCCGTGTCTCCGTTGGTTCTTGACGGCGCGTTTACTCTTGTCATGCCGGACAATCCAACTGCTATTGAGAGCTTTGTCAGGGATGAGGCGGTCGCTGAACTCACTGCCCTCATGGGAGTTCCACCTGTTTATACTCCTTTTTCCCAATGGACTGGGCAGGCAGGTGGGATACTCATCGGGACACCCGAACGATTCCCTGCGCTTGTGGATTCGTTGCTTGCTTCTGGAATTCCCGGATTGGGCGTGATCTCGCGCGATGAAGAATACCAATTGCTGGTTGGCAACCGCAACATTTTCCTTGCCGGCAAAGATCACCTTGGGATGGAGTGGGGTCTGTTTAGCCTTGTGGACTTAATGGGGCAAGTGAATGGTCAAACCACAGTGGACAGGGCCTACGTTCGGGACTGGCCGGATCTCCCAAAAAGAGTGTGCACAGTCAACACGTCTGTCAGAATACAATCACAGTTTGACTATGCAGATTCGCTATTCAACTTCGCGTATCATAGCAAAATGAACGAGATAGAGTGGAATGACCAGGATGGGGGCAATCCTGTTAGAAGTAACTTTGCAAACAGCAGTGCTCTGGAACTTCGTCAGAGAATTCGACGTCGTGGACAATTCTTGACGATGGGTGTGGATCGTACGGGCTTATGGGTTCCCCAGAGAAGCTGGCAGGAAGGCGTGCCGATTGTTAGCATGCCCATGACAGTCGGGAGTACTGGATTCACGGCTGTTAGTTACGGAATCAGCGCAACAAATGGGGGATTTGAAAGCTGGACCAATAACCGCCCGAATAGCTGGGAAATGTACCCAGAGTCCAACTATAGTCTCATCTCAAGGGATAATGTAACGCGACACTCAGGTAGCTCGTCGATCAAATGGGCAAACATGACTGCAGACTACCCGGGCGACCGCACGGTGAGGCAGAAGGTTCACTTCGGACCGTATCGTTTGATCAAAGCCAAGTTCTGGTACAAGACTTCGAATTTCAGCAGTCGCATACGAGTATTGATTCACGGCGATGATCCTGTCAACAATCACTTTGAAAACCAAAGAATAAGTGTGCCCGCCAACACCGACTGGACTCAACTTGAAGTCCTGTTCTCGGTATATCATAATGACTCCGCCGAAGTCTGGATTGGTCCAAATGAGTACTCGACCGGCACACTTTGGATTGATGACTTAACGTTTGAGAACGCTGGACTCACAAATATGATTCGGCGCGCCGATACTCCGCTCAGGGTGTATAAGCAGCCAGGGAACACTTTGATGACCGAAGGAGTAGACTACAGCGTCACAGAACTCTCTACCCCATTTGAAAACTTCGTTACGTCGCCAAAGCTCACTCGAATCAATGGCGGCGCATTGTCTGTCGGAAATCAGGTTACGGTAGACTGGTACACGGCCATCCTCTATCAGACCGGAAGAATGACCGTTTGCTGGAGCATGCTTGAACCACTGGAGTTCTATCAACAGCAAATTCGGAATTGTGACTCTTTGCTTGCACCGCATGGGTTCAAGATACACATCAATGAAGTCACGTTGGCAAACTACGATCAGAACTGCACCAGTCGCGGCATGACCCCGGGCCAGTTAGTTGGCGCATATGTAAATCAAATGTACAATATCATACAAGCTCGAAGACCTGGAGTTCATGTCAGAAGCTACGGTGATGCCTTTGATGTATGGGTCAAGGACAATCGATGTCAGCCGGTAACAACATCTCCTTGGACCGTTGGTGCGCTCCAGCAAGTCAATCCAAATGTCGAGATGATGGTCATGACGGACTACTCGCGCAACATGGATTCGAGCTGTGTTTACTTTAACGATAACGGGAGTCCGGTCATTATTGCATATTATGGAACCAACTCCTTCCAAAAAGCGGTGCAAGGGGCGGTGATAGCGCGACGCGCGGCCAACTGCACAGGAATGCAGATTTACGATTGGGACCTTGGAAAGTTCCAGAAGCTACCTGAGTTCGCAAGCCTCGGTTGGAACCTCGGACCCTTTTTCGTGCATACTCCGCCTGTCTATTCATCAAGACCGGATACAGTGTTTCTGACATGCGAGATGTGGACTGATTCCTTCACGCTTCAGGAACCGACCTCGATTACTTCTCGGCGACTCACGTACCGGTTCCTGCCCGGCGGAAACTGGACAACAATTACGCCTGCGCCGAGCGCTCCGCGGAGCTACTCGTCTGCCTTGATACCCCCGGGAAATGCAACTTCACTCGAATACTATTTCGTTGCGACTGACCATCGGGAACAGACAAGGAGTCTCCCCCCTGATGCGCCATCTGTAGTATACAGAGTGCAGATTCCTGAATCCGTTCCTAATAATGATCTCGACCTGCGCGAGTATAACCGCGGCACTGTTCCCCGAGTGAACGGACAACTGATTGAATGGGATCCTGTGAGTGGAGCGGAGGCATATGAGGTTCATTTGTCCAGCGAGTTTGAGCTGTGTCGCAGGGAGCAAACTCTGCTCGTCGTTGTTCCTGCGACCCAGACACAGTTCTATGTGGACGACTCAATCTTCAGAAAGATCAACACAAATGACCTCCGAATCTTGCCAATTGTGATTGCTCACAAGGTTCGCTGAACACCACTCAGATGCCTCGCGGATTGCTTTAAGTCTTTGATTTTAATCATCTTAAAAAATTAAGGACTAATCTCAGATTCGCTCACTGCCTGCTTGCTTTACCCCTTCTAAGTTTCTATATTCTCTGAGTTTCATTGACTTCCAACTAAGTACTCTTCCTTCCGGATACCCATTGCGAATCTCGGCAAGACGGCATCTATTCACTTTGATACCCATCGCCCTCTTCCTGCTGGGAGTGTATCTTGTCTCGCCTTGGGGTGAATACCCGTTGAATGACGACTGGAGTTATGCAAGAGTAGTAGAGGGGATCACCGAGCGAGGTGTCATTGATGTTGCGCAGGGTTGGGCGTCCATGACGCTGATGTCCATTGTTGCATGGGGTGCTGCGTTTTGTTCGACGTTCGGGTTCTCGCATGCCGTCTTGAGAGTTTCAAGTATCGTTGCTGCGCTAATCACAATGGCCTTCCTTCCGAAGTTGCTTCGCCACGATGAGAAGAGTGGCTACTTCGCCGGAATCTCTGTTCTGCTTTTGGCCTCGAATCCGATCTTTTTCAATCTGAGCATGACATTCATGACAGACGTCACGTATCTCATGTTCGTCATTTTGACCGTCCTGGCAGTCAAGCGAGTGTTGAGCGAATCACGAAGCGGTGACTACCTGCTGTTCTGCGTGCTACTGTCAATTTGCATGTTTGCCCGCCAGTTCGCGGCACTGATTGCCGTCGCCTTTGCGTTTTCGTATGTGCTGCGTTACGGCTTCGATCCGCGTTCGTTGCGCCGAGCGATACTGCCTTCCCTGATCTGCATCGTAATCTACTTTGTACATCAGTATGTGCTCTATCCAAGATTTGGATTTCCCGATCTGCGAAGTATTTATTCGGATCGCATGTTCGCGCGGTTCGATGAACCTATTCATCTCTTCATTCTTCTTTGGGCGAGAAGTATAGTTGGTCTGGTGCTGACACTTGGGTTGTTCTTGTCGCCGCTCCTACTACTTCGGTTTCAGGGATTACAAGACTTCGTCGGCTACAGGGTGCGGCATATGTTCGTCGCTGGAATCTGGTATGTTGTGGCGGTCGCAGTGACGCTGCAGGCGAACAAAATAATGCCACTCTTGAGAAATATCGTGTATGACTTCGGTTCCGGTCCTCCGCGGTTGAAAGATGTCGTGGCTTTGAATGATGGACATGTGCCCGCTGACGCACCAACCTGGTTCTGGGTCGTAATAACTGTAATCTGTGTATTGCTGGGCGGCCTGCTGGTCCAGGAGTTGCTTAAGTCTGCGGAAAGGATCGTGACTGTTTCTCTTAAGCCGTCTGCCGAAGATGCGTTCTTCGTGTTTGCAATCGCGTTTTCCGTATTGTATGTGGTGGTGATTATTTTTGCCGGTTTCTTTGATCGCTTCATGCTTCAACTGCTGCCATTTATCTTGATAATCTTCTCAATAACTTTCAGTGACTCAAGGAGGCCGACTTACTCACGCTTTAGGGTCCCTGCAGCTGTCGCTGCCTGCTTTGTCTTGTTGACGTTCTCTGTGGCATCCACGCACGACTATCATTCGTGGAACGATGCACGCTGGGAAGCCCTCGATAGATTAGCCAGGATGGGGATAACGCCTGACGTGATTGACGGTGGTATTGAATACAATGGTATGCACTTTTTTGACCGCGAATTTGAGCATAAGGACGGAAAGAGCTGGTGGTGGGTGCGTGATGACTTGTACGCGGTCACTTTTAGGCCTCTAAAGGGTTTTGAGGTCATTGATGAAGTCAAGTTCGCCACTTGGCTGCCCTGGACGGCCACTAATTCAATTAAGATTCTAAGGCGACAAGCTTAGCAGAATAGTGGGCAATTGCATTGGAGAAATTCGCTGCTGGGTAGTGACGAACCCCCAAACGCCTTGGTGCGCAGGAAGAATTTAACTAACGACTATTGACTGAAATATGAGGAAGACTGAGTTCAAACGAGTCGCACGAACCTGGGACGAGTACTGGGCGGAATTCTGGCGAATTCGGCTGGTTGGTGGCGACGATGCCGCCGAGTTCAAGAGTGAGCAGGTTGTGGACTTCTGCTGGAAAGTTCTCGGGATTAAGAAGGGTCAGAAAGTTCTGGATCTCGCATGTGGTGCTGGATTTCAAGCCGTTCTCTTAGCTGAGCGCGGTGCGAATGTGCATGGTGTTGACATTACACCTGTTCTCATCAAGCACGCAAAAAAACTTGCCAAGCAGCGGGGTGTGGCGGCGACGTTCGAGGTTCAGGATATGCGGACGCTGACTGTACATGAGAAATTCGATCATGTCGTTGTGCTCGGCATGAGCTTCGGCTTTGGGACAGATGAAGAAAACGTCCAAAGCTTGCATCGCATGTTTGATGCCTTAGAGTCCGGCGGCAAGCTGCTGCTTACTGGACAGCATCCGTACTCACTGACAAACCACCTGGGACCAGAGTGGCTTGAATGTGATGAAGGCATCCTCTTACATCGCGCTGACTTCGATCCCGAGCGCTGCAGATTGGGTGGCTCGTGGGAACTCGCCTGTCCGGACGGAACCATCATTATGGAAGGCGAGAACCCTGAGCAGGACGGGATACGCTGCTATACGATGCCCGAGATCAAGTCATTACTTGAAATGGTTGGATTCGAGGATGTGCAGGCTTACGGCGCGTGGTACACTCCACCGCAACCGCTGCAGTGGTTTTCGATGGAAATGATAGTCACAGCCTACAAACCCAAGTAATTCGTTTGAACGAGAGTACCAGCCAAAGTGCACTTTCCCAATCGCTAACGACTCAACTCGGGCCGATACGGCTTGAGCGTCCCGTTGTGCTTGCACCATTGGCAGGATGGACGGATACTGCGATGAGACGAATTTCGCGTCGCTTTGGTGCGAGTGTCGTCTTCTCGGAAATGCTCTCCGGTGAAGGAGTTCGGCGCAAGAATGAGAAAACCCGCAAGATGGCGGGCTTTTCCAAGGAAGAGCGTCCCTATTTCATTCAGTATTTCGCAACTTCACCTGAACAGGCCGCTGATGCTGCGAGGCTCTTAAGAGAACTCGACCCCGATGGACTTGACCTCAATTTCGGATGTCCCGTCAAGAAAGTAATTTTGAATCAAGGCGGTGCGGCACTTTTGAAAGATGTGAGCCTGCTGGCTCGTATTGTTGAAGCGGCTGCCAAGGCTGTTGACATCCCCGTATCCGTGAAGATTCGATCCGGCTGGGACCGCCGTTCTCTGAACGCTGTCGAAGTTGCGCGTGCCGTGGAAAACGCAGGAGCTGCTTGGGTGACGGTTCACGCGCGGACGCGTAACGAGTTCTTTCAAGGGCGCGCGCATTGGGAGTGGATCGGGGAGGTCAAGAACGTGGTGCGAATCCCCGTCATTGGCAACGGCGATGTGCGGAGAGCCGAAGACGTCAAGGAATTGATCGATGCGACTGGTTGCGATGCTGTGATGATCGGACGCGGTGCTATGGGCTATCCATTTATCTTTCGCGAGGTTGATCAACTGTTGCGACTTGGTGTTCCATGCGACCCCCCGACGCCGCGCGAGAGACTGGTTGCGGCAGAACAGCATCTGCGATGGATGATCGAGTTCTTCCCGGAACCCCGACGGGCTGTCTTGGAGTTCAGGAAGCACCTGCTTGCCTACGCAAAGGGCCTGCATGCTTCCGCCCGTTTCAAAAAGAGAGCGATGTCACTTCTCGATCCTGCAGAAGTGTTCGCCGAGATGCACGAGTATTTCGAATCCCTGCCTGATCTACCCGTGGAGCGGCCGCTGTCGGCTTTCGACGAAGCCCCTGTCTGGTGCTAACTTTCGAGATCCAGTTCGCGTCGCACAATCTCGCTCAATTCGGCGCGCATCTTGTCGCGTAACTCGGCAAAAACGAGATTGGGGTCCTCGCCCGGACTTAAGTAGTACGGGTCATGGTAAGGCTGATGTACGGTTCGCTTCGCACCCGGCAAGTTTGGGCAGTTCTCTCTCGCGCTGTCGCAGACGGTTATAACTAAGTCGATCTGCGTGTGAATGAATTCATTGACACTCTTGGAACGTTGACGGCTAATGTCGATACCTACTTCGGCAAGTGCGGAGATTGCATTTTCGTGTACGTAGCTTGGGTGTGTCCCTGCGGAGTGAACTTCGATGCGGTCACCTAAGTCGTGACGGAGTAGTCCTTCCGCCATTTGACTGCGCATCGAATTGCCGGTGCATAGTACGAGAACTACTGGCTTGTGTGTCATCTGTTCCTTTGAGTTAGTCTTGGCTCGTCTACAGCCATAAGCGGCTGGGCGGCTTCTGAAAATGCTTGAATTAGAAAGTCGCTAAACAGGATTCCGGTTCCCTCAACATCCTGCGGTGTGAAACCGAGGTATTTCTCGGGTTGAGCGATCAAAACGTAATCTATCGAAACGCCGCGATAAATTGCGTCTGCTTCCACGGAATTTCCATTGATGCTTACTTCAAGTTGGGAGATCGTCCCGTCCTGGACGTCGTAGCTGATTTCGATGCCGGACATCTGCAGGATTTCGGACTTGCCCGACTGCTGCGCATTGGCCTGCCGTTCTGCAAAGCGCAACAACTCCGCTCCCGTTGCGGAGAAGAGAGCGACGGAGTTCACGAATGGCATTAGTTCTACGCAATCCAACTTCCGGATGTTCCCCTGCGAAATATCTTTTCGCAATCCCCCTGAATTGGTGAACGCGAAATCCGTTCTATAGTGCTCGCGCATCAGGTCACAAATCAAGTTCCCAAGCGGACTTGACTCCGAGTATCGGCGTTCAAGCGCCATGCCTGCTTCAGCGATAACTTGCCCGTACTCGTGCTCAATTTCCAAAGCGTAGCGCGATACCAATGCCGCGACTGCAGAGTCGGGACTGAATCTATCAGCTACCAACTCAATCAGCGTCCCCTGGTGGCTCGTGACGCGGTCTTTCGACACGCTTACCTTGAGCACGCCAAGCTCTTTTAAATAGGATCCTGCCTGGACGATGATCACGCCATTTTCAATCAGCGGTTCCTGAAGCCTTGTGTGACTGTGTCCGCCAATGATAATGTCGCACCCGCTCACATAGCGAGCAAGCTCGATGTCTTCGTCCAGGCCGTTATGTGTGAGCAGAATGATCAGATCTGACTGGTCATCGATCCTGTCAATAGTCGATTGAGCGGTGGCGGCGATGTCTAAAACCGTAAAGGGCGCAAGTGCCTGCTTGGAGGTTACACCGGCAAGGTCATTGAGCAGTAGTCCAATCACACCGATTCGCAGCTTCCCTCGCCTAAGTATCTTGTATTCAAAGCAAAGGGGTGTGTTTGTTGAGTCTTCGAGAAGATTGGCACACAATAACTCGACCTTTGAGTTTTTCGCGAATCTCCGAGCGTGATCGGCCCCTAAGTCAAATTCGTGATTTCCCAAACAACCGACATCGCAGTGGCAAAGTCTAAGAAATTCGAGTAACGCGCCACCCTTAACCCCGTCCACTGTTAAATTGCAGATTGGATTCCCGGTCATCACGTCGCCCGCGTCAACGTAAATTACATGTTCGTCAACGTTTCGCAGACTGTCAAGCGCGCCTGATAACGCTCCGAATCCTCCGACTGCGGCGGAGTCGCTGCGCCAGTGTGCACGCTCCGCGGCGAAGCGGCCATGAATGTCATTCGTATGCAGAATGGTAAGTTCATGGCGACCAACGCACCCAATAAAGAGTACGATTGCGAGAAGCGCCGTCACATTCATTTAGCCTCCATATTCACCTTCCTAATTTACGACTCCCTGAAGTGACTTTCAAGCCCGTTCAGCCTTGTTTGCAAGAAGGACGATAGCCTACCCTTGCGTGTCCTCCTGACTTGCCACGTAAGATTTGCCAGCGCGATGGCGTGGTACGCGCACAGCTTGGCTCGCGGACTCATGGCCTCGGGGCATGAAGTGATTATGTTTGCGCAACGCGGGTCGCCACTCGCCGAGTGGGCGATTGCTGATGAAGTGCCTTGCAACTCGGACTTTGATTTTCACACGAAGAACCCTTTTGAACTGCTGTCGGCGGTAAGCATGCTAAGGCGGACAATTCAATCGCTTAAGCCGGATGTATTGAATCCTCACTGTCCACCGGGACACCTGTTACTCGCAATCGCCAATAGGAAAGGACAATTGCCGCTCGTCCGCACGGTAGCGGAACCGCGCTCTCCCAAGCGAAATTGGTTCAACCGCAGATTGCATGAGCGAAAGACGAATGCCATAGTTTACTCAACTAAGTCATCGCAGGCACGCTATCTCGATGTGTTCGATTTGACACAAGTGCAACAAACGGTTATTTTGCCGGGACTAGATATACAGAGATTCCCGACGGTGCCGACCGACGATTGGAAACAAAAGCTCGGCGTGAAGAGTGACCAGATCCTCGCGGCAATCATCGCTCGTATGAGTCCGGAAAAAGGGCAGGAGTTGCTGATTGAGGCGTTAGCTCTCCTCGAGGAATCTGAACGCGCATGTTTCGTGATCGTTATGTCGGGTGATGATAGCCGTGAGCGAAGCGCGCATCATTTACGTGAATTGGCGGCGGCAAGAGGCGTGGAAGGCGTGCTAAGGTTCGTGCCTCGCGTGTCCGATGTTCGACGATTGATCACTGACATTGATCTGGGAATAATTACTTCAGTTCGAAGCGAGGCCGTTTGCCGGATTGCGCTGGAATTCATGGCCTACGGGAAGCCGGTGATCTCGACTGACGTGAACATCCTCCCGGAAGTGATTCGCGAAGAGAATGGTTGGGTTGTAGATAGTCGCAACGCGGCGGAGCTTGCAGAAGTTCTTAAGAGCGTGATCCGCAATCGTGAGGAGTTGCAGACCCGAGGTTCGCGCGGTTACAATCTGCTAAAGAGCCAATTCACACTGGAGCGTCAGGTCAATCAAACCGTCAGTTTCTTCGAAAAGGTGGTGAAAACCCATGGGTAAGCTGCCTATCACGCTGCTCATCGTTACGTTGAACGAAGAGGCAAACCTTGAGCGGTGCTTGAGTGCTGCTGACTTCTGCTCAGAAATTGTCATTGTCGACTCCGGTTCTTCAGATCGCACGCTCGAGATTGCCAAGGCATTTGGCGCCACAACGCTTTACCGGTCATGGACGGGTTACGCCGATCAGAAGAATTTCGGTGCTGAGCATGCGACGCAGCCGTGGATACTCTGCGTTGACGCAGACGAAGTAGTTACTCAGGAGTTGCGTGCAAGTATTATCCGCGCGTTCGAGCGTGACCCTGTGTTCGATGCCTTCGAAATCAATCGCCACGGCGTTTATGCAGGGAAACTGATCAATCACTCCGGCTGGTATCCGCAGTGGCGCACGTTTCTTTATCGTAAGAGTGCGGCACGTTGGACAGGCTTGGAACCGCACCCTGTGGTGGAGTTTCATGGAGTGAAACGCACGAGATTAAGAGGAGACCTGCTGCACTATACATATCGCAGTGTTGAAGAACACATGCGAAAGAACTTCGGGTCCGCTCGCGCGGCTGCACGTGCAATGCTCCAAGCTGGGCGCAAAGCAACAGTGACCGACCTGCTGTTTAGACCCCTTTGGGGCTGGTTTCGCTGTTACATATTGCAGCTTGGTGTGCTTGATGGTTTCTACGGTTTGGCAATCGCGAACGGACAGGCCATGTATGTCTTTCTGAAGTATGCATATCTGCGTGAGCTGTCGAACAGGGACGTATTCGCCTGAATGGTCGTATGACGGTCATCACTGAGCATACCCGCGGTGCGATTGTTGCCTTACTTTTCAAACGCGTGGGCGACAGCTTGCTGGCAACGCCTGCTTTGCGTGCCTTGAAGCATCGGTACCCAGATCGTGATTTGGCAGTTCTTGTAGAGCCGCAAGTCGCGCGAGTGTTTCAGAATTTACCTTACATTAACAGTGTCGTGGTGTGCGCGAAATCTCCAAACTCTCTTCGGCTTGCTCAGCTGGCAAGGAGTTCTGGAGTCCCCTCGGCCACCGTCGATTTTCTTTCTGATCCTCGATCTGCGTGGGCAAGCTTGCTTAGTGGCGCACAACTGCGTGTCGGGTTCGCCGTTGGCCTGCGCAAGTGGTTCTTCACTCATCATGTCGAGCCGCAGAATGCTGGTAATCCAGTTTATAGTGCCGCGCATAAAATGCTATTGGCGGCTCAACTGGGAGCTTCTTCGACCGATCTTCTCCCTGACTTTGTCTTGAACTACAGCGATGAGGCTTTCGCAAACGAGGTGTGGAAGAAGGCAGGTTTACCACAGCATGGAGCAGCCGCTCTGTACATCTCAAGTCGAAGAAGTTACAAACGGTGGCCGCTTGAGTCGTTTCAGCAGCTTGTCAGAAGGCTGCGGGCGCGGAACATCGAGAATTTATTGGTAGTTGGCAGTAAGGCCGAAGAGCTGGAGATGATTGCCTTCGCGCAAACATCTGATATTTCTCTGGAGCGCGTTATCGCGTGTGATAATCTCGGTGAGCTGGCCGCTGTTCTCAAACAATCGACCGTTTTCATCGGAAACGATGGCGGTCCCAAGCATTTGGCGTGTGCAGTTGGGACTGCAACTGTCACAATGTTTAGGAATGATCCCCCAGAATACTGGACACCTCCTGATAATCCGCGACACGTTGCCTTCGTATCAGTGGACGAAAGCGGTGTGGAAGAGGTTGCGGAGGCAACGACTCGACTGTTTGAGGCTGAACGCGCATGAAAGATCCTGCTTCGATTCTCGTCTTTCGAAATGGATCCATTGGCAACACTCTTATGGCGGTACCCGCGCTGCGCGCGCTCCGCATGTCTTTCCCGAATGCTCCGATTACGATTATAGTGGATCAGATTGGTCGAGACTTGCTGTTTCATTGTCCCTACGTCGACGAGTTGCTGGTCTATGAGAAACGCGGTCAGGATGCAGGACTTAGTGGATTTCTAAGAATAGTTGGAAAGGCGAGGAAAACCGCGCCAAGTCATGCGATATTGTTTAAGCGTTTCTATCGAAACGGATTGATCGCATTCCTCTCCGGTGCGAAAGTGCGCGTTGGTTTCAAGACCAATGGCAAGGCGCCGTTCTTGAATCAAACATGTCCGTATGACATGCAAACTCATGTCGCTCACTTGAATCTTCGACTTGTCGAACTAATCGGTGGAACAACGCAAGGCGATGAACTTGAGGTATTTCTGAGCGACGAGGACCATTTGAAGGCGGAAGAGTGGTGTGCGAAACACAACCTCGAGCAGGGCGGCTTCGTTTGCGCACATTATGGCGGTGTCACCGTCAGCGCAGAGTTTATGCGAACCGAAGTGTTTGCTGAGTTTCTTGCCCGGACCTGCGGCGAGCGGAACGTTGTCTTGATAGGAAGTGGATCGTCTGAAATGGAGTGGGCTCATTTGATTTCGAAGAAGTACGATCGTTCATTCGTGGCAGTTGACCTTCCGCTTCGAACCACAATTGCATTGGTGTCCCGATCAGCAGCTTTCGTGGGATTTAATTCCGGGCCGGCTCATCTTGCCGCCGCCTGTAAACGTCCCGGTCTCGTGATCTCACCTCATGATATTTATGAAAAGGAACGCGTTCGTTGGCGACCTTTGTATGATGCCCTGAGGATCTACCCCGCGTGGCGAGACCAAACCGTAGACGCTTGGCGCGAATGGATATCCGAAGCGCCGGTACTCATTCCATGAACGAGTCCGGATTGTCCGTTGGCATTGCGATTCCCGCCTACCGAAATGTGGACAGATTGCGACGCTGTCTCGCCTCAATAAAGGCGATAGACCCTGGATGGCTCTCGCAAACAGTCGTCGTTGACGACAGCGGTGACGGTGCCGTGTGCACAGCTCTTAAACAGGAGTTCTCGATTGAACGATGGATCGTTCATGAGGAGAACAAGGGTTTTGTTGCGTCGGCAAATCATGCGGTTCTATCATCCGCCTCGCCGCTGGTTCTGCTGCTCAATGATGACGTGGAACTGGTCTCAGATTCTCGTAACAAAATTGTCGAGACTTTTGGAAACGAGAAGCTGTTCGCACTTTCGCTCCGATCAATCAATGAAGATGGAGTGACACGCGAGGGACCGAAGAGACTGGTGTGGAGGTGCGGTATCGCGAAAGTCCTTCACACACAAACGTCGGGTGTAGCAGATAGCTCGCCCATACTTCAGACGGCCTACGCCGTCGGTGGTCACTCGGTCTTCAGAAAGAGCATGTTTGCAGACTTGCGTGGATTTGACGATTTGTTTCATCCCTTCTACTGGGAGGATGTCGACTTATCGGAAAGGGCGAGACAGCAGGGTTGGGATGTTTGTTACCTTTCTGAGTCAGCAGTCTTGCATCGCACGGAAGGTGCAATCAGATCCTCAAGCAGTTCCGAAGCAATCAGGCGCATAACATGGCGAAATCGGTTCATATTCTCAATTCGACACGCTCAAGATATGAGTCGGTCGCTCCTGCCGCTCGGACTCGCATGGTATAGGGTGAAAGCAACACTAAGCTCTGACCGTGTTGTCGGACTGGCCTTGGTTGAAGCAGTGGCGATGAGCAAGAAACACTCACTTGGATAGGCAACGTGGGAGTATAATGGAAGAAACAAGAGTTGTAAAGAAACCGTTCACCCCATACGTCGCGGCCGAGACAAGTATGGTCGAAATGACGTTGCGCTCGCTTATTCTGGGGTCCGTGCTGGGGATTGTGTTTACAGCGGCGAATGCGTATCTCGGCCTTTATGTCGGAATGACTGTCAGCGCATCGATTCCCGCGGCGGTGATGTCAATGTTCATTCTCCGAAAGCTCTTCCGTGGGGGAACGGTTCTTGAGAACAACATCGTCCAGACTGTGGCATCTTCAGGCGAGTCGCTTGCTGCAGGAATCATCTTCACGATTCCTGCATTTTATATCTGGAGTGCCACAGGCAAGGGAATCGAAATCCCGGGAATTGCGCAGGTCGCCTACATCTCATTGATCGGTGGTGCGCTCGGAATTCTCATGATGATTCCATTGCGACGGATGTTGATTCGCGACGAGCATGAAACCCTGCCCTATCCGGAAGGCACCGCGTGCGCCGAAGTGCTGATTGCCGGCGAAAAGGGTGGAGTCCACGCGCAAAAGGTTTTCTGGGGGCTTTTGGCCGGCGCAGGCTACAAATTGCTCACCGGTGCCGCAGTTTTGCGCGAGTCCTTGACACATTATCTGAAGACCCCTGCCAAAGCGTATCTTGGAATTGATGCCATCCCCGCTCTTGTTGGTGTAGGTTACATCATTGGTATTCGTGTTTCCTCAATCATGCTGGCCGGCGGTCTGATGAGTTCTATCGTGCTTGTTCCCGTGATCGCGTTTTTTGGCGGCACAGCATTGAGTCCGATATTCCCCGAAACGGTGAACCCGATCGCGTCAATGCCCAGTGACGCGATTCGTTCACAGTATGTGCGTTACATCGGCGCGGGCGCAGTCACGATGGGCGGTATCTTCAGCCTGTTGAAAGCGATGCCCGCTCTGTTTCGTTCGTTTGGGCGACTCAAGAAGCGCGCGTCAGGAAACGGTGCCGCGGAGGTTCGCACAGACCAGGACTTGCCACCTCGCGTCGTTTTCATCGGAACTGCGGTTGTCGCGATGCTGTCTTGGCTCCTTGCGCCGCATGTCCCGTTGATCATTCCGCTCGTCGCGGTTTTCGGTTTCATTTTTGTCATGGTGGCTTCGCGCATCGTCGGGCTGGTAGGCTCTTCGTCAAATCCGGTGAGCGGCATGACTATCGCGACGCTGCTTGGTACCTCGTTGCTGTTCGTGGCGAACGGAATCAGCGGTCCTGAAGGAATGGCCGCCGCACTGATGGTAGGTGCGGTTGTTTGTGTGGCGATCTGCATGGCAGGCGACATCTCACAGGACCTCAAGACCGGCTTCATTGTCGGCGCGACTCCGCGAAAACAGCAGATTGCCGAGTTCATCGGAATTGTCGCTGGAGCTTTGGTGGTTGGCTGGGTGGTTCATCTTTTGGGCAGCACTTACGGATTTGTACAGGATGCTACTCACCCGCGTCCTCTGCAGGCCCCGCAAGCCAACTTGATGGCAATCCTGATTGAAGGTGTGCTGGATGGAAAGTTGCAATGGAGTCTGATCTTCTTCGGTATGTTTCTGGCGGCTATTGTGGAGTTGTTCGGTGTGACGTCACTTGCCTTTGCAGTCGGCCTGTATCTCCCCGTCGGATTATCGGTCGGAATTATGGCCGGCGCGCTCATAAGTGTGGTTGTGCGTCGCCGTTCTTCAGCCTCAGAATCAGAAGATGGCGGTATCCTCTTTAGCTCCGGCCTGATTGCCGGTGAGGCGCTTATTGGGATCGCGCTCGCATTGCTTGCAACTGTCGGGATTTCGCTGGAAATGTTCTCAGGCTTGCTCGGCGTTGCAGAATTGCCGGTGACGATCTGTGCCTATGCCTTCCTCCTTTACGCTTTGTGGCGTGCAGCGCGGTAAGGACGACGCGTCGTAATGTAGTCGCGGCCCGTCTTTGGACGGGCCGCTCGCGTACTAAACAAAGCCTGCTTGCGTTCGTAACTTCTCGTCGATCAAAAAGTCGCTCGATGGACCCTGCCAAACCACCTTCCGGTCATTCAAAATCGACACGTTTCCGGGATAGCGCTCAATCAAGTCTTCGTCATGTGTGATCACAAGGCACAGTCTTCCTCCAATGACACTCGTCAACAGCCAAGCCGCAAATTGTCGTAAGTGCGTCTCGTCCAGCCCAAGCGTCGGTTCATCAAGAATTAGCGTGGCAGCCTCTGTCGCGGAAAGCATCGCGATTGCCAGAAGACGTCGCTCTGCGAATGACAAATCGTGAGGAGAGCGATCGCTTTCCGTATCCAGTGCAAGCCCAAACCCGTGAAGTGCATTCGATGCAGTAAGGCGTTCCCGATCGTTCAGCATTCGCCACTCATCAGAAATACTATCGCACAGGAAAAGTTGCTCGGGAAACTGCAGGACGACCGCAGAACGCGAGTCGGGCGTGCGGGAAATCTCCCCGTGCTGCGGAGTCAAGACTCCCGCGATCAGCAATGCTAAAGTCGTCTTGCCTGAACCGGAAGGGCCGACGATATACTGAACTTCTCCTGCGATCAGTCGGACGCTGAGATCATGCAGAATCCAATTCGCATCGGCATAGCTGAAGGACACTCGGTCCGCAACAACTGAGGCTCGCTCAGCCATTGCGATTGTTTACCGTTGCAGTTCCAACACTAAGTGCACCGTCTCGCAGAATCCGGACTTCAAAGCCCGGTGGCACTTCCGATTCTCTGCAGCATGACCACAAAACGGCTGATGAACGTACATGCGCCGCAAAGAATTGTCTGAATTCACGGCGGGAGACTCCGTCGAGGAACGCCTCGGGTTCGTCGAGCAAGAGCAGTTCGGACTCGCGAGTCAGCAACGCCGCCAGTGCAACACGCTGTTGCTGTCCACCGGAAAGTGACTGCGGGCTGGACTCTGCGATCTCGTTAAGGAAGAATGACTTGAGGAGCGATTCGGTGGTCAACTTTACTGCTTCAGAAGAATTTCCCTGCATTCGCAGTGTAAACTCAATCTCTTCACGCACCGTCGAGCAGATGAGCTGTTGTCGGGGGTTTTGCAGAAGGAAGGCAGGGTTTCTTGTGCCATGATACGTAGCTGTTCCGGCAGTCGGCTTCAGTAATCCTGCGGCGACGCGAAGCAAGGTGGATTTCCCCGAACCGTTTTCGCCGATGATAGCAATTCGCTGGCCCAAAGCGACATCAAGAGAACATGCCTTTAGCGTGTCTCCTGTTGCATTGTAACCTGCGGAAACATCTCGGAGGCTCAAGACATTCATGTCTGCGGGAGCACAATGCTCAGAATCCTGTCGACTACGCCGCTCCTGCGAGTGATAAAGTCATGCACTTCTGATCTGCGCGGACCACACATACGCGAGACAACCTGACTTACGAGACTTGAGTGACTGTCCACGACTCCCAGCAATCCCGCGGCCTGAGCATCAAGTGCTTCGCGAGACACGCCCATATTTGGCCCGCACACCACCTCGAGTCCGTGCGCCATTGGCTCGATCACGCTATGCACGCCCCGACCAAATCCGCCGCCGACGTATGCAAGATGACCGACCTGATAGAGTTCTGCAAGGACTCCGGAGCGATTTATGACCGACACGTTGATCGAATCGGAGGAGTCAGTCAACTCGCTGGTCGCGACATCGTGAGTCTTGGCAATGGAAATGATCCGCCGCAACGCGGCTTCTGAGGGATCATGCGGGATGATTAAAGTGTGCAGATTCGGAATGGACTTGCTAAGCTCGGCGAAGCTGGCGAGCAGTAAATGCTCGTCCTTTTCATGAGTGCTTCCCGCAACCAGCACCTGCTTGCCTTCAAGGATCTTAAGCAAAGCTGTTTCCGGTGCGGCTGCTGCACGTGCCCGCGCCAGCACCCGATCGAATCGGGAATCTCCTACGGCTATCACATTGGCCGAGTCGCCTGCGATCAGTCGCGCGCGGCGCGCGTCGTCTTCCGAAACCGTGAGTATACCGGTCAGTTCACGATGAATGGCACGATGAAAGCCCTTCAGCACGGGAAAGAGCTTGCTTGACCGCGCGTGAAAGTTTCCGTTGATCAACCAAATTGGAATTCCTAAATGCCTCGATTGCCACACCATGTTTGGCCATACATCGTGTTTGCTGATCAAAACAAGGTTCGGCTTCAGTGCGCCGAGATACCCACCGGCCGAACGGATGGAATCTCGCGGGCTGTAATCGGCAAAGTCGAATTCGCTCCCGCGCAGTGATGACTTTGCTGATGGAGAAAAGTAACTTACGGCGCTAAGCCACTCACGCTTGCGAAAGGCGAGGGCGATAGGCTTGATGCTTTCAAGTTCTCCGGCAGAAGCGCAATGGAAAAGCACGATCCTGGCATCAGGATGTTCAAAACGAAATCGTTGTGCGCGTTCAGTCAATCCCAAGCGGCCTTCAAGTCCTTCCCTGAGTTTTCCGGAAAGCAGGCCGCCGATCGACGCTCCACCGGCTATCAATGGATAGATGAGGGCATTGTAGAGAGCTTTAGCCAGCATCAGGAATGGAACTTTCAGGAGTCGAGATAAGTTGCTCGAGTTCTATTATGACACGCTCCGGCGTCGTCAGGCGCAGGCAGTCGTGGTGGCCTTTCGGACATATCGCGCTGCCAAAGGCGTGGCACGGCCTGCAGGGCAACGTGTTTTCCACTACGCGCGAATTGGCCCGAAATGGATAAAAGCCGAATTCCTGCACGGTTGGCCCGAAAAGCGCCAGAACGGGCGCACCGCTGCCGCAGGCCAAGTGCATGAGTCCCGAGTCGTGGGTGATTACGGCTTTTGCCCGTCGCATCTTGTGTGCAATCCTGTCGAGAGGCACGTCTATTAAGATCTCTCCACTTCCAGCAATCTCCCGACACGCCGTTTCCTCCGCGGCAGTTCCGCATACGATAACGTGAAGACCGCGCTTCCGCAACTCGATGGCGACTTTTTGCCAATTCTCCGTCGGCCATCTCTTGGTCGCGTGCTTGGCTCCGGGGCACAGCACAATGCTATTTTCTGAAGCAACCGCGTCCGGAGTTCCGCTCAGCTGTAGGTCAAGTCCGTTTCCATCATCCTTTGCTCCGAACTGCTCAATGGCAGCGATGTAACGCAAGGGAACAGGAACGACTTTGCGGTACAAGTTGCGCTTAAATTTAATCAAGACCCAGCGGCGAAGGCGATAGCGGGTGGCTTTGGCCCACATCAAGGGGAAACAAAAGACCCGCAGGAATGCGCTGCGCCAACTGTTTTGCAAGTCGACAATCATCTCGTAACGCCTGGAAAGTAAACGGCGCAGCCTGAGCAGGCCGCGCCATCCTTCTTTGCGATCAAAAACGATTATCTTGTCTATGGCCGGCAGCAGTTCCGCGGCTTCCTTGAATTCAGAGGCGACCAGAAAGTGGATGGCGGATTCGGGAAATCTGGCTTTCAGCGCACGCAAGGCCACTGCGCAGAGGAGAACGTCCCCTAACGATGACAGGCGAATCACTAATATGCTGCCTGAGGCAGACAAACTTAGTTCAGTGTCTTGAGACGGTCTTTCAGCGAGCCTTCTGCCGTCACGGAATAGTTCGGCTTGCTGCCCGATATTCTGATACTGCCGATTAGTTCGCTCTGTGCCTTCTCGGAGAGTTTCGCCGCACTGCCTTCAACGGCCATGGCGACTGCCAGACCGTAGGCGGTGGCGCAATCTTTTGCCTGTACGATCGCGCCGCCAGTAGCTTGCTCGCCTGTGCGGGGATCGAGAACTAACCGCACTTGCCCAAGAGCGTCTTTTGCGGAAGCGGCAGGCAGGTAGGCCATTCCGCCCTGCGTCATCGCGAGACTCGCCCAGGGACCTTCATTGCCCTGCGGGTCTGAAAGCTCGACTGAACGACTTTGGGTATTGACAGGCATGCCGACGATTCGGGCGAGGTACGGTGTGCGGATTTCGAAGGCGGCAAAACCACGCTTCACGAGCTTGTCGGCCGCGCGATCAATCGCCCACGCATCCACAAAACCGCGTGCGTCAAATCGCATTCCGGTCCTCGACAATAAGATGGATCGTCCCGCCACGAACATGCCGCCCGTCTTAATCAGACTGAGTGCGCTGTCAAGCAAAGCCTGCTCGGGCTTGGCGGGAGTGCTCCCGCTCAACCAGGCGTCCAGTAAAGGCCCTTGACGCAAGTCGAATGCGCCGCCGGTGAGATCATTAAGTTGAAGCCCGCGCATTAGCAAGTCGTAGACCGACGAATCTACAGGGACTGATTCGTGCCCCGCACCGCCGGCAATCTTGGCAAGCTGATTCTGAGTGCCGGCCTGCAAGACCGCGGCTTCGTACCACTTCAAGGTGTTGAAGACATCGTCGTAGGCGGACTTGACATCTTCAGGCTTTGCATCCGTGAGAAAGATCGTTACGGTCACCGGCACGCCAAAGACCGTGCGCGTTTCACTGGGAAATTTATCCTGAGCCGACTTGCAACCGGCGACCAAGCCAACGGTTAAAACCAGCAGTATTGCCCAACGATTCATAGCATGCCTCGCGATATATGTCTGAGTTTCTGTCTAACGCTGGCGGTGTTTCTTGATTTCGCGGTCAATCTCGCGCTTCGCCTGTTGTTCTTCCTTGGTCTGGCGCTTATCGTATTCCCGCTTACCCTGCACGACCGCAAGCTCGACCTTCAGGTATTGTCCTTTGAAGTAGAGCTGGAGGGGCACGAGAGTGTAACCCTTTTCCAAAACCTGCCGCTGAATCTTGCGAATCTCACTCCGGTTCAGGAGTAGCTTACGCACGCGGCGTTCATCGACTTCCGTGTAGCCGCGATTGCGATACGGGGTGATGCCCAGCGAAAACAGCAGCACTTCACCGTCTTGCACGCGCGCGAAAGCATCACGCAAGTTGACGTGACCCTCGCGGACCGACTTCACTTCGGTTCCCAGCAGGCTGATCCCTGCTTCGTAGGTTTGAATGATGTGATAGTCATGGCGCGCTTTGCGATTTTGGGCCACGATTTTCACGGAATCGCTTGCCTCCATGACCTGCTAAAGTAACAAATTTCCAGAGGAAAGGCAAGGGAAGAGGAGGGAGGCAGCTTGACAAAGGCACCGGAAATGTTTATCATTTCGGTTCCTTGCAGGAGTGGTGGAATTGGTAGACTCGCTAGTTTCAGGTACTAGTGTCCTTCGGGACGTGCGGGTTCGAGTCCCGCCTCCTGCACAACATATTGTTTGCTAAGGGATAGCGGCGGCTCGGCAACGGGCCGCCGTTCTTTTGTGGAGGGAGATAGGGGGATTCGTCTGTATTGCGCTGGCTTGTGTTCGCCCCGCGGTCGGAGTTACTTAAGTTGGTTCAAGACGAGAGGTGGTTGCTGAGTCATCAGAGCACAGAAGCGTGGGCGGGCCACAGTTGGCCAGTCTGCCCGGTTCCTCCGGTTCGGTGCTTTGGTTGGTTAGCTGGTGCTAATATAATACAATATTTACGAAAAGTCAAGTAGTTTTCGTAAAAATGTTGTAAACATTTGGGCAAATTGGGGTTGGAGGATGTTGAAGGGTCAATTGAGTTTTGGAAGTGATGCCGTCCGTTAGCCTTTGCTTGGATGGGGACACCACTGTGACAGTATCCTCACAGGATGACCGCTGGGGAACGGGGATAGTTGAGCATGAGCGAGACGCCGGACCGGAAGCCTGAAAAGCCTGGGCTTGTTATTCTGACTGTGAGACCGTATCTTCTAAATCTTGCAAGCACTTTTCTCTTTTGGAGGGCTTGTTCGCCACGAGCGTTGCCAAATAGACAAAAAACAGGCATCTAAATACCTGTTTTTACAATGTGCGCCCACCGCGACTCGAACGCGGAACCCTCAGCTTAGAAGGCGTGCATAGAAATATGTAAAACAATCAGTTGTGAAGGCCCCGTAGTATTGCGGTGAAATATGCCCCCCTTTCTTGGCGGGGTTTTTCATTTTCTAAAGCGTGACCTAAGTCTTCGGTGCTAAAACCGGCGTAGTTCTGCATCGTGACCGTGATGCTGGAATGCCTGAGTAAGCGGCTCACAACGGCAAGAGGAATCCCTTCCAATAGCAAGTTCACGGCGTAGGTGTCTCGGCAATTATCAAGCTTCAGGGGCCTGATCCCTGCGTTCTGAACGGATCGTCTCCAACAAGTAGTAATGTGTCCAGACCAAGCTGAAAAGCCGAACAGCGGCCTTGCTTCGGGCCGTTCTTGCCATGAATTGAAGAGGGCAGACAGCTCCCGCGTTATCGGTAAGGATTCAGGTCTCGCAGACTTTGTCCCGGAGAGCGTGAGTACGCCAGCGACTTGGCTTATGTTCGCCCATCGCAGGCCCAGAGCCTCGCGCATGCGCATTCCCGTCAGCAGTAACATGGCAATGTATCGGCCGAACGATTCACCATTGATCTCAATGGCGGTGGCGGCGCGAACAAGTGCTTCGGCCTCGGATATGGTGTAGAAATCCCTGTGTTGGCGCTCTGGCGGCCTAAGCTGCCGGATCCGTGGCGGATCCCAATTCGTCAGTTTGTATTGACTCTTACACCACCGCAGAAAGGCTTTGAGGTTCCGCAAGTCAATGTTGACCGTAGCAGGTGAACGTCCAGTCCGAATTGCAGCGGTATACGCTGCTACCTGCTGTTCACCGATTTCTACTACGGACAAGTTTCCGATTTCCCTCTGGAGGAGCATGAGCGAATGCTCGTGCAAAACACTAGTGCGTGGTCCCCAAGCTTCGCGTCTGTCCCGCAGGTACTCTGCTGAAACATCATTTAGCAAAAGCCCACGTGCCGAGTTCTTCGGAAGCGGATCGAGGCCGAGCAGTATCTTGCGTTCAAATTCGGCGGCTACATCTTTGGCCGCCGTCTTCGTTTCACAGCCGGTATTAATGCTCTTGCGCTTGCCGTTGGCAAGCTTGAGATTTACGTACCAGACTGTGCGATTCTTTAGTTTGCGCTTGTAGAGGGACGACATGCTTAAAATGCAACGGTATTCATATTACCTAATCAGCACCATCTTCTTCGCATCTGTGAAGTTCGGGGTCTTGATTTGGTACACGTAGACTCCGGAGGCAACACTCAATCCGTCTGCTGCACGTCCGTCCCACGTAATGCGGTGACTGCCAATCTGCTGTGGCCCCTCTGACAGAGATATGATTTCGCGCCCAAGCAGATCGTACACAACCACGGAAACGTGCGCCGAGTTTGGCAAGTTGTAGACAATTTGTGTGCTACTGTTAAACGGATTTGGATAATTCTGCAAAAGAACATGATCGATTACTACGGGACTCACGTACTCAACAGCAACGATATTAACAACCTCAGCGATCTCTGCATATCCCATCTCGAATTCGGGATCTGGATCGATTGAGCCAACCAATGCAAGTCTGTTGCCATAAACATCCAGCCATTCATATGAAACACCCTCGAATGTATCTGCAGGCATTCCCGTCAGAGTCATAATGCCCCAGGAATGGACGAACATCCTCAATGTTTGAAAAGTGCCATATTCCGTGATTAACAAACCCCATCCATCGACAGTTTTCACCACACTATCTCGAAACGTGACACCGAATCCTGGGTCGAACTCCAGGTAGTACTCAACCAAGGTTGTCCACGTCGGCGTTTCGTATGAAAGTGGAAGTGGTAGCACAATGCCAAAAGGGTCATACGGATAAGCTGTTGTGTCCTCTAAGCCGCTAACGCTTCCCACCGCTATTAGTTGGCCCGGATCGCGGCGGAAATAGTAAGTTATGAATCCCGTTGCTTGTTCATCGCGACGACAGAAGTCAGCGTCCGGAATAAGCTCCCCCAAAGGTGTCCCCTCGGGGCTTATGATGTCACTACCCCACGCATACTGAAATCCAAGATCCGAAAGGTCCCATGTTTGATTTTCACCCGGTAGTCCAACGTCTATGGGAACCACTCCGCCCGTACCGTGCTGAATTAACGAAGTTCCAATCCCAGCTAAACTTGATTCGGTGATGGTTATCTGCGCCAATACATTACTTATTGACAACGAGCAGAGAGTGAAAAGCATCCAACGCGAGGTCATCTTAGTAGAACCATCTTCTTTGTATTGGTGAACGGTCCAGCTCTCATCTGATAAATGTAAAGGCCTGTCGCAACATCAGCGCCAGTATTCGATTTGCCATTCCACGATACAACGTGGTGACCGGCGGGGTAGGTCGCATCTCTGAGCGTGACTACTTCCTGCCCCAAAGTATTGTAGATCCGAATATTGAGCCGTGATCGCGCAGGGAGGTCAAATTCAATCTGTGTTGTCGGATTGAACGGATTTGGGTAATTCTGATATAGGCGATATGCTGTTGGAATAGTTGGCAGCTCCGTGTCATCTCCTCTCTCTGCGTCGATTCCATTCAAGATATCAAACAATGCAGCTTGTTTCGCAATTGCGTCGTCCACCGAGTTACACCTGACCTGCGAAGGCACAAATGACAAATCAGATTCATCAAGGCTTCCTCCTCCGTCACCAAAACCTACTGCCATTTGAATGCCGAGCAAGTCAATGCTCACGAGAATCGAGTCCACCTCGGGAAGTCCGCTGTTCAGTAAAGCAGAGCATATACTCATAGCTTCAGAACATTCTTCCCTCGCAAGGCGATAACTTGCAAGTAGGCGATTCCCATACAGCCAGCTTGAGTAGACCGAGCTGTCGGCCATTATCAGACTATCAATTAGCGATGGAATCCAAGCCTCGCCTGACCCTGGATCAAGCGCCCTTTGTGTGGACACGATATGTGTCGTCGCCTGCCAAACCAACTGAAAGTCTTCTCCTGTCGTCGCTACGGTGTAGAAAAGATCTTGTGCTGACCGATAATCCCCGTTGATTTCCGCTGCCATCGCTACCGCAAACAGAGAATCAAATTCATCGGGGTCGTCATCGAGTGAGCTTGTGGCTCGTTCTCCCGTGGGAATAATGCTTGATTCGCTACCCCCGCAAAGATCCCATGGATCATTAGGTGGCGAACCTAAGGCAAAATATGCAGGATTGCTCGGGCTGAAGTCTAACGTGTCGACTGGAATTCTGTTCCAGTATTGATCTTTCGCGAGGTATGCAGTCAGTGGATTTGGATAAGGCGGTCCCCAAGATATGTACTTCCCAGCAGCCTTGCGCTGATACCAGTCGTTCCTGCCGCCCGGTCCCGTTCCTCCTGACTGTATAATCGGGAGGACTGTCCAGCCTGACATCCTGAGAACATAATCGCTGCTGTCGTTGAGCACGTTGCTGACGCCACTACTTGAACCGGTATTGCCAAATGTGGGCGCAGTTCCAAGTGCCGCATAAATGGTCGCTTTCCATGTTCCGGTAGCAGGTGCAATATTCTCAAACGTACAGCATTGAAAATTCGGAGTCGTCCCGGTATTTGCAAACAATATCCCATACTTGTCTGGTTGGTCAGCGAACGTACAACCTTCTATATTTCCAGTGACTGCCAGAAATTGAGCGGTAGAATTCGAGCAGTTGCGGACCTTTACATCTTGGATTTTTACCGTGCAGTTGTGTGCGTAAAGTCCTATCCCGTTTGTAGCTTCTCCCGATATCACACAACTCTTTACGTACTGGGTCTTCGAGGGCGCTCCAGTGAGCCTGACTGTCCCCCTGGTGCCTAACATTTTGTTGCCTACAAGCGTGCAACTATTGATATATACAGAGTCCGGAGCATCTGTCCAGATGCAAGCGGAATCACTGTCCATGACTCTGGCGTAGCTCATGGTCAACCGGCCGCCTTCGATCCAAATCCCAGCCCATGCTTCCCCGCTATCCATGCTGTGAAATCTGACGGAATCATTCGAAGTCCCGTTAACCGAAAGTACTCCACCGGAATCAACTCGAATGGACGTTCCCGCATCGAACAAAACTTCAACCCCTGCATCTATCGTCAAATACTCACCGGCTCCGATGACGATCTTGTCCGTCACATAAACCGGCGACATCGCCGCCGTCCAGTGCGTGTCGGGGTAAGAGATGGGGTTCGAATAAGACGCGCCTTCGACGTTGAATGAGGTTACTTTCCAACCAACATGATTGGTGTCTGTGAATTCTACAACCAAGAATCTGCCGAGCAATTCCCGAATATGTATGGCGTCAAACGTCAGAAAGAGATCGTCACGATCTAACGCATCAAGATCTTCCGCTCCGTCCCAATAGTACAATCGCTGGCTGTATCGGTTTAATCCGACCACTCCTACGTATGGGATAAACACCGCTTCATGCAGGTTTATGCCAAGCGTGTCGATAGGCTTTGAGGTTGCTTGAGACTCAAGATGCAGGGTACTGTCGCTTGAAGTCGCCGTAAGATGGTCTATTCTTTCGTTTGCGCCGTCACTGACATAAAGCTGTGCGACATTTGACGAGTCGATGTATCCGCAGATATCGCTGATCCAGCGGTAGCCGTCATCGAAAATCCCGTACTGTCCGTACTGCCCAAGAATATTCCCCGACTCGTCCGTCCGGTAGATCGTCTGGCTGTCCTCGTCTACAATGAAGAAATTGTCGAAAGCCCAATAGATACCAATTGGTCGCGTGATTTCCATGTTCGAAAAGCTGCTTTCGAGCGACAGCTCATTAGTCCACTTATCAAAACTGTAAATCCCGATCTTCGCACCTACCTTGAACGTTACGGCAATTCGGTCCGAACTTGAGTTGAAGAGTTCATCTGTGGTCATCACACACATTGCTGTCGCGTAGCGGCAACCACTCGGAGCACTACCGGACATGGCAATATCGTCATTTGTTATTCCGTTCTCTTGGTCAATTGGAAATGCAGTAAAAAGCGTGCAATCTGCTTGCAGCGCCACGAGCCGCCAGTCTGCAGGTGACAACTTCAGTACTTCGAAATCCACAGGATGAATCAGACCGATCTTCGTAGTGTCGGAAACCTCCATCAACCACTCGGTTGACAATTCGCTCATGCCCGGTATGCCGAAAAACGTTGTATCTTCTGAAAGACTTATGGTGGCGGTGGCAATCGAACACCATATCATGAGGATCGTTAGTGTTTTTAAATACATAGGTCTATTCCCCACTATCGATGTCGCTCAATCTTTTGAAGCAAATTCACTCTTCGCTTGTTATAGCGATCGAGACTCAGCGGAACTGGGGGGCCCTCACTGATATCGATGTATCCGTATGTTTGGTACATGATGTCCATGAAACGTAAACAAGTTTCATAGTTGCCAAGTGCGCTTGCAGCAGTTATGGCGACCGACAAGCCAATATCTGATCTCCAGCCCGATTCGACAAGTGAGTCGGCAAGCTCCACAGCTCTTTCATAGTCTCCAGCGTTCTTTGCAGCCCAGACATAAGAATAGAGCATATTGTTCCGGTCTTCATCGGAACAGATTCCTGAGACACTCACGCAACGCGTCGGTTCGCTTGGCATTGACCTTCGTTCGATTAGCTTACTAAAGGGTGGTTGATTGATTACAGCTCTGACGCAAAACTCTCTCTCGGCGAATGATTCTGGAATTCGAATATCATAGAAGTAAATCCACTTCTCAAACGCATAGCTCGCCGAAGACTTCTTGACAAAATACTGTGGATTAAGAGTATTGTACAACTCTGATGACGGTGTAAACTCTGTTCCTTGCTCAGAGCTGTATGAAAATTCAAGATTTATCCAGTCAGGGCTATTGTTCTTCTCATCTCCTTGGACTTCTTCGTTTGAAGCATTCGCGGGTATTACCGTAACGGCAATTGTAGCAATAGACCCTGCCAGAATACCCGATGCGCGAGATTCGGGACATGATGAAGAGGAAACGCCACCAACCTGTATATCGACCCTTGTATCAGCAAAAGAAACAGATATTGAGAACATAAGGCACAGCATGAGAATACGCATAAACGTGCTCCGAAGTTTAGGGAATTTAGGCGTGGTCAACACGTCAAAGCATGAAGAACGCATGATGGAAGTCACCAGTTTGCTGGCCAATCATTTTGATCGATTGGACGTAGTGCGCGCGTTGCTCGGCACATGTATGGGTCAAGATACGAATCATTCATATATGTCGTTAGTAAGTGTAAATCAATGAATGTTGTCCAATTGGGTGAAGGTGTATGCGGATAGTCGTTATATGGATCAATATATTTCATAACGCAGTCCAAGCTGCCCGATGTGTTTGAACAGTGATGATTGATGCCTAGTGCATGTCCAAACTCATGGGCAATAGTCCTGGCAGTTCGTTTAAGCAAGAACTCATATCGCACATCCAAACTCGCTGGGAACAAATAATAGTTCGTAGGGTCTAGGAATATCTCATCAACATGCTGAGTTAAGCTATTGCCATAAATTATAATCTTTCCGTTTCCACCGCCTCCGGGATAAAATCTAACCGGGTTGTTGCATCTTTCATATGGATTGCTACTATTGCCATTAAGGTCCAGATACTGATAAGTAATACCAGTCGTTGTCGAGGCAGGCGTTGAGATGTCCAATTCTAATATTATGACGGAAATGTCTCCAACTAAGATCGTGTCCTGGTTTTCATCCCAAGGCAAGGCTTCGAGACCAGGAGGAGTACAAAGTGTGTTGTTTTTCCAGCCGGCTGTGTCAAGGTAGTGGCAGTTAAAATCGATGAAGTATCGTCTCAAAGAGTCGAGACCGGAGAGGTAAGCTTGAGTAATTGTTGCAACATTGTTTGTCGCTTCGTTGTCAAAATCTATTTGGCCATAGTCGTATAGCGTTGCACCCAATAATTCCTCGCCTTCAAGGATCGAAACGAGATCATCTTGATCTATTAGGACCAATGAATCAGGATGGTAAAAAAGTTCGGGCTTCGTACTATCAAGTCGCACATGGCTGTAAACATCACCATATTTTTGTATAAATCCCCGATACTCTTCCCATCGAGTGAATCCATCGCTGTCCGGATCAGCGTTGCTCGTCCAATCGCTGTATCCCTTGATAATTGTCTGAGGATGTCTGGCAGAATTATTGGGATTTGTTGCCTGATAGGCTCGAATATACCCATGTGCCGCATAATCCATGACAAGTACTTTAACATTCACTGCCGAGTCGACATGGATTGTTCGCGTCTGTTGAAATTGCCCGCTTACAAAGCCGTCGAACTCACCACCCAGCAACACAAGGTCACAGTATTTGACCGATGAGCTATCTTCATAGAGACCAACCGTGTCCGGAACCGGTGCGTTCATCGCAATCCCTTCGTACGTCGATCCCCAAAGCTTGACAACGACGTCAATTGGTCGCGTAACTTTAAGGACATAGCAAAGAGTATCACCGTACTTTGGCAAATATCGATTTGTGTCGTTATCTGTCGAATCCGGATTGGTGAGACAGCGAGTAAGGGTAATTCCTGGCCCGGCATCCCACGGAGCTACACCTACTCCATTAATCTCCTTATCATCCCATCCACACGGCGGCAATTCCTCCCACTTGCAGTAGGAGCCTTTGATGACACAATTGTCCACATAGACACCCGGACTATATCTGGTGCACCAATTACGAGCAGAGAAAGGAATCTCTCCATCACAGTACCCAACGGCGCACCCGGGATCAGGATCCAGATAGATTCCTGGACCCCCGCATGCGCAGGAAGGAATGTCAGGGCAGGTGCAGCCTCCAAACCACGGCTCGCACGGATACACATGCCCACAATCGTAGGTTTGATAGTAAAACCTTACGCGACGGCCATCTGGCAATTGACCTACTTCTGATCGATTCGTGATTATGTAATTCCACCTCTGTGGCCGAGGCTGCGCGAAACAATCCAAGACGCTTATCGTAGTCAATAGACAAACAACCAACCTGAGATGCAAAGAACATGGAATTTCTTTAGGCATTTGGGCATCTCTTTCTCGTTACGTAAGTCATTATCATTAAAACAGTCTAATTATACTGTTTTGCAACGTTGGTTTCGGATTCTATGGAAAACAAAAGCGCGAACCCCACCCGCTTCAGGGTGGCCTGAAGTCTGAGGAGGATTCGCGTGGTCTTCGCGTTCATAGTTTCAACCTCTCGGTTGTGACCGGCTACATACGACGGTCAGAAAGTGTCATAGTTAAGCGAATGTGCGCGTATCGGATTCGGATAGGGGCATGAGGGAGTTGCTTCAATGAGACGTGTCAATGTAGGCAAGGTGGAAGTTGGCCGAATCACTCCCTTCCGTGTTCGGTCACTTTCCCGTCCGGTGCTACGGTTGTAAACTTCGGCGATGGCTCCTCGTACTCACGCAATATCTCTTCCACCGGCACGCCTGTTTTTTCGCTCGCTTC
This sequence comes from bacterium, assembly GCA_023382385.1. NCBI lineage: Bacteria > bacterium. The sequence goes on along the minus strand of JAHDVH010000001.1, from coordinate 464,854 downwards.
CTGTGGTGACAATCCTTTCAGCTTCACCATGTCTTTGGCGATTCGACGCAAGAAGTCGTTCTTGTTGAACACGAGTTTCATAGGTTAATCCTCGCGCTGATTCCCGCTGTTTTTTCTTTTGGCATCCACCACGGCTGACCTTGAACCCGTTTTCTCTTCGCTTGATTGTCGCCTTCCGCAATGTTCCATACCACTGCAGCAACGCACAATCCAATAGAACCATATGCCACAAATCTAAATGTGTTCCGGCGATCAATAGCGTTGTCAAGTGGCTCGCCCGACACTCTTAACCTATCATATTCTTCGATCAAGTCTGATTGCTCGTCTGCCAGAACAAGGCCCAGAATCCCAATAAGCGCGGTTGGCACTGCTGCAATTAACGCTGCTTTGTGATACTCAAACACATGTTGATTCTGTCGTCCTAATGTGCTGTCCGTTGATTGACCGAATGCTGATGCGGATATCAGGCACCCAAATGCGATTGTCACGAGGATTTTCCCCATCCCCTTCTCCTTGTTAACTGCTGCACCACAATTTCCGAAAAATCAACCTGCATTAGCAAAAACAAGCAATTGCACTTAAGAACCTCCTCACAATTCTTCTTCCCATCCTATAGCTGTTAGAAGGGCAGTGGGCCACAGCATGTAGCCTGTGAATTCTGATTCACATCTTGCGAGAGGCAAACTGTGCTATTATCTTGAACACGTGTTCAATTATCTTTATCTAATTCCTTAATTACTTCTATGATATGATTTCCAGCATCGACCATAGCCCGTTGAATTCTGTACAAGCGACCGTCATCCAGTCTGAAGCCATCAGGGACTTCCAGCTCAACCACGATTCGGCGGCGGGCGGTACGTTCCGGCTGATCATCCGGCTCGAGGAAATAGTCGTCCGGAAAGCCCAGAGCACGGGCAATCAAGCGGCGGGTGGCAGTTGTGGGAACAGCAACCCCACGCTGAATCTTGCCGAGTGCTTGGGGGGAAATCCCAACCTCCCGGACAATCCGCGCCTTGGCTCCTCTTTGGGTCAGCGCCTTCCGTAGTTCGCTAACCTTATCCATTTCAGACGTTTATAAGAAAGTTGATGTTAGTTCTCTTTTTACTTGACAAATAGAAACAAATAGCGTATTTTTAGGCCATTGAATTAAACAACCCCGCGCCGCTGACAATCCTGCCAGACCACAGCGGCGGGGGCACCTGAATAACCACCCTTGAAAGGGAGGCTTTCATTTGAAAGATACAGTAAAAGTCACGGCGAGTCAAGCTGAGACGCTTCAGGATTTCACGCCACAGCAAGTGGCTAACATCCTTGGTCGATCACGCTCGTGGGTGATGAAGCACCGGCATCTCTTTGTAGAGTATCCGGTTCCGGGGCGGGGGAAAACCGCCACGGAAGTTCGGTTCACCCGTAAATCAGTCGCGGTTTACGTAGAGCATCTGCGCAGTGCCGCGAATGGCAATGGTGCGGAAGAGCATGAGTCGGTAGAGCAGATTATCAATCGAGTAAAGGCGAAGCGCGCAGCTGCAGGGCAGTCCCTATAGTTCGCGCTTTTTCTGTTTTCAAAACCCACGGAAGGGCAAAGACATGAAGACTGTAATGGATTACGAAGTCGCAACCAGCGAACTGAACGGCCTGATTGGCTGGACGCCGAACTTCGACAAGCTCTATCCGGCAGGATGGCCACAGGCGTGGGCAGGCTATATCGAGCGTGCCGCCTTCACCTCGTTTCAGTTGACCGGAGACACGTCGTGGTTCTTTGCCACGGATCCGCGTGGCAACACCGAGGAATTGCGCTACAACCGCACTTCGAAGCCAGTGCCGACCGGCTTCACGTGTGACTATCTGCAGTATCTCGACCCGCAGACACCAATGAAGCTGCTCGTGTGGGCGGAGACGAACAGAGTCTCCGAATGGGCCTCCGTCATTGAGCAGGCACGGCAATTGGATTCAAGGCCCGTCATTGGAATCTATGCCAATGGCTCGGTTAGCGTGGACAGCGTCTTTGCGGCGGTCGCTGACCCCTGCGAAGTGGACTGGGCCGTCTTTTGGTGGAACAGGGAAGCACCGAACGCTTTTCCCATATTGAGACAGGTAAGAACAAAACTGAAAGGAACGTGAAATGGGAGTAAAGATTCCCCTCTCGCTGATTGAACCGTTCATTCTGCCGCACATCCCGAACCTTGTGCAGATGGCGGAAGGAACGCTTCCTGCCGAGCAGGAAGAGAAGAAGAAGCTCGCGCAGCTTGCGCTGGCCACCGCCGGAACGGAAGCGGCATGCGCCGTCCTTAAGACCAGCACCAAGCTGGACGACGCGGCCATCGCCGCGCTGATCGCGGACGCCAAGAAGGACATGGCCGCTGCCGGGTGCCCGAACCTTTTCGACGAAGCCGACAAGTGGATCAACTGGTCAGAAGTCTGATCAAAGTCCCCGATGTTGCAGTAAATGTGAAAGCCCCGTCAGTGATGGCGGGGCTTGTAATTCAAAAGGAGAGGCCGTATCTTGTAGCACTCTGAGCCCGGCGCCACACGTTCTACCGTAGAACAAATTATCCGAATTAATACCTAAATAATGAACTTACGTCGAACCCAAAAACACAAAAACAGGCACCTAAATACCTGTTTTTACGATGTGCGCCCACCGCGACTCGAACGCGGAACCCTCAGCTTAGAAGGCTGATGCTCTATCCAGTTGAGCTATGGGCGCGGTCTGACTTCGGACAAGAATACAACAATTGTGTGGAAAGTCAACAGACCCAGATGACGCAAAAAGCAGGAGGTAAATCCTGCTTTTACATGGAGCCGCTGAACGGACTCGAACCGTTGACCTGCTGATTACGAATCAGCTGCTCTACCAGCTGAGCTACAGCGGCGGAATTTTCAAGGGAAACCGAACTATACAAATTCCAGAGGTGTTTGTCAAGTCAGGTATGGTCTGTCTCCCGCCCGAGTTTTTTGCCCGACCTACGCTGGAAGTTGCTCCGGCGCTTGTCGGTTGTCTGCTCCGATACCGTTCATGTTTTGTGCGAATAGTTGAAACGGAAGCTTATACAGATGACGAAGCTTCGCACGGTTTCCGGCGCACACCGCGGTCGGCCATTATGCACGACAGCTTCGGTCATGTCTACGTGTATCGCAGCTACGGCGTTCACTTCTGCTTGAATTTCACGACGGACAGACGGCAGTCGGGGGCCGTGCTGATTCGCGCGGCTGAACCGCTCGAAGGTCTCGCAACGATGCGGCGAAGAAGGGGAGATGTTGCCGACTACGAACTTTGCAAAGGCCCGGGGAATCTCACGCGTGCACTGGGGATTACGCTCGTGCTGAATGAGACAACAGTTGGAGATGCGATATCTGTCTTTGATGGAAGTTGCGCTCAAGTCGCGAAGTCACGCCGCATCGGAATCAGCAAAGCCACCGGCCACCTGTGGCGGTTTTTTGATCGCGAGAGCCGATGTGTAAGCGGGCCGCCCGCGCTGAATCGTCAGGCGTCGCTCTTTTCCCTGACCGGCAACTCGAAGATATCTGAATAGTCCGCCTTCTTCGGCAGATTTTCCGGCGGGACAGGCGGGATTTCGGGCGGCGCCATAGCTTCGAGTTCAGAGAGCGGAATGTAGTAACTCTTGAGACCTTCTGTGCAATTGCGGCACATCTCTTCGACGCGGCCGCGGCGAATCAACTGAGTTCGAAAGCGGTTGTACGGTTCTCCGTGCCAGATTTCACGAAAGTCCTGTTTGAGCGCATTGCCCATCAGGAACTGTTCATCCTTGTCAAAGCAGCAGGGCACGACGTTGCCGTTCCAATCAATCATTGTGGAGTACCACAGTCGTTTGCAGGATTGATACGTGCGTTTTGTCGCCCACTCCTGACCCTGGCGTTCGTAACGTCGCAACGCTTCAAGATCGGGAAGATACTGCGCGGCCTGATCGTCGCTGTAGATTTGCGTCGTCTTGATTTCGACCGTATCCGCTCCCCATTCCTTGGCTTTGGCACGCAGATAGGGAATCTCGTGCTGATTGTGCTTCATCGGGAGCCACTGCATAACCATTCTGGGCCGCTTGCTGCCGCGCCGGTCACGCTGTTTCCTGAACTCTTTCATGTTTTCAACGACGACGTCCAGTTCACCGCCGATGCGATAGATGCGATAGCTGTCAGGAGTCAGCCCGTCGATTGAAAAGACCAGTTCGCAGATTCCGGCATCGAGAAGTCGCGGAATCAGATTGCGACGGTGGAGCAGAGTTCCGTTCGTGGAGACCATCGTATAGATACCTCGGCGAGTCGCTTCGGAGATCATTTCGGGAAGCTGATCATTGATGGTCGGTTCACCCTGATTCCAAAGGGCGATGACTTTCACGTATCGTCCGACGTTATCGAGAATCCTCATGTAGTTTTCCAAGGACATCACGCCGAGATCGCGGGTGAGTTCGCGCGCTCCGATGGGACAGAGCGGGCAGCGCAAGTTGCAACGGCTGATCGGCTCGATCATGATGCTGATCGGATAGCCCCAGATCAGCGGACGTTTGACGACATGGGACAGAGCATAGCCACACGACAGTGCGGTCAGATTAGCAATGAATCCGGGATGTAATGACAATCCACGCGGCAGCACGGTCCACTCCTTTGACAAAGTTGCCGATAATCTAATGGGTTTTCACTTTAGATGCAACGCTTTCGCCCTGCACTATGTTTCCTCCCCGATCGCGAGAGGGTTCCATCTCCGAGTTGCCGGTGAGGATATGAAGAGATTTGTTGTCATAGCGATTGCGGCTACCTTTTGCGCTATTGTGTCCTGTAATGACGCGGGCAGGCACGCAACGTTGCGGGAGGGCGAGTCCGGTCCGTTTCCGTCCGACTGGTTCATGCTGCAGAGAAGCTGGCCCGATGCGCAGGTTGACGCCGAAAGAGTCTTGGCCGGCGCGAGACGCGCAATGGAAATGCGGCGCAACACGCTGGATGAAGATCCGATGTGGATTGATGCCGGCCCGACGAACATCGGCGGACGACTGACGGACATCGCGGGTCATCCGACCGATGACAACATCCTCTATATTGGCACGGCGAGCGGGGGGATATTCAAGTCCACAGACGCGGGTGTCAGCTGGTTCCCGATCTTCGACGATTCTCCGACTCCCAGTGTTGGAGCGCTAGCGATTGACCCGAGCAATCCCAGTGTAATCTACTGCGGAACAGGTGAAGCAAACTCCGCTGGTTACAGTTACTTCGGGTCGGGAGTTTACAAGAGCACCAATGCCGGCGTGAGTTGGTCGCAAAGCGGATTGGCGGGAAGCCGCTATATCTCGCGCGTCGTCGTGCATCCGGAGAATTCCAGTCACGTTTGGGTCGCTGCGATGGGAGAACTATTCGCGCCGGGGGGAGAGCGGGGAGTCTACTTTAGCGACAACAGCGGCGCCACGTGGGAACGATTACTTTTTGTGAATGATACGACGGGTGCTTCCGACGTTGTTGTGCATCCAGAGAATCCTGATATAGTTTACGCCGCGATGTGGCAACGCTACCGGAGCGCTGAGCACAGAGTCGCCGGCGGTCGAGGCACAGGGATATACAAGTCGACCAATCGCGGGCAGAACTGGACGAGGCTCACATCCGGACTTCCGCCCGTCGGTGACTATGTCGGCCGTATTGGGCTGGCGATCTCGCATTCAAATCCAAACATACTCTACGCGATCTATGCGGATCACCCTGGTTACTTCCTGGGTCTGTATCGGACGAACGACGGGGGAGAATCGTGGACAAGGACGAATGACGAATCGCTGTCGAACATGTACTCGAATTTTGGCTGGTACTTCGGCAACGTCCGAGTGCGGCCGGATAATCCGGACGTGGTCTTTGCGCTCGGTGTGACACTCCATAGGTCAACTAATGGCGGGACCACGTGGACGGAAATCGGCGGCGACGTGCACGTGGATCATCATGCGCTCTGGTTTGATCCCCAGCAACCGTTCCGGTTCTATTTGGGTAATGACGGAGGATTGTACCGGACGCTGAACAACGGAAACAGTTTTCAGGACTTGAACAACTTTCCGGCGATCCAGTATTATGCCGGAACATATGACGCTCAACAACCTCACAGGCTTTATGGCGGCACGCAAGACAACGGAACGCTGCGTTCATTGAGTGGAGACATAGACGATTATGAACGAATCTACGGAGGGGATGGATTCTACACTATTGTAGATCCGGCCAATAACAGCTATATTTACGCTGAATATCAATACGGGGGATTAGGCAGGAGCACGAACGGCGGAAACAGTTTCACCTGGGCGCTCAACGGGATTGACGACTCGGAACGGCGCAACTGGTCCACACCTGTCGTTCTCGATCCAAACAATTCACACGTTCTCTACTACGGCGCGCAGAGAGTGTATCGCTCTGAGAATCGCGCACAATCTTGGGCTGCGATTAGTCCGGATCTGACGAATGGGCCGGGCAGCGGGAATCTTGTGTTTGGTACGATTACGACGATTGCCGTCTCGCCTGCAAGTTCGCAGGTCATCTGGGCGGGAACAGATGACGCGAATGTTTGGATCAGTGTGAACGCGGGTGCATCCTGGGAGTTACGCAACGGAGGTTTGCCTCAGCGCTGGATAACGCGCGTCGTTCCGCACCCCGTCAATCAAAATGAGGCTCTGGTGACGATTTCAGGGTATCGGAATACGGAACAGCAGGCCCATCTCTACCGGACTACCGACTACGGGGTAACCTGGATTGAAATAGGCTCCGAGCTGCCCGATGTTCCGCTGAACGATGTGGTCATCGATGACGAATACTTGAATCGTCTCTATGCGGCCTCGGACTTTGGAATCTTCTGGAGTCAAGACTACGGTATGAGCTGGAGCCCGTTAGGCAGAGGCTTGCCGCCAGTGCCGACGCTCGATTTAATCTTAGACCAACCGCAGCGCAGGCTCATTGCTGCGACCTACGGCAGATCGTTCGTGACGCTTACGCTTGATTCTCTTGGCGTCAATCACGCTCCGCGTATTGTTTCACTGTTGCCGGTGCCGGCTGAAGACGGCTACTACTACACGCAGCTCGGCCAGACTGTTGAGTTCAGTGTCGAGGCTGTGGACGAGGACGGCGATGAATTGAGCTACGCATGGACTCTCGATGGGCTGCTTGAGTCTGATCAATCGGTTTTCTCTTATCAGTTCAACGTGTTGGGATATCACCACTTTCAAATTGACGTCAGCGACGGAGAACTCTTCGCCAGAGACTCGGTCAGGGTCATCGTTTATGACTCGACGGAAGCTTCCGAGACTCCGCCATCGCTGCCGCGGACATTTGAACTGTCAGCTTACCCGAATCCTTTCAATAGTGAAGTGCGAGTTACGTTAGCTTTGCCGCGAGACGGGGGCACCAACGCCGACGTCTATGACATTACGGGACGGCATGCGAGTCTTTTGCATGCAGGACATCTGAACGCAGGCTTGCACGAGTTTTCCTGGCGGCCGGAGCGTGCGTCAAGCGGGGTTTATTTTCTCGTTGTTAAGTACGGACACATTGTGGAAAATCGCAAACTAATCTACCTAAAATGAAAACTTGGACTGCAGCAATGTTGGCGTTTGTTTGTGGTTTTGCCTGCTCGACTCTGAATGCGCAGGATACGCTTCGTGTCATGACGTACAACGTTTTGAACTTCTCGTCGTCGAGCGGTGACCGGCTTGATGAATTGCGGATAGTATTCAATCACTCCGGCCCGCAGATCATCGTATTGCAGGAAATCATTGACGGCGGCGCCGTGAACAATATATTGAATCAAGTGCTGCTTCCGCAAGATCCTGATTGGAGGGCGGCGACTTTTGTGAACGGGCCTGACACGGACAACGCTTGCTTTTACTTGTCCTCGCGCGTCATGCTGGAAAGTCAGCGGCAGATTCCCACGCAGCTCAGAGATTTCACTGAGTACGTATTCTCGAGCGACGCAATGATAAATGAGACCTTTCGAATCTACTCCGCTCACTTGAAGGCAAGCTCGGGCAGTGAGAACGAGATGCGACGCCTTCTGGAGTGTCAGATCCTGCGAAGTGAATTGAACCTGCTTCCGCCCGGCACACACTTCATGATGGCCGGAGACTTCAACTTGTATTCTTCATTCGAACCTGCATACCAGCATTTGCTCAGCCTTGGTGAAAATCCGGAGGGCAGGCTCCTCGATCCGATCAACCGGCCTGGTGCTTGGAACAACAGCATATCGTTTGCGGAGATTCACACACAGTCTCCGCGCACTCAGTCCATTGGCGGCGGTGCGACCGGAGGTCTGGACGACAGGTTCGACTTTATTCTCGTTTCGGCGGCATGGATGGACACAAGCGGAAGTTACGTGATTCCCTCGTCCTATACAGCGGTTGGCAATGACGGCCTTCACTTCAACATGGCCGTTAATGACGGGACGAACTTTGCCGTTCCCGACAGCGTCGCGGATGCACTTCATGATTGCGCCGATCACCTGCCGGTAGTGGTTGATGTAGTGCTGCGTGCGTCACTGGCATCTGATGAAGCTCCTCGTGAGATTGTTCAATCACTCGATCTATTGCATTGTTATCCGAATCCTTTTAACTCTGTTCTGAACATTGAGGTTAACGCATTGCATCAGGGCGGGGAGTTAGCCGTTTACAACGTTTTGGGCAGAGAACTCTCAAGAGTCGACGTTTCTCCGTCAACTTCGGTTTCTTCCTTGAAAGTTGATTTTACCGGATTTTCGTCAGGTCAATACTTTATCACCGTTAAGCATGGCGGCGTGATTTCGACGTCGCGTGTGGTATATCAAAAGTAGTTCTTAATTGAGTTATCCAGTAGTAGCAATAGTCGGCCGGCCCAATGTCGGCAAGTCGACGATATTCAATCGCATGACACGCAGCAATCGGGCGATCACGTCGCCTGAACCCGGCGTCACGCGTGACAGGCATGTCGGAGTTGCGGAGTTTGAAGGGCGCGAGTTTCTGGTGATGGATACCGGAGGCTGGGTTCCAAGGTCTGAAGAGTTGTTTGACGCCGCCATTCGCGAACAAGTTCAATTCGCGTTGGAAGAGTGTGATGTAGTACTGTTCGTGGGCGATGCACAGACGGGGCCGACAGATTCCGATCTGGATATCGCGCAAATGCTGAAGCGCTCTGATCGCCCGGTGTTGGTTACCGTGAATAAAGCGGACAATAGCAGCATTGAGATGGAGGCTCCAAGTTTCTATACGCTGGGTCTGGGAGATCCGCTACCCATCAGCGCCGTGCAGGGGTACGGGTTTGCAGAATTGCTGGAGAAGATTGTCGAGAGTCTGCCGGTCAGCGGCGAAAAAACTGTTGAAAGACCCCGGCCACTGGTCGCCGTGATTGGCAGACCGAACGTCGGGAAGTCCTCACTGGTCAATGCTCTGCTCGGCGAGGATCGACACATGGTCACTGACATTGCCGGCACGACGCGCGATGCGATTGACAGCGTCGTCCGGTTCTACAAGCAGCCGTTGACGTTGATCGACACAGCGGGATTGCGCCGTAAAACCAAAGTGGAAGAGGCTCTGGAGTTCTACACGACCGTCAGGACGCAAAAAGCGCTTAAAGAGTGCGATGTCGCGGTTGTCATGGTCGAAGCACAGGCGGGTCTGCTTGCGCAAGACGTGCGGATTCTGCAGGAGGCGGTGACATACGGAAAGGGAGTACTCCTGTGTCTGAACAAGTGGGATTTGGTTGAAAAGGACGACAAGACCGCCGGACTGATAGCTGAAGAGATTGACGAGAGACTGGCAAATTTGAGCTACATCGAGAAACTCTTCATTTCTGCGAAGGACAGCCTGCGCGTGCATAAGGTGCTCGAACTTGTTCTACGGATTCACGAAGAGCGCCAGAAACGCATTTCCACCGGTGAGTTGAATCGTTTTCTCGAAAAGCTCATGGAACGGCAGCCGCCGCCTGCGGTGAAGGCTCGCGATCTAAGATTGTCTTATGTGACACAAGCTGACGCGGAACCGCCTACTTTCATTCTTTTCTCGCGTTGGGCGGATCTTATTCCTGACAATTACAAGCTCTTTCTCGAACGTCAGATCCGGCAGCAATACGGTTTCAACGGAGTGCCAATTCGCTTGTTCTTTCGTTCCAAACGCACGTGAAAGCCGCTTCGGCACAAGTCGTGATCCCCGGGATCGAGGGGCAGTACTCTTATCTGGTTCCGCGTGAGTTGTCCGCTGTCATCGTGCGGGGCACGAGAGTTCTCTTGCCGTTTCGTTCGCGCCGAGTCACAGGATTTGTCGTGGACGTTAACGCGCAAGCCGTGGCCGAAGCGACACGCTCAATCGAGCAGGTACTCGATAAGGCTCCGGCATTCTCTGAAGACCTGCTCGAGTTTACCAAGTGGATTGCAGAGTATTATCTTTGCACGTGGGGCGACGCGCTGCGCGCTGCCCTGCCCGCAGGCCTCGACGCGGAAGATCAGTTCAGATTCACGCTTTCTCTGCAGCAGCATGCCCAGCTCGGTCTCGGTGACACTGGCTACTCACCGGAGATATCTGAACTGCTGACTGCTCTTGAAGAGTCTCCGCTGACTGCAAGACAGATCCAGAGTCGGTTTGGAATTGATCCGGACGGTCAGGAGATTCGGAAGCTGAAGCAGAACGGCCGTATTGAGTATAAACCGTTTCTGAGAGGTCCGCGTACGTCTGACCAAATTGAGCGGCTGATCGAGTTGTCTGACTTGGCTCGCGCGGGTCTTGCGGACGATTCCCTTTGGACGTTTGTTTCGACACGCAGCGCGCAGCGGATTCTCCGGGAGCTTCGCGATGCACCGGGAATGAGTATGCCGCGTCGCCAGCTTCTGCGTGGGGCAAGCAGACAGAGACGCGAAGCATTGGATGAATTGTTGAAGAGCGGGTTTGTGTGTGAGCGCGTCGAGGTGCTGTCACGTTGGAAACCAAACCAGATACCGGTGTTATCAGAGGAACCGGATGCACCTCTAACGCTGCATCAAGAGAATGCGCTCGGTCATTTGCGCAAAGCAATCGAAGCCGCGGAGTTTCGCGGTTTTTTGCTCTACGGAGTGACCGGCTCGGGCAAGACGCGAGTTTACATAGAAGCAATCAAGCAAGTGCTCGCCATGGGGAAGACGGCGTTGGTGCTCGTGCCGGAAATTTCGCTCACTCCCGTGCTCTGGGGCAGGTTCCGGGCGGCACTCGGTGAAGCTGTGGCCATTCAACATAGTGCGCAACCCTCTGCGGTGCGGTATGATCTCTGGCGAGGCATCGCGAACGGTGAATACCCGGTCGTCATTGGCGCGCGCTCTGCTGTTTTCAGCCCCTTGCCCCGACTCGGCTTGATAGTCATTGACGAAGAACACGAGGCGTCCTACAAACAGACTGAGGGCGCTCCTCGTTACTCCGCCAGAGACGCCGCGTTGTTTCGTGCCCGCAGCACAAACGCTGTCGCGATACTTGGCAGTGCGACACCGTCGTTGGAGAGTGTCGCTGCTGTCGAACAGGGCAAGCTCACCCTGCTATCTCTGCCGGAGCGTGTCACAGGCTCGCAGATGCCGCTCGTGCGAACGGTAACTCCCGAGGTAGACGTTGAGGGCGTTGCCGATCCGGAGGCAAGCGAAGCGGAGTCTGAAACTCCTGACCGTGTGCTCTCTCGAGAAGCGATTGATTCACTGGAACGTGTCATCTCATCAGGGAAGCAGGCCGTTGTTTTGCAGAATCGGAGAGGGTTTGCACCTTTTCTGATCTGCAGGCATTGCGGCAAGCTGTTTGAGTGTCCGAACTGCTCTGTCTCGCTGACCTATCATCGTCCGGGCAAGATCCTGCTCTGTCACTATTGTCATCACAAGGACGACGCTCCCACTCTGTGTCCGGCGTGCGGCGCGGATGACCTGTCGCTGTGTGGCAGCGGGACACAACGAGTGGCGGACGAGTTATCAGAGTTGCTGCCGGACGTTCGAGTCGCGCGCATGGATTCCGACGCGATGGCAAGAATTGGTGCGCATGACCGACTCTTATCCGAATTCGCAGAAGGGAAGTTCGACGTGCTCGTCGGGACACAAATGGTTGCCAAGGGGCTGGACTTCCCCGGTGTTGAGCTTGCAATTGTTGCCGATGCGGACACGGAACTGTTTTATCCGGACTTCCGTGCCAGCGAGAGGGGAGCGAGCCTGTTGATGCAATTGTCCGGTCGTGCCGGGCGGGCTTCGACCAATGGCCGCGTGCTTCTGCAAACGCGTGCGCCAGACCATCCGGCAATCAGGACTGCCTTGGAGGGAGATTGGCTGAGCTTTGCACAGCAAGAACTCGTTCATAGGGAAGCGAGCGGTTTTCCGCCATACTTCAGACTTGTGCTACTGCGGGCAATCGGGCCGGATGAATCTGAAGTTGCGCGGGCGATGTTGTTCTGCAAGCGGCGGCTCGAAGGAAACCGAGAACTTGGGCTATTAGGCCCCTCGCCGTGCGCGGTAGTCAAAGTGAAGAATCGGTATCGCTACCAGATTCTGGTGCGAATCTCGCGCACTGCTGACCCCACAGGCAAAGTTCTCCGCCAGGCTGTCAGAGAGTTCTTGTCCGAAGTTCGAAACTCAAACGAGCACAAGCGCGTGCAATGGGAAGTTGATGTTGATCCGGCTGCTACTGCTTAGCTGCCTTCTGGTATGGGGAGACGGGCTGGCCTCACGTGCCGGAGACTACCTCACGCGGGACTATGGCCGTTTCGCGGTTACCTATTGTCCCGAGGATTCTGCACTGGCAGACAGACTTGTCTCCCAGTTGGAGCGCAGGCTCCCGATTCTGCTGGAAAGGTTGAAGCTGCCGGCACCTGACTCCGTGCGATTTGTGATTACTCCAAGTGCGGAAGAGTGGGGGCGCGTGACCGCGGGAAGCCCGCTGTGGGCTAACGGTATAGCCTATCCCGCCCAGGGGGTTGCCGTGCTGAAGTCACCAAGATTCAACGTCAATGGTGGACCTTTTGAGGAAACTGCCGTTCATGAGTTTGTGCATCTGTTGCTCGAGACTGGGGTACGGGGTGCAGGCTTCCCCCGCTGGTTTGATGAGGGGCTTGCGCAATTCATGGCAGGACAGCAGGAGTTCTATGACCTGCAGGTGTTGAGCCGCGCGGCGGCATCCGGAAGGCTTATGAGATTCTGGGACATTCAGGGACTCATGAGTATGAATGCGGCTGACGCGCGACAGGGTTATGCCCAGTCATTGGCAGCGATTGAAGACCTTTGGAACCGCTTCGGCGATGGCGGACTTTCGAATTTGATTAGTCAGGTCAGAGCAGGCAGGAATTTTGATGACGCCTTTGCATCGTTGTTCGGGATGCCCAGCGGACAGTTCGAAAGTCAGCATCTTGGTTTACTGCGTGAACGTTACGGGTCAAAGCTCTGGACTGACGGCGAGTTGTGGATTTCGGTATTGTTTGCTATTCTTGTCTTGGTTGCGGGCGCTGTTGCCTTTTTGCGCCGCAAGAAGACTGTTGAACGTTGGCGGAGAGAACATCTCGCAGAGGAGATTGAAGTGCCGCGTGACGTGCCTTACGTTGTCAATTACACGTTAGTCCGGGAAAGGCGGCAGGAGGATGAGGACCCAGAGGAGGGGAATCGGCCTGATCGTCCGTTGCCGGGAAACTAATTCATGGAGAAGCGAGTGCGCATATTCATCTTAACCGTCATGGTCTTGTTAAGCGCAATCAGAGCCTACGCTGGGACAGGGACAACGGGTTATGAGCTGTTCAGGACTGATGGGTTTGCCAGGTCTTCGGCTCTTGCTGGTAGTGGAGTTGCCATGGCTGGTGACTTGTCGGCACTGCAGACGAATCCGGCGGGCTTAGCTGTCTTGGAGGGCAGAAGCGCGGCCGCAAGCTTCACCAAGCACGTGCTGGACATAAATCAGGGCACACTTGCCTTCGCGAACAGAGTTTCAGAGAAGCTTATCTGGGCTGCCGGCTTAGACTATTTGAGTTACGGGTCTTTTGACCGCGCAGATGAAAACGGATTCCAGAGCGGTGAGTTTGGTGCTTCTGACTTCCAGCTTCGCGGGGCGGTAGCGCATACTTTTCGGGGAGACGTGAGGTTGGGCGGGGTCCTGAAGTATCAGTATCGGGATATTGATGGGATCGCCGCCACCGCTATCGCGACAGACCTCGGAATCCAATATGAGACGGGGTTCAATGACTGGACGGTGGGGGCAGCAATCAAGTCACTTGGCATGGCAACAAGTGCATTTTTGAGTGAAAAAGACGACCTGCCTACCAGTTACGAGCTTGGATTTTCTGTTCCGCTTGAACATCTTCCCGTAAAGTTCAATATGACGGGAGCATACGTCAGTCAAGACGGACTTGAAGCAAGGGGTGGATTGGAGGTAAGCTTCACTCCTCAGTTCTTTGCCCGCCTCGGCTATTCGACTATTGGCATCGACCAGCGAACCGGTCTTTCCTCTGATACCTTTGCTGGATTCTCTGCGGGTCTAGGATTGAAAATAAAGCACTTGTCATTTGATTACGCTCTTACTTCTCACGGGGAAATCGGGTTTCTAAACCGATTCACAGTGGGGACTTCGCTGTAGAATAAACTTCTGGTTTGCCCAGGTGTCTAAAGGGTAGATGTGCAAGGTCCGGACGAGAAAGATGATGTGCAGCTCGTCCAAGCTGCGCAAACTGGTAATGAGTCGGCTTTTAACATCCTCGTATTGCGACACCGATTGTCTGTTTATCATACAATTATCGGTTTGGTCGGAGATCGGGACGAAGCCGAAGACTTGACGCAAGATGCCTTCGTCAAGGCGTACGAAAACCTTGCGACGTTCCGGGCAGGTTCTTCGTTCTACACGTGGCTTTACCGCATTGCTGTCAACTTGAGTTTGAATCGCTTGCGGGCAAGAAAGGTTCGATCGTTCTTCAGGCTGGATAGTGACGAAATGGTGCTTCCGGCTCCCGACGAGACTGATGCTTCAGTCGAGCAGGCCGAATTCATGCAGCGGGCAAGGGGAGCAATTATGAAGCTTCCGGACAAGCAGCGCGCAGTATTTATCCTGAGGTATTTCCGAGAATTGTCGCATGCTGAGATTGCCGAGATCATGGATCGCGACATTGGAACTATCAAGGCAAACTACCATCAGGCGATCAAGAAACTGAGAGACCAATTGGGTCCATACGTGCGAGGAGATGATGAGTAAACCCCCGCATTTCGGGAATATATATCATTTGAACCTGATTCAAAATGACATCCAGAGCACAAGATAGCACAGCCAATAGTTCGCTGAGTCTGCCTGTCGAACGCGCACTTTGGGGACCACCGAAGAGCGGCGATGGTGAGTTTCTTGTTGCCTTGCGCTCGCGATTGGCCACGCACGGAAACCCATCCAAAGCTTGGCTATCTCGTCCCAAGTTAGCCCTTATCACCGCATGCTCGTTGTGCTTGATTGTCGCAGTTTGGCTGCCCGGACGATTCAACGAAGGGATCGGGCTTCCGCTTGAAAGTGCCGATCTAACGTCTATGATTGAGGCAGCTGCTGATGCTGGTATAAGTTCCCAAGATTTGGCAGTTTATCTTGACTTGTCCACCATTGTATATGAAGATGGTCAGGAGTCGGAGTTTATATTAGATCCGTTGTCAACTGATGATTTGCTTGCGCTGGAAGATGATGACTTTAACCTGATCCTGGCAGAACTTCAGCAAACCCATTTCTTTTAAAGAATTATGAAACTGGTTCTCCACATTTTCCTAGCCTTGGCAATCGTAGCCGGTTCCGCGTCTGCGCAGAAACACCGTGGTCCACCTGACGAGAAGCGTGAGCGCTTGGAAACTGTCATCATTGGCAAGTTTGCCGAAGAACTTGAGCTGACACCGGCTCAGGCCGAGAAGTTCTATCCCCGACTCCGTCAGTATCGGAGCGAAACGGATGACCTGCAGCGTCAGCTGACAGAGTCCCGCCGTCGGCTGGACGTGCTGTCCTCCGACAAGAGTGCGGACAGCAAGGAAGTAAAGGAGCTCATTTCAAGTAACAAACGGTTACAGACCGAAATCCTGACCAAACGTGAAGCTATGCTGAGCGACATGTCGGAGTTCCTGACCCCGCAGCAAGTTTCCCGATGCTCAGTTTTGCTGGATGAGTTGCCTCGCCGGTTGAGACAGTTGATGAATGAGCGAGGGCGTGAACGTGAGGATGAACCGCCTCGTAGAGGTAGGTATTAGAGCTAAGGCCCCTCTGGGGCCTTTTTTTCTTGTCCTATTTCCGAATTTCCAGTATATTGAGGCATATGTCGCCGCGAATAACTGTCTGCATTGTTAGTTACAACACCCGTGAAGCTCTGGCAGAGTGCCTGATGAGCCTCCGGCGCGTGTCTTCCGAGGCCAACCTTTCGATTGTGGTTGTGGACAACGAATCGAGAGATGGGTCAGAAGAAATGATTCGGGAGCGATTCCCGGAGGTTCAACTCATTGCAAACCCTTATAACGCAGGCTTTGCGAAGGCGGTCAATCAGGGATTCGCGGTTGCAGACTCCGACTACATGTTTATTCTGAACCCGGACACGTGGGTTGCACGGAATGCGCTGGCAAGACTGTTGAAAGAAATCGAGTCTGACAGCTCCATCTCGGCGGTAGGTGCCCAACTGACGAACTTCGCTGGAGAGAAGTTACCCTCGGTGCTGGCGGCCCCCACGTTGTTCAAGGAGTTTTGGAATCTGATTCCAGAATTGAAGTCACGCTTGTTTCCTCGGGCGTGCAGGCTTTGGCTGCAACAGATCCGTTCTCGTGAAACGAACCGAGCCGCCGATGTTCTTGCGGTCAGCGGGGCGGCCATGCTCGTCCGATCGAACGACTTTCGTGCTTTGGGTGGATTTGATGAGCGATTCTACCTTTACCATGAAGAAGTGGATTATTGTATCCGTTTACGGAAGAGGGGGCTACGGGTCCGCTTTGTACCTCAGGCGCAGGTTCTTCACCATGATGCTCTTGCGAGCGGCTACCGGACGGACACGTTGCCTGATGAACCCGTGCTTGGGTGGCGAATCATGGGCAAGTGGCTGTTATTTGCCAAGCATGGAACTTCTGCGCAAAGGCGCGCTTATGTCCTATTGGTTTCAGTTCTCCTCACCGTACGGATACAATTCTGTAAACTTCTAGCCAAGATCTCGCCGAAGTCCCTCGCGCGTTTGCACAAGCGGGCAGATGATTGTCGGAAGGTCATCGAACGCTTGCGGACGCGAGAGTGCCTCCAAAGAATCGCAAGCCGTCCGGAGGTTCTTCCAGACTAAACGCAAGTGCTGAAAAAACTTCGGTTCCCTTGACTATTTTGGCTGGATACCGTATTTTCTTGACAGGCTCCGTAATTGGAGCCTGTTATTTATACAATTTACTTTGCTGAGAATAGGAGGCCACGGTGGCGCAGGTAAGTACGGAGAAAATTCGCAACATTGGTCTGTTTGGCCACGGTCATTGTGGAAAGACCATGCTGGCCGAGGCCATGTTGCTCAATATGGGGGTCATTCATCGATTGGGAAGCGTGGAAGCGGGAACCACAGTCTCTGACTACACAAAGGAAGAGATTGAGCGGCAGATGTCCATGCAGGTCAGTCTGATGCAGGGTGAATATCACGACCATTTTTTCAACATCGTTGATGCACCGGGCTTTGCAGATTTTATCGGGGATATTGTGTCCGCCCTTCGTGCTGTGGATATCGCTGTGTTGCCGGTAGACGGCACTGCGGGACACGACATTGGTCATACGGTTGCTTACGAATCGGGAGAAAAGTACGGACTGCCGCGGGCTTTCTTTATAACAAAGTTGGACAAAGAGCATACGAAGTATCAGGAGGTCGTCGACCAGCTGACCGAAGAATTCGGCAAGAAGGTGCAACCAGTGCACTTCCCGCTCAATCCGGGCTTGGACTTTGATACGATTGTCAGCGGATTGACCATGAAGATGTATCGCTACTCGCGAGACGGGTCCGGCAAGGTAGAAGAATTGCCGTTGGACGGAGAGGTAAAGGAACGCGCGCTCGAAATGCGGGCAAAACTGATGGAAGTCGCTGCCGAGGCAGACGACGAGTTGATCGAGATCTACTTCGAGAAGGGTGAGCTGAGCGAAGAGCAGTTTGTCAACGGCTTGCGCAAAGGCTTTGCGACCGGCAAACTTGTTCCCGTGCTGTGTGGATCAGGAACAGGCAATATCGGAGTCGGTCGGCTGCTTGAGTTCTTGATCAAAGAAGGGCCGTCTCCACATGACCGTACGTCAATCGTTGCGGAGAACGCGAGCGGTTCGCTTGAGGAGATTCACGAAGTTGAAACTGCGCCGACTTGTGCGCTGGTATACAAGACGATTACTGAACCGCACGTTGGCGATCTCTGCTACGTGCGTGTTTTTGCAGGTAAACTCGAGCCGGGTGGCGAAGTTTTGAATACGCACTCCGGTCAAATCGAGAAGATTGGACAGTTGTTTCACGTTGACGGGAAGATGCGCGAACCCGCCACCAAGCTGGTCGCCGGAGATCTTGGTGCGATGGTGAAGTTGAAGGCCACACACACCGGAGACACCTTGTCCGACAAGGCAAAGGGGTATAAGCTGCCAAGGATAGTCTTTCCGCCACCGGTGCTCGAAATGGCAGTCGTTCCCAAGACGAAAGGCGAAGAAGACAAAGTCGCCACTGGACTTAATCAACTGCATATTGAAGATCCCAGCTTTCAAGTCGAGCAGATGCCTGAGCTTGGCCAAATGGTCATTCGCGGCTACGGCGACTTGCAGCTTTCCAACATACTCTCGCATCTTAAGGATCGCTTTCATGTCGATGCGGAGTTGGTTGAACCCAAAGTCCCCTATCGTGAAACAATTCGGGGAAGCGCTGACGCCGAAGGAAAGCACAAGAAGCAGTCCGGCGGACGCGGCCAGTTTGGCGTCTGTAACTTGAAACTTGAAGCGAAGCCTCGCGGCGGTGGCTACGAATTTGTCGATGCCATCGTAGGCGGAGCGATTCCCGGAAAATATATCCCGGCGATCGATAAGGGTATCCAAGAGACGATGATTCGCGGAGTCATTGCGGGTTATCCTGTCGTGGATGTGAAGGTCACCGTGTTCGACGGCAAGTATCATGACGTGGACTCTTCAGAACTGGCATTTAAGATCGCGGGGCGACAAGGTTTCAAAGCTGCATTTAAGAAGTGCAAGCCATTGCTGCTTGAGCCTGTTTTTGATGTCGTCGTGCGTGTCCCCGAAGAGTTCATGGGCGATGTGATGGGCGATCTGTCGAGCCGAAGAGGCAAGATTCAAGGCATGGAAGGCGAAGGACGATATCAGGTCATCAAAGCTAGGGTCCCGCAAAAAGAGCTCTATCGTTACTCCACCGCGCTGCGTTCAATGACTCAGGGTCGCGGCATGCACTCGCAGGCCTTCGCGGACTATGAAATTGTGCCGCCGGAAATTCAGGATAAGATTATTGCAGAGTTTGTCGAAGAGCAGGAAGAGGATTAGTCCTTCGTGGAGCGCCTCTGGGCACCTTGGCGCATGACCTATATCGCTGAAACGGTCAAGCAGGAGCAGCCTGACGGCTGTATCTTCTGTACGATGCTTGCCGACGACGACGACGAGCGCAACTTGATTTTGTGTCGCGGCGAGTTGTGTTTCGCCGTAATGAACTTGTATCCTTACAACACCGGACACTTGATGGTCATTCCGGTGAGGCACACTGCCGATTTTGGGTTGCTCACCGCAGAAGAGCATGCAGAGCTTGGGCGTATGCTCGAATTGTCTCGCCGGGCGCTCGAGGAATGCTTCACTCCGCATGGTTTCAATATCGGAATGAACATCGGGCGTGCAGCCGGAGCCGGTATCCTCGATCACCTTCATTACCACATCGTTCCACGTTGGAATGGCGACTCGAATTTCATGGGAGTCGTCAGTGACACAAAAGTGCTCTCGGAGAGTCTTCCTGAGAGCTATCGTCGTTTGAAGCAATCCTTTGAGCGAATGAGGTCTGCATGAAGTGGGGTCTCGGCGAGCTCGACACGTTCGTCGGGGACATCTGGGAGTTGGCAACGGAAGCTATCGTCTGCCCGATTCACTGCGAAATGCGGCCATCAGGACAACTTGGCTCTGATATCCTGCGACGTGCCGGTCATGAAATTGAGAAGGAACTATCACAGTACGAGCACCTGCGGCTGGGACAAGTTTGCCTGACGGGCGGAGGCGGCTTGGAGTGTGAGAAGCTGATTCATATTGCTGTCACTTCTCTGGCAAGACGCCCGAGTATCGAGGCACTCGAAGAAGCATTGCAGAATGCGCTGATGCTCGCGTATCATAACTCGATGAGATCTGTCGCGATTCCGGCGACATATAACGAGCCCGGGGAGCTTACCACAGCAGTCGTGGCCCGCATCATCGTCAAACATTCAATGGATCACCTCCTCAAAGCGAGGTTTCCTAATCGAATTGTTCTTGTCGTACCAACGGACTATGTCCATAAAGCCTTCCTCAACGAAATCGAACGATTACGTTACGGCGATTTGCCGGCGTAATCTGTCTCATCTTTATTCCCTATCCTAACTAATCTCTGAATCATGGCCTATCCCGTACCCGGAACGCGCGAACCCTTTCTGGCGACTCGGCGTCTTGATGCCTGGTGGCTGGCTCCCTTGTCTATGGGGCTTTCGTTCGTCGTGTTCATTATCTACGCCACTTGGGCGGCACTCCAGCCTACGCAGTACAGTCATTTCGGACCCTACATTTCACCTTTCTTTTCGCCAGACTTGACCAAGTGGATTCCCGGCTTCACGTGGTCACCCGCGCTATTGATTCTGTGGGTGCCGGCCGGTTTCCGACTTACTTGCTATTACGGCCGCAAGGCCTACTACCGCTCTGTGATGTTTGCTCCGTCGGCCTGCGCGGTGAGCAAAGGTCAGCGCGAATACAAAGGGGAAAGCGCGCTGCCGTGGATTCTGAATAACCTGCACCGGTACTTCCTCTACATCATCTCAGTACTCGTCATTTTTCACTGGATACATTTGATCGATGCGTTCCGTTTTGCCGATGGATTCGGTATGGGAATCGGGACAATCGTTGTCGCGGCTGACACCGCATTCCTTACCCTGTACGTGACGAGCTGTCATTCACTGCGCCATCTCGTAGGCGGGAAGATCGATTGCTACTCGTGTGCGGCTGCGGGCGTCGTGCGCCATAAGGCTTGGAAGGGTGTTTCCATCCTGAATGACCGGCACAATCTCTATTTCTGGCTCAGTCTCTTTACAGTCGGCTTTGCCGATCTTTACATCAGAATGTGCGCCATGGGAATCTGGCAGGATGTGAGGTTCTTCTAATGGCAAACTACAATACGCATGATTTTGATGTATTGGTCATCGGCGCGGGCGGTGCGGGTTTGCGCGCTGCCATCGAGTCAGCGGCTTTGGGTGCCAAGACTGCCGTGGTGATGAAATCTCTGCTTGGCAAGGCGCATACTGTGATGGCCGAGGGCGGTGCGGCTGCCGCGTTGCGCAACGCGGACGATCGTGACTCATGGGAAACGCACTTCCGTGACACCATGAAAGGCGGCAAACAGCTTAACTTCTTTCGCATGGCTGAACTCCACGCAAAGGAAGCGCCTGACCGGATTCGAGAACTGGAAGAGTGGGGTGCCGTCTTTGACCGGACGCCTGACGGACTAATCAACCAACGTAATTTTGGAGGGCATACATATCCCCGGCTGGCCCACGTTGGCGACCGCACAGGACTCGAGATGATCCGCACATTACAGGACAAGCTTGTGCATATGCCTGCGGAAATCTTCATGGAAGTGACCGTAACGCATCTCTTCAAGTCAGGCAATCGTGTCTGCGGTGCTTTAGCCTATTCGCGAGTAACCGGCGAATTCCACTTGTTTCGTGTTAAGTCCGTTGTTATGGCTACAGGCGGGGGAGGAAAGTCATTCGCGATCACGTCCAATTCATGGGAGTACAGCGGCGACGGCCATGCCTTGGCATGGCGGGCAGGTGCCGAACTCATGGATATGGAGTTTGTGCAATTCCATCCTACAGGAATGGTCTGGCCGCTTTCTGTTCGCGGCACGCTGGTTACGGAAGGAGTCAGAGGAGAAGGTGGTGTGCTGCTGAACAAAGACGGCCGCCGCTTCATGTTTGACTACATCCCGGAAGCTTTCAAGAACGACGTTGCAGCGACGGAGCAGGAGGCTATTCAGTGGGTGAATGAGGTCGCGGCCGGAAAACTTGCGAGCGTGAGAAGACCGCCGGAACTCCTAACGCGTGACGTTGTGGCACGCGCGATACGTTCTGAAGTGCAGGCAGGAAGAGGCAGCCCGCATGGCGGTGCTTTTCTCGACATTGCCACGCGACGCTCAGCGGAAGATATTCAGCGGAAGCTGCCCTCCATGTATCATCAGTTCAAGCAGCTGGCGAACGTGGATATCACGAAAGAACCGATGGAAGTCGGTCCCACCTGCCACTACATGATGGGTGGAATTCGTGTGCAGGCGGAGTCCGGCATGAGTACAGTTCCCGGGTTGTTTGCCGCGGGCGAAGTTGCCGCAGGATTACACGGTGCCAATCGCTTGGGCGGTAACTCGCTGTCCGACCTGCTGGTGTTCGGCAGGCGAGCAGGGTGGGGCGCTGCAGAGTTTGCAAAAACAGCACAAGCACCTGAACTTGACGGCTCGCAAGTGGAGAAGGCTATTGCTGAGAACCTCTCGTGTTTGGAGCGCAAAGGCGGAGAGAATCCGTACAAAGTCCACCAGGAATTGCAGGACATGATGCAGGACAACGTGGGCATTGTGCGCACGGAAGAAGAACTTAAAGGTGCCCTTGTTGCGCTTGATCAGTTTGAAGCGCGCGTTGCGAACGTTTCTGTGGAAGGAGCGCGCGCCTACAACCCCGGCTGGAATCTGGCGATGGACTTGCGCAGCATGATCGTGGTGTCGCGAGCCATCGCGATGGCAGCGCTCGAACGGCGCGAGAGTCGCGGAGGGCATTCGCGAATAGACTATCCCAACTATGACAAGAAATACGCGAAAGTGAATCACATAATCTATAATCAGAATGGTGCGATGGCGTTACGAGCCGATGCTTTGCCTGAAGTCACTCCTGAGCTTAAACCCTTTGTTGAGGAGGCTTAAGCATGGCACGCACAATTAAAGTAAAAGTCTTTCGCGGCGACAATGGCGAAGGCGCAATGAAAGACTATAATGTGCACATTGATGACGGCATGGTTGTGCTTGATGTCGTTCATCGAATTCAGGCCACTCAGGCCCCTGACCTTGCTTGCCGCTGGAATTGCAAGGCTGGCAAGTGCGGATCTTGTTCTGCCGAAGTCAATGGCAAGCCGAGTTTGATGTGCATGACTCGCATGGATACGCTGCCGCTTGACAAACCGCTGACGATAGAACCACTTAAGACATTCCCGCACATCCGGGACCTCGTGACTGACGTCTCCTGGAACTACTCGGTGAACAAGCGCATCAAACCGTTCAAGCCGCGTGCCAAGGGCGCGGATGGCAAGCATCGTATGTATCAGTACGAAGTCGACCGCGTTCAGGAATTCCGGAAGTGTATTGAATGCTACCTTTGTCAGACTGTATGCCACGTATTGCGCAATCACGGAAAGCATGAAGAGTTCGCCGGACCGCGCTTCATGATCCGAATGGCCTCATTGGAAATGCATCCGCTCGACACTGAAGACCGAATTCCATTTATCAAGGATGAGGCAGGCGTCGGCTACTGCAATATCACGAAGTGCTGCACGGAGGTTTGTCCTGAGCACATCCATATTACGGACAACGGAATCATTCCATTGAAGGAGCGCGTCGCAGATCGCTATTACGATCCGATTCGCATGCTGTTCAGAGTCCTCGGAGGAAAATGAAATCACACACTGAGTATTTGACCTTTTCAACGTCGAAACGTGAAGAGTTCGTTCTCATTACGGGTCAAGTTGCGAAAGCCGTCAATACCTCAGGAGTGCGCGAAGGTATGGTCCTTGTGTCGGCCATGCATATCACTGCGGCTGTATACGTGAACGATGCCGAAGACGGGTTAATCGAGGACATCAAGGAGTGGCTGCGCGGGCTGGCGCCAGATAAAGACTACCGGCATCATCGCACTGGCGAGGATAACGGAAGCGCTCACCTGAAGAACTTGATCCTGCATCATCAGGTGATTCTGCCAATCACAAACGGGCAACTCGATCTTGGCCCGTGGCAGCAGGTCTATTACGCCGAGTTTGACGGGCAGCGCCGCAAGCGCATAGTCATCAAAGTTATCGGCGAGTAGTGCGGTCTCACGTGGAAGTGGAACGAGAGTGGCCGCTGGTCGTTGTTGGCAGCGGCCCTGCGGGAATTGGAGTGGCACTTGAGGCCAAACGCCGCGGCGTGCGCTCCGTCATGCTTGAACGCGGTGCTCTGTGTAATACGATTTTTCGGTTCCCTGAGCGCATGACGTTCTTTTCCACGGCAGAACTGCTGGAGTTCCCCGGAATTCCGCTTGTAGCTGCCGGTCCAAAGCCGGTAAAGCGCGAAGTGCTTGACTACTTCGTCCGCATTGTACTCGAGTATAAGCTGCCCTTCGTGACAAATTGCAGTGTTGATGGTCTTCAGCGGACTGATTCCGGTTTTCAGCTGACCACCAGTCGTGGAGAGTACACCTGTAACGCCGTTGTGCTGGCCACAGGTTCCTACGACAGTCCCAACCTGCTGGGTGTGCCGGGCGAGGGTTTATCACACGTCTCTCACTATTACGTGACCCCTCATCCTTTCATCGGTAAGTCGGTTGTAGTTGTAGGCGGCAAGAATTCTGCGGCCGAAGCTGTTCTTGAACTGCATCGAGCAGGTGCCGAAGTTAGGTTGGTTCACCGAGGGTCCGGACTCACTCCATCTATCAAATACTGGATCCGCCCCGATTTGGAAAACCGGATTCGTGAAGGTGCGATCAAGGCGCACTTTGGGTCGCGAGTTGTGAGCATTTCGGAGCGCGCAGTAAGCATCGATGGTCCGGAAGGAATACGTGATCTCGACGCAGACAATGTCTTTTTATTAACAGGCTATCAACCAGATTATGACTGGTTGAGTCGCCTCGGCATCGAATTCCATGATCCTGCCATGATCCCTTCGCATAATCCCGAAACCCTCGAGTCGAATGTGCCCGGAGTGTATGTTGCAGGCGTGCTGCTGGCAGGACGCGAAGCGTCACGCGTGTTTATTGAAAACAGCCGCGAGCATGGCGCGAGAATCCTCAGTCACTTTGTGACGAGATGAGCGACCGCTGGTTCAGAGTCTGCAAGCGTTCCGATCTCAAGCCCGGGCAAGCGCGCAGTATCACAATTCTGGGCAGGCCATTTGCGGTGTTTGACGTGAATGGGGAATTGTACGGACTCGATGCGGCCTGCAAGCATATGCGTGCAAATCTGGGCGCAGGGAAGTTGCAGGGATCCGTCATCGAGTGCTACATGCATCGATGGCGGTATGACGTGACGACTGGCAAGTGTCTGACCAATTCAGGTCTGGACACGTCGACGCGTTCAGTGAAGGTCGAGAACGGCGATGTCTGGATATCGGTCGAATGGCCAGATGATTAACAGAACTGGTTCCGGGTGTTTTCCCGAATTACATTGAGTGGAGGAAACGTGAGACAGCAGAGAATCACATCTTGGGTAATGGCATGCTTGCTGTTAAGTCTCGGGTCGGCGAAGGCCGCGTATGAGATCTATTTTCAAAGCGGTGTCGTAAGTCCTGCCGAATTTGAGTACAGAATTGCGCAAGTTGACGATGCCAGTCACGTGGTGCTGCAATTCTTTGAGCCGCTGACTTCCGAGGATCATTCCCGACTGAATAGTGCAGGTATCCAACTTCTGGGTTATCTGCCGGAGCGAGCTTATGCCGCCTCTTTGACGAGACCTGTCACGGCCACCCTCTTGAACTCGCTCGGTGTGCGGGCAATGCTGCCATTTGCACCGGAATTCAAGCTGCATCCCCGGGTCATCGAACAAGAGTTCGGTTCATGGAGTCTTTATGATAACAACCGAAGAATGTTCAACGTGGACGTATTCCAAGACGTAGCGCTTGCGGATGCTGCAGCCGAAGTCGCGATGCGTGGCTTCGAAGTAGGTGGTCACATCAAGGCGTCGCACACTTTGATTGTTGCTGCAGATCCAGCGAAGCTCATGGAGCTTGCGGCTATGGACGCCGTGATGTTCATCAACGAAATGTCACCCCCGTTGGAGAATGTGAACTCGACCGTTCGAACGCGGCTGCACGTGAACGAAGTACAGACCGCTCCTTACAACCTGACGGGAAACGGAGTCACGATTCTGGTGTTTGACGGCGGCATGGTTGATCCGACGCATCCGGACTTCGGTACGCGCGTGACTCAGATGGAGGCGGGCACGGTTCAAGCTCATGCCACTCATGTCGCAGGAACGGTAGGCGGAAATGGAGCGAATTCCGGCGGCACGAATCGCGGAATGGCTCCAGCTGCGACAATCATTAGCGGTGAGTACGATGCCTGCGTCCCGTTCTGTTTTTACAACAGCCCGAACGACGTGAGCGATGACTACATCTTTGCCCGCGAGAATTACGGAGTCGAGCTAACCACGAATTCCGTCGGCGCGAACGTCAGCCCCAACGGTTATCCGTGCTCGTGGTTTGGCGACTACGAGTTGACCTCCCGCATTATTGACGGATTGGTCAGGCAAACGGTCGATCGACCTTTGATTCAATTCTGGGCGGCAGGAAATGAACGCGGCGATCCGGGATGTGCCAATAGTTCTTACCGCTGTATGTCGATTCCGGCTGGTGCAAAGAACATTATGACCGTTGGCGCGACGTCGGCGTCAGACGCATTGGCATCGTTTTCGTCATGGGGACCAACGGATGACGGACGCATAAAGCCGGAAGTTGTCGCGACTGGAGTGAATGTGACGTCGTGCGCTCCGGGTGGCGGTTATACCTCCATGTCGGGTACTTCAATGGCTACTCCTGCGGCTGCGGGCGTGGCTTGCTTAATCCTCGAACGCTGGCACTCCCTCTATCCTGATGCACCCGATCCGCTGCCCGAAACCGTCAAAGCGTTATACATTAATTCTGCAACCGACTTAGGAACCGCCGGGCCGGATTACCAGTCGGGTTTTGGCCTGGTCAACGCTCTGAGTGCAATCCAGCAGCTTGATGCGGGAGGCGTGCTGGAAGGTGAGCTGAGTCTGGATGAAACCTATACGCACAACTTTACTGTTCCGGTGAATACGCCGACTCTTGATGTTAGCTTGGCGTGGTCGGACGTGCCTGCTCTCGGCAACGTCATTCCGACTCTCGTGAATGATCTCGATTTGGTTTTGATTTCGCCCAATGGCACGAACTACTTGCCGTGGACTTTGAATCCTGCTTCTCCCGGATCTCCCGCGGTGGCAGGTGTGGACAGTGTCAATGTCTGTGAGCGCGTTCGAGTGGCAAATCCTGCAGCAGGCTCCTGGACGTTGCGCGTCACTGGCGAAATCAACGTCGGTACAGCTCAGACCTTTGGGCTGGCGTCAAGCGTACCGTTGGTCTCAGCCTGGACGATGATCAGCGGTGTGATTCATCCTGCAGGTGATCCCAATAACGGAGTTCCCGGTTCTGTTCTGATTCAGGGTGAAGGAACACACGCGCTCACCGATGATGCCGGAAACTACGCCGTTCGTGTCCCGCAAGGCGGCACTTACAACCTGCATGCGCGAGCATTCGGGTTCGTTCCGGAAACGCAGAGTGTTGTGGCCAGCGGGCCGACAGTCGTCCGAAACTTTGGTCTCTCTGCTGTCCCGGGGAACGGGACAATCAACGGTCTTGTCATCGACCAGGAGGGAGATCCCGTCGCCGGGGCAACCATCACATACGAGTTTCCCAATGCGACGATTCCGACCGATGTCTCCGATGCGTCCGGTCAGTTTACCCGCTCGTTGCCCGGCAGCAACTCGTATGTTGTTCGCGCAACTATTGACGGAAGATCCGGCGCACGCACGGTGTTTGTGACCGCAGGGCAAGCTGTGGACGCGATGATCCCGATTGACGACTCACGATATGCGCCGGTAGGCCCTGATGCATATGGGTATTTCTGCTATGAAAATAGCGATACAGGGTATGCCCCAACATTCTCTTATACCTCAATCGCGCCTGCAGGTGGTGGTGCGGGAACGCTTATTGGACCGGGCACGGGTAATGACTGGCTGATTCAGGTCCCGTTGCCGTTCAATGCTCGGTTTTACGGAGCCGTGACGACAAACTTAACGGTTTCCGCGGACGGCTGGATCGGATTCGGCAACGTCGCGGGCGGAACCCAGCCGTATACGAATACGTATATTCCCAATAGTGCTCTTCCCAATAACGCTGTGTTTGTTTTCTGGGATGACTTATATCCGTATGATGCGAACGAAGGCGGGCAGGTTGCCTATTATCACGATGCGGCGAACGGACGGTTCATTGTTGAGTACTACCAAGTTCCCCATTTCGACCCACGAACTTTCAAAGTGACCGCACAGTTTGTTCTCTATTCGCTGGATGAACGCGCCACGAGAACCGGAGACAGCGAATTTGAGATCCACTACAACCGCTTTGACTACGATGGTCCCGACACGGACATGGATGCCACGCTGGGAATCGAAAATTCCTCAGGAACTGTGGGCCTGATGGTGTTGCTGGACGGCAGCCACGATCAGAACCAGTTTACGATTGGTGCCGGGACCGCTCTTCGCTATACTACCGGTCCCATTGTCGGAACAGGCACCCTCAGCGGTCAGATAACTGCAATACCGGCCACCGACCTATCCGGTGCCACGCTACGTGTCGGAAGTCTTTCCTTCGCTCCAAATGCTGACGGTACATTCAGCGTCGCCGATATGCCCGCCGGGAACTTCAGGCTCGAATGCGAGATGGAGGGATATGAGAACCTCACTTCTGAACAGTTCACGGTCCCTGCCGGTGGAGAAGTGGTTGTGAATATGACTGTCTATCGGCTCGACCCACCGCGAAACCTCGTGGGTGATTTCAACTCTGAAACGATGCAGATTACGTTGAACTGGCTTCCTCCGGATTGGGCCGCATTGCAGGATGACGGGCGGAGTGCGCTCGACGAACTTGTCAATTATAAGGTCTACAGACAAGGAACCGGGCTGATTGGCGAGGCATCTGGCACGACTTTTGTCTACAATGTAACTGGAGTCGGAGTCTTTCGCATGTGGGTGACAGCTGTCTATGATGGGGGGGAGTCGGACAGCTCTAACATCGTGCAATTTATTATCACCCCAGCTGATGACTCGCCGGCGGGAATACCGACCGAACTGTATCTTTCCCAAAACTACCCGAACCCCTTTAACCCGACCACGAGCATATCGTTCGGTCTGCCCACCGAGTCGGCTGTCACCCTCAGCGTTTTTGATGTTCAGGGCCGGTTGGTGAAGACACTTGTCGAGTCGTCTTTATCGGCAGGACATCACAGAGTGGACTTTGATGGTGCCGGGATCGGGAGCGGTGTCTATTTTTACCGTTTGGACGCGGGAGGAAAACAGCTCATCGGCAAGATGATGCTCTTGCGTTGACGCAGATGTAGTGTGTAGCGAGGGGCTGCGGCCCCTTTGCTATTTGCTGAAGTACTTGAAACCAAATGTGGAGATCCGAACCTTTAGATGAAACTCACTTCGATTGCCAATTATCGCTTCACTCCGAATCTTCCGGAGAGTCTCTCACGTCTGACGGAATTGGCTTACAATTTCTACTGGTCATGGCGTCCGGAAATCGGAGAGTTGTTCCGACATATTGATCCCGCAATGTGGGAAGCTACCAACCACAATCCGGTTCGCTTGCTGCTCGATGTTCCCCAATGGAAATTGTCGCGGGCCGCGGCTTCCAATGAATTCGTTGAGCACTATAATCACTGTCTGCGACTGCTGGACAATTACCTTCATGGTGAGTCCTGGTATCAGCAGGTGCATAGCGCCGAGCAGCGCGGACGTATCGTATTCTTCTCCATGGAATACGGCTTGGCCTCCTGTTTGCCGCTCTATAGCGGAGGACTTGGTGTTCTGAGCGGTGACTATCTTAAAGCGGCATCAGACCTTGGATTGCCTGTAATTGGCATTGGCTTAGCCTATCGTCAGGGGTATTTTCAACAGCAACTCGATGCCGATGGGCGGCAAACGGAGTTGTATCCACTGAATGAGTTTGATAACCTGCCCATGCAGCCGGTCCTCGATGCGAACGGCAAACGGCTTACGATCCAAGTTCCCTTTCACAATCGTCACTTGACGATTGGTGCCTGGCTCGTGACGGTCGGTAGAATTCCGCTCTACGTTCTGGATACCGATTTGCCGGAGAATACCCCGCCTGACCGCTCCATCACGCATACCCTATATGGTGGGGATAGGGAAACACGCATCCAGCAGGAAATTGTGCTCGGCTTTGGCGGAGTGGAGTTGCTTCGCAAACTCGGCATCACCATGTCCGTTTGCCACATGAACGAGGGCCACTCTGCTTTCGTCCAGATCGCACGTGTGCTGCACGCGGCTGACGATTTGAAGCTGTCGTGGTTGGAAGCGTTGCAGCTTGTCGCAGCAGGGACGCTGTTTACGACGCACACCCCGGTTCCGGCCGGTATTGACGAATTCTCAACGGAGTTAATGGACAAGTACTTCGGTCAAGTCTACGACCGCTATGGAATAACACGGGACGAGGTGCTTGGTCTTGGCAGCCTGCGGCCCGGAGCACCCGGACAACCGTTCAACATGGCGATTTGTGCGCTCCGTACCGCCGACTACACGAACGGTGTCAGCCGCTTGCATGCAGATGTGTCGCGCCGAATGTGGACGGAGAGTTGGCCAAACTTGCCGCATGAGGAAGTTCCAATCGACTTTGTGACCAATGGCGTGCATCACGCAACGTGGGTATCTCCTGAAATGTCTAAGCTGATCAGTCGACACTTTAGCGAAGACTGGAGGGATGGGCCTGATAACAAGCGGCTTTGGCAGGAAATCGATAAGGTTCCCGATCACGAGATTTGGGAAATTCACAACCTTGGAAAGATCCGGCTTGTCGAGTTTGTGCGTGAGCGAGTGGCCGCTTATCGACAGCGTGTCAGTGGTTTCGTGCCATTGACTGACGAGCTTGAGCAGATCCTCGATCCACACGCGCTGACTATCGGATTTGCCCGTCGCTTCGCGACATACAAGCGCGCTGCTCTGCTGCTCCATTTCCCCGATCGTTTGCTCGCACTGCTTCGAGACAAAAGCCGTCCCGTCCAATTTGTCTTCGCCGGCAAAGCCCATCCGCAAGACGTCATGGGCAAGGACTTGATTCAGGCTCTTATTCAGTTTGCGCGCAATCACGGTGTCGAACATCGCATGGTCTTTATCGAGAACTACGACATGACCGTTGCCGCTCAACTGGTCCAAGGTGTTGACATTTGGCTCAACAATCCACGACGCCCGCTGGAGGCAAGCGGAACGAGTGGTATGAAGGTGTTGATCAACGGAGGGCTGAATTTCTCAATTCTGGACGGCTGGTGGGATGAAGGATACCTGCCTGAGAATGGCTGGGCGATTGGCGCAGGGCTTCAATTCGGCAATGACTTGCAACAAGATGAGAGCGATGCGCGCATGCTCTTCGATGTGCTGGAAAAGCAGATTGTCCCGCTTTACTATCGCCGTGGCGAAAATGGCGTCCCGGAAGCCTGGATGCACAAGGTCAAGGCGTCCATGAAGGGACTGGTGCCTCGTTTCGCCGCTCGGCGTATGGTCAAAGAGTATTGGGAGGACTTCTACGTCAAGGCGCTCGAACGCTGTGCCATGATGGAGATGGACAATGCTGCCGGAGCGCGGGAATTGGCTCGCTGGAAGAAATTTGTCGAGAGCCACTGGCACGAAGTTCAGGTCCTGAGAGTGGAGACGGAACCTGCCTACAACCTGCATCCGGGCAGCCCGGTGAAAGTCAAGGCCGAAGTTGCATTGGGAGGCCTGTCGCCTGATGACGTGGAAGTGCAAATCTGTTACGGTCCCAATATTGGACAGAACTTTGATCTTGCCGGATACACCCGGCTGGATCATAGCGACAATGGAGGCACGCACGTGTATACCGGAGACTGGACCGCTCCGGAGAACGGAATGTACGGTTTCACGGTTCGAGTCGTTCCCTCGCATCCATTCCTTGGCAATCCTCTGAGAATGGGAATAGTGCGCTGGGCGCCGGCTGCAAGCTGATAACCACACACTCTGAAATCGAAAGCGGACACTAATTGTGTCCGCTTTTTGCTGAAAGTGTGCGTGGCTCAGAGACTCTGCTTGTGGACATCATCGGGATCAATTTTCAATCGCAGAGCTCTCGAATAACAGAAATACATGAGCCAGGTCAGCACGGCCCAGCTACACAACATGAAAATCCAACCACCGAGTGTCATTTTGAGTTCTCCTGCCGTTTCGGGAATTTGCCCGACTTGTTTGCATGCACGACGATCCACGTAATGGCCGCAAAAATCCCCAGCAAAATTAGCCTTGCACCCCATATCCAAGCCCGCTTCGTTGGGTCTTCGACGTTCACCAGCATAATCGCCGACCACCATTCCTTGACAAGCCAGATGCTCAACAAGACGATCAAGTACGTTGGCGTGACATACTTGAGGACAAATCGGAAAATGCGCGGCACTTTAATTGCTGCACCGCGTTCCATTTCCTCAAAACCCTTGTCTATGCCAAGGATGAAGGAAAAGAAGATCACCATTATGGTCGCTGCAATCACAGGACACACTGTCGCTGCCCAGAAGTCCATTTCGTCAAGTGTGCCCCACTGAATCGTGAACACGAGAAAACCGGTGACTGCAAGATTGATGACGCCCATCGTGGTGACGGCCTGATTCTGCGTCAAATCCAGTTCATCCTTGAGGAACGTGATCGCCGGCTGAATCAAGGAGACTGAAGAAGTCACGCCCGCGATAAAGAGCAGTATGAACCAGATGAACGCGAAAAAACCGCCGAGCGGCAGATTCTCAAATATCAAAGGCATTGTCACGAAACCCACACTGAACGATCCGCTCGCGGCGATCGTTTGAGCTTGCGCGATTCCGTAAAATGCCGCCGCCGCAACGATGCCGATGCTGCCGCCAAGTACGACCTCGACAAACTGATTGGTAGTCGTTGCGGTCAGACTTGATAAGACAACGTCGTCATTCTTTCGCAAGTAAGAGGCATAGGCCATGATGCAGCCCATACCCACTGAAAGCGAGAAAAATATCTGACCGGTTGCCGCCAGCCAAACTTTCACATCCCCGAGAGCCGACCAATTGGGGTTCCACATGAAGCCCAGCGCATTCGTCACATTCCAATCGGGATGAGCGGAGTCCGGAGTCCCAAGTGTCAAAACGCGAATCGCTAATAAGAAACCGCAGATGATTAAGATCGGCATCCCGATTCGGGTCAGCTTCTCGATTCCGCCTTGAATACCCTTGTACATCACAAAGTAATTGATGACGAACACGATTGCGAAGAATACTATGGCTGGAGTGTGATCATGAAAGTAGCTGTTGCTCTCTGCTCCGATAAATCCGGCAAAGAACTTGCCCATTTCCCCTGCGGCAATCGCCTCGTGAAATCCGCCGGTAATTGAGTAGTAAGCAAATGCGAGGGTCCATCCCTCGATATATACATAGTAGAACGTAATCACGGTTGGTGCGAAGATCGCTGCTATGCCAAGATATTTCGCCCATGGCCTTCCGTTCGCGATCCTGTGATAGACCCCGGGGCCGGTGCCGTGCCCGTATCTTCCCCCGTATCGTCCTAAAGTCCACTCAACCCAGGCCACCGGAATCCCCAAAAGGATCATTGCCAGCAGATAGGGTATCATAAATGCCCCGCCGCCATTCACGGCCGCTTGAGTGGGGAAGCGGAGGAAGTTCCCCAATCCCACCGCGCTGCCTGCGACTGCGAGGATTACGCCGATTCGCGAGCCCCAGTTTTCTCGTACTTTCACGATGACTTGGCTCATGGTTCTCCTTGATTTGAAGGTGAACTTATCGTTTTCTCAGGAAGTTAGCTGTTCTCACTCGAAATTTCAAGAAAAATCTTGGCTTGCCTGAGATTCCTCCATGTCGAGGCACAGCATCCTTGCACGGGGCATCATCCCTTGGGAGGCATAAAGCCGCTGTGCCTCTTCATTTTCCTCAGCTACGAGGAGCCACAGTTCCTCACAATTCTGCTTCTTTGCGCACTCCTTGGCATGGGTCATTAATGCTCGGCCCAATCCTTGCTTCCGGAATTCTGGTGTCACCGTCAGATCCCAAATCCATAACTCTTTGATTCCATTAAACCTATTTGTTGTCTCCGTGAGCCATATATGACCTGCGTACGTTCCGTTTTCGGACTGAACAACGTAGATCTCGCTCTCTGGGCGGAAAGCAAAGTCCCGCACAAAGTTCTTGAATCGTTCCCTTAAGTCAGATTCGCTTTGATTTATTCGCTTATGCAGGGAACCGCAAGTCTGGCTGCCGAGTTGTAAAAAGTGGGGTTGGTCCTGAGGCTCGAAAGGACGGAGGACAAATTCGTGCCTTTCAGTTGTTATCTTTTTCATATTGAAATTTATTTACTTAGCGGTTATTCGAGCGAATATTCATGGTCTGAAACCCTGAAAACAGTGAAATGTACCTTCGGCCTGAAAAAACTTTCGGCTGATTGCTGAAAATTACGAGTGAATTTTTTAGATTGCGAGCTATTCGCACGAAAACCCGCAACAAGGAGATGCATGTGAAGAAGATTGGATTACTTCTCGGTTCGATGGCGGTTGTGGCACTGGTTATGGCCGGTGGCTACAGCTACGCGTGTGACAGCGCTTGTTCCTCGAGCAAAAAGGCAAGCAAGACTGCCAAAAATTCCGCAACTGAGCAGGCCGCAACCAATGCGGTTTTGACCTCCTCCGGTTCGAATGCCGCGTCCACCTCGGGCTGCGATGCCTCCAAGGCTTCTGCCACCAAGGCTTCAGGTAGCTGTGATGTCTCCAAGTGCTCTTCCACGAGCAACGCTGCGATGACCTCCAATTCGGCATGCTCTTCTACGAAGAACGCGTCGATGGCCTCCGGTGCCTGTGATCCGGCAATGTGCTCGACGATGAGCAAGAGCGCCTCGGCCAAGAATGCTTCGGCCGGTGCCTGTGATCCGGCGATGTGCTCGACGATGAGCAAGAGCGCTTCGGCCAAGAATGCTTCGGCCGGTGCCTGTGACCCGGCGATGTGCTCGACGATGAGCAAGAGCGCTTCGGCCAAGAATGCTTCGGCCG